>JARRNM010000089.1:14954-27141 GCA_037384945.1 Deltaproteobacteria bacterium
CTAATTTGAATCCGTGGATCTCTTGGTTATAGGTGGGAGAAGTGAAGGTTGGGGGTACTACAAAACTCAAGACCAATTTGCGGGTTCCCGGCCCATTTTTTACCTGCTGCTGGAGTTGGTAGACGATATCCGATCCCATCTGTCCTTCAAGGACATAGTTTTCGCCGAAGCTGGGGAGGCCCGGGGCAAGGGAAAAAACAAGGAGGAGGAAAAGGATCTTTTTCATTGGTCTACCTCTGTCTCAGGGGGAGAGGTGAAGAAGCATAACGAATGGCGCTATTTGAGTCGTTATAGGCTTCGCCGTCGTTGGGTCACTACGCTACGCTGTCATTTATTGTAAAGGGTAGAGGACAGAATTAAGCTGCCGTTTCTTTGAACCGCAGAATATCGAACAAGGAATATCGAATATCGAAGTGATTACTTCAGCATTCTGCGGTTCCTTGTTCTGCTGTTCGATATTCAGTATTTTGAATCCTCTGTCCTCTGTCATCCGTCATCTGACCTCTGACCTCCGACTTCTGGCCTCTTTCTCCTAGCTCCTGGATTCTGTCTTCTGTCTTCTGAATTCTAAACATACTCTCCTGCATATTCGCGGACGTAATGACCGTCGAGAACGTGAAAACTCCTTATTTTCTTGAGAAAGACCGGCGAAAACATACCGATGGGTAAGTAGATTATCTTCTTTCGGTAATGGCTGGCTACTGAGTAGCACCAGCTTCGCGGCGGCTTGGCTGCGATGTAAGCAATCTGGGATTCCTCACAATAGTCGATGGCAGCCAGCAGCAAGCGTTCCGGTTTACTTTGGGCTGTCTCAAAGAAAGGATCATGCCAGATGTCGTAGACCCGCATGGGAGGATAGGTGAGCATGAAGCCACCGTACTGGCAGCGGGAGATCCCCGGTCCAATCAGATTGTTACCGGAAGGAGTGGCATAAAAGGCCATGTCCGATTCCTGCTCGTGTTCACCCAGCCAGGTGACCCGCCAGGGAAACCTTTCGGGTTCGCCCTTCTTGGGTTGATCTTCGTCGAAAATAAGGACTACCGAGCCCACTTTTCCTTGCAAGGGCCGGTTCTCCTTCACATAGAGCTTGCCTTCGTGCCAGTTGCGTATGGTCTCACGCAAATCGATCCCATCGAGAAGAGAACTGGTAAAAAGAACAGTGCGGCTGTTTTCTGCGGCCAGAATCTGACCGGCCTTCTTTTTAATATAGTGGCCCCAACCTTCGACCACCAGATCTTCTGGGGGATAGGAGCAGATCATGTGTCCTTGCCATTGCCGTTTCCATTCTCCGGGTTGGTGCTCTTGCAATCGCTTTTTCTTCACTGGAACAGGCACTAACCGTCTCCGCATGGTACGGAAGCTGCGGTGAAAGCGGATTTTTTTCTGATTGAGAAATAGGTCCTCTCCGCGGAGTTCGATTGTGGGAAGAGCGGGACTTTCCTCTTGCCATGGGTACTTGCTGCCGAGATCCCAGACCTCATAAGAATAATTGTCGTCCACTGCACCCCGGGCCGCCACTACGAGCTGGTAGAAGTCTGGAGCAAGAAATCCCTGAACAAATGAATAATTCCTGGCGAAGCGACGGAGAACAGCTAATTGGTTAGGGGTCACCTCCTCCTGAGAGTTTTTCAGATGTTGACTGGCTGCCTCCTGGAGAAGAGCTTCATGCTCTGCCAACCGATCGACGGGTGGGTAAGCCTCGGGATTGTCCCGCCAGAGGGAAAGGAGATCCTGCCTCGCTCTTTCGTAACGCCCCGCAACAAAAGGGATTTCGGACATGATTTCCCGGCTGGATCTCTGAGCAAGGTGGGCCAGGATTACTCCCTGACGCTGCTGACGTCCAATGGGCTGCGCCTGGGGGCTGGCGACTTTGGCCAAAATGCTCGGGTAATGACTGATACCACAAACAAAGAGCACGCGTTGGTGCTCTTCCCGCAATTTCTGCAAGTGGTAAGCCATATTGGCTTCCCGCAACAGGTCCTGTCTGGTTGATTGCCGATGAGCGTACTGAGCCGCGTACGCCTGACAGTAGACCGTGTGACCAATGCGATTTATGGAGTAAGGATCCGGGAATACCTCTTTTACCTGAGGCATCCCTTCGAGGTCGCGGTCGACGAAATGAAGGGGAAGATCGTGCTCCAGGGCAAGGCGTGAAGCCTCTACAACCCCGTCGGTGGGCTCCAGAGGAAGATAAACCTGGGTGTCATCTTTTTCGCCGTAGAGAATGACCGAGAGCAAGGGTAACCTCATCAAACCCCTGAGCAACGGTTCCTTCAATGTATTGGGGAACTCCACCGCCACTGCATCTGGTCGCCAGCGAGCAAACCAGCGAATCACTGCCTGGGCGAATTCAAGCCGACCGTGGAGTACCGGCACGAAGCAGATGTTTTTATAAAAAATACCGTCTTCTTTTTTCATCTTTCTTGTTTGCTATCGGTTACCAGGATACAGAGTTAATCAGTCTTTGTGGGAGCGGCTTTTAGCCGCGATCAAAGGAGCCGGCAGGTGGAGCAAGTCGTGGCTGGAAAGCCACTCCCACATGTCAATGCCTCATCATCAGTCTTCGCTCTCCTCGGTTGGTTGCGGCAAATAACCACGGGCTTCTTCCCCAAGAATGAGACGGATGGCCTGGTCAAGAGAATACCGGACTTGTTTGGCAGATGGCGGTACCCGCCGGGGCCATTTCAGTTTTCGAGAGGTGGAGAGAAGCTTGATAGCGTAGCGGCCAATGTTGATACCGTCGCGGACAGTGTAACGTTCCTGTGCCATGTGGCTCATCTGCAGGAACTCCACCACATAATTCAGAATCATCTCATCGGCAAAAGGAAGGTTCTGGGCAAGAATCATTTTTTCTTCTTCACGCTCTGGGAAGTCAATAAATACCTGCGGTTGCAAACGGGAGTGAATGTACTCAGGGAGTTCAAAGGTGCTGGCGTCGTCGTTCATGGTGGCACATATACGGAAATCGGCATGGGCCTGGATTTTGATTCCTGCTACTATGGACTCGACATACCTGCGGCTATCCAGCAAAGGTGCGAGAGAGGCCCAACTCTTTTCGCTCATCCGATTGCCTTCGTCCAGTATGGCTACTCCACCGCGAATCATGGCGGTGACTATAGATGAAGCCACGTATTGAATCTTGCCAGCCTCCGAAATTACCGGAGTCACCAGAAGGTCCTCGGGGCGAGTATCCATTGTTGCCTGGAACATGTAAACTTCACGGTTGAGCTTCCTGGCGGCCGCATAGGCAAGAGTGGTCTTGCCTACCCCCGGTTTGCCTATGAGACGAGGATTCAGAGGCAGGTCATCCTGATCAACCACTAACCAGGCAGCAAGAATCTGATCCATGAGTTCTTTTTGACCCACCCAAATCATGGGCAATTCATCAGGGTGGCTCAAGTGCAAAGAGACATCGTCGATTGTCACTATCTTATTCATCTATATTCCTATTCTTTGAGGAGTCGGTGGTGGCATCATTGTATGCAAAGAAGGTGACAGGATCAAGTCAGAGAGATTTGAGAATGCAGATTTTAGAAGCAAAGGAGTCGGAGCTAGGTGTCAGAGGTCAGAAGTCAGAGGTCAGAGATCGGAGGTCAGTTCTACTAGGCACTATGCACTAAGCACTAGGCACTGAAGCACGCAGTTGACAACTTGCAGCTGACAGCCAAAAACTCTTACCCAATGAAAAATTGCTGCCTGTTGCCAGCTGCTAGCTGCCAGCTGTCTTTCTCTATGCTCCATGCTCTATGCCCTATGCCTTAGCAAATCTGCAGTCTGCAATCTGAAATCTTGAATTCTCAAAGATCCTTAGTTTGACATTCCTCACCTACGTCCCTAGAATTGAACTGTATGAGCAAGGACACAGGCTTTGTACCATTTCTGGTTGCCAGACAACCAGAGAGCCTGGCAAGGAGAGTAATAAAATGTGACTTGAGGAGGATTCGACATGGCTTTGATTGAAATGATCAGGAAGAGCTTGCTGGCGAGCCTGGGTGCTGCGGTGGTGACCAAGGAGAAGGTAGAGGAAGCTACCCAACGTTTGGTGGAAGATGGAAAGATCTCCAGGGAGGAAGCAGAGAAACTGGCAAACGAGCTGGTGGAAAGCGGCAGGCATCAGTGGGATGAAATTCAGGAAAAGATGACTGAAACAGTGAGGAAGGGACTAGACGGTTTTGACATCGGCAGCAAGAGAGAGTTTCAGGAGTTAAAAGAGCGGGTCGACAATCTCGAAAAGCGGCTTGTCCTAGTGGAGAAAGCCAAAGAGGAGTAAAGGGTGGAGATAAAGGCGGTAACGCGTCTCGCCCGCTTCAAGGACATCGCCATAACCCTTTTTCGCTACGGGTTTGACGACGTGGTTGAGCGGCTGGACTTGCCGGGAAAGGTCCTTATCGAAAAAATCCGCAAGGTCGATCGGGAGATGAGTACCTGGGAGCGGATCCGCCACATGCTGGTAGATTTGGGCCCCACCTACATCAAATTTGGCCAGATAATGAGCATCCGTCCCGATTTAATCCCCAGACCCCTGATCCTCGAGCTGCGCAAGCTCCAGGATGAGGTTGCCCCGGTGAAATACGAGGAGATCAAAAAAGTGGTAGAAAAGAGTCTCGAGCGACCACTCTCGGAGGTTTTCTCCTATTTCGATGAGGAGCCACTGGCGGCCGCTTCACTGGCTCAAGTTCATGAGGCTATTATTCGGGAGGACAAACAGGTAGTGGCAGTCAAGGTTCAGCGGCCCAGAATTCGCCAGATCATAGAGCCCGATCTCTACATCCTTAAACTCATTGCAGGGCAACTGGACGGGCGCATGGAATGGAGCAAGATCTATAATCTTCCCAAACTGGCGCAAGAGATCGAGAAGATATTGCTGGCGGAGCTTGATTTCACTCGTGAGGCTCGCCATATGAAAATCTGTCGAAACAATCTTGCGGGAGTTGAGGAAGTTTACATTCCACGCCTCTATGAAGCCTATTGCAGCGAACATGTTCTTACCATGGAACTGGTTGCAGGAATCAAAATGAAGGATCTGGGCACAGACACTGAAATTGATCGGAAACTTCTGGCGAGGCGTGGTCTGCGGTTAACGGTAAAGCAAGTCCTGGAAGACGGGTTTTTCCATGCCGATCCCCATCCCGGCAACGTGATGATTCTGGAGGGCAATGTCTTCTGCCTCTTGGACTGGGGCATGGTGGGGCGGCTGACCCGAAGAGCGCGTTACGAACTGATAGACTTGATCAATGCGGTAGTAGATAAAGACAGCGAGAGGATAGAGGAGATTCTCCTCGACCTGGCCGGAGCTGACGGCAGCAGGCCTGAAACAGGTATGGAGAGGGAGATTTTGGACATCCTCGACATCTATCACAGTCTGCCCATTCAGAAATTAAATATTGGCCACTTGCTTCTGGATATCACTACCATGCTGAGGGAGAATAAGCTCAGGGTGCCGACAGATTTGGCGGTGATGATCAAGGCGCTAATCACCGCTGAGGGAACAGCCCGTGAACTCTACCCCGAGCTTAATGTGGTGGAAGAGGCCAAACCTTTTGTCAAAAAGTTGGCCTTGGAACGTTGGAAACCGCAGGTTCTCTGGAGAGATCTGCGCCGTAACTTTTCCACCCTCTTCACCCTACAAAAAGAGTTGCCCTCGAGGTTCAGGCAAATCATAGAAAAGATTGATCGGGGCGAACTGAATATTCGATTCCAGCATGCGAATCTGGGTGGACTTCGCAGCACCCTGGAGAATATCACTAACCGACTTACTCTAGGCATAATTATAGCTGCCTTGATCGTAGCCTCGTCTATGATAATTACCACTGGAGTGAAGCCTTTACTTTTCGGCTTTCCTGCCCTGGGAATCATCGGTTACATAGTTTCCGGAGTTCTTGGTCTCTGGCTGATTGTCAATATCATCCGCAGCCGCAAGTTTTGATCCAGAGCTCATTGACTTGTGACCTTCGGCGGGAGAAGAGGCACCAGCATTCTGTTCTTTCAGTATTCCAGTATTCCAATGATCCGAAGGGTAGGGGGTCCGAGATTGGTTAGCTTTGGCATTCAGTTTCTCTATAGGTGGTATAGCCATGATCGTGATTTTCTATTTGACCTAAAATGGTCTGAAGCTTAACTTTGATAACTGGTAATGTTAAGAAATAGGTAAAATACATATGTAGTTAGCTCCGTACGGGAGCTTCAGGTTCCCTTTTCCCTCAAGATGCCGGGACGCAGTCCGTCATCCCGGCCAAGTCCCGCAATGGACGATGCGAGCCCTGTTGAATTTTCCTGAGGGAACCCTATTATACAGGGCGAGCCGGAATCCAGACAATGTCCCAGCGAAGGCGGGGAACCAGGTACCGAATGACGTAACTGAACTTTCACTAGATTACGGATCTCGTCCGGTTAGGCGGGCTCGTCCGGAATGACAGGTTTGGCGAATTGTGCCATTGTTTCCGAAAGAAAAAATGATTTTTTGTAGAGCTAAGTTAATGAGCGCAGTAGGCAATCCTCGTAACATCCGGGCTAAAGGATAAAAGATGAAGGCTGCCTTGGGCAAACAACTTATTGACCGGTTATTTCCAAAAATTTCGGCCGACCACGGGCAACTTACTCGTTTTGTGGGCAAGTCCGGTTGAGCTTGCAAAATCGGGCCGGAGGATCTGGCCGAAGTTCTTAAAACCATGCCGCCGGTGGAGGATCCCAACGTATTGGTGGGATTTAGCACAGCGGACGACTGTGCCGTCTACCGGGTAAATGAAACGCATGCCATTGTTCAATCTGTGGACTTTTTCACTCCTATTGTGGACGATCCTTACACCTTCGGTCAAATTGCCGCAGCAAATTCTCTTAGTGACATCTATGCCATGGCTGCTGAACCCCTTTTCGCTCTCAGTATTATGGGGTTCCCCCATCACAGTTTGCCTATTGAGGTCATGAGCGCGATATTTCGTGGTGGTGCCGACAAGGCCAAAGAAGCCGGCATTTCCGTGCTAGGGGGGCACACCATTGAAGACAGCGAACTGAAATACGGTTTGGTGGTTACAGCCTACGCTGAGATCGAGCAGATTCGCACCAATAGCGGGGCGAAACCGGGTGATGATCTGGTCCTTACCAAGCCTTTGGGAGTGGGGGCGATCTCTTCGGCCATCCAAAGAAGGATAGCCACCGATGCTTTAGTTAAAAAGGTCGGGGAACTAATGGCTGTTCTGAACAAAAATGCAGCTCAGGCTGCGAGAGAAATTGGTGTGCATGCTGTTACTGACGTGACAGGATTCGGCCTCTTGGGACATCTTCTAGAGATGACCCAGGCCAGTGGGGTCAGTGCGGAAATATCTGCCCATAGTGTGCCCACCCTTGAAGAGGCCTGGGAGCTTGTCCGTAAAGGAAAGATTCCTGCGGCCACCCATACCAACTTGAAATACGTCAGTCCACATATTCACTATGAAAAGGGGTTGAAGAGGGTAATTTCCTTGATGTTGGCCGATCCGCAAACAGCTGGAGGGTTGCTCATAGCAGTGCCCGCCGATAGAACGGAGCGACTCATAGGTCGCTTGCAAGAATTGCAAACTCCTGCAGCCTCTTGTATTGGCCTAATCACCGAAGAACAGGACAAGCGTATCCTCGTGCATCCATGAAACGATCCCTCCTCCAAGCACTTGCAATTGTTTTCCTTTCAGGAACTATCGGTCTTGCCGTGAATAGCTTTCGCCCAGATGGAATCCCCTGGGTGGAGAATTGGCAAAAGAAGGTTCTAAATGAGCAGTTGACAGGGGGTCTTCCGGCAGTCTCGCTCAAAGAGGCCAGGGAGGCATATGAGGCGGGTTATGCACTTTTTGTGGACGCTCGCGATCCGGATTTCTTCAAAGCCGGCCACATTCCTGGTGCGGTTAACCTGCCGGTGAAAGATTTTGATCGGCTTCTGCCAAAATTAAAGGAGCGCTTGTTGGCCGCGCCGAGGGTAATCACTTACTGTGATGGTGCTAGCTGTGACATGAGCGTGGAACTAACAGAGAAATTACTCTTTGCTGGTCTGGAACATGTGGAGATTTTTACCGGCGGAATCCAGCAATGGAAAGCAGCCGGTCAACCGGTAGTCAAGGGACCTTGAGTCAGCTGGCAGCCGGCAACAGGCAGCAGACAGCCCGCAATTCTTAAGGTGTTACTGCCAGCTGCTTGCTGTCCGCTGCCCGCTCTAGGTAGCCTGAAGATTTAGGACTCTGCTCTAACGAAATGGTTTCATGAACTCGGTAAACGGTAAAATCGGAGTGCATAGCTGGTTGACTCATCCCACTCTAGAATTGGCGGCGAGAATTGTCTTGGGGGGTGTGTTTATTTATGCCAGTCTGGACAAAATAAGGCATCCGGAGCTTTTTGCCGAGGCAGTGTATAACTACCAACTCTCACCCGAGGCGGCGGTGAACCTGGTAGCTCTGTGTTTGCCTTGGCTTGAGCTTTTGAGTGGGGGTCTGCTGGTCTTGGGTGTGTGGGTTCGAGGAAGCAGTTTGATCCTAAGCGGGCTGATGATAGCTTTTCTAGGGGCCCTGGGAATTAATCTGGCCCGGGGTCTGGACATTCACTGTGGATGTTTTACCACTCAGGGCAGTGACCCCATGAGTATTCTCACTCTTTTTCGCGACTCTTTTTTCCTGGTTCTAGCCCTCTTCCTCTTTTGGCTGTATCATATCAAGAGCGTGCCCGTAAAATTTTCACTCTCACATCTTTTCCAACGCCACTGATTTGAATTACGCCCTTTTACTGCAATCTGCAATCTTAAATTTGCAATCCCATCACTCCAACACTCCATTACTCCATTTCCCTGGTGACCTTCGTGGTAGGGACTAGAAAGGCACTAGTTCTTGGCCGGCAATTTGATAATAAAAGTGGTCCCCTGACCTATCTCACTTGTAACCTCGATAGAACCTTTGTGGCGTTCAACTATCCCCTCGACCATAGACAAACCCAGGCCAAGTCCCTGGCCTGCACTTTTGGTGGTAAAAAATGGTTCAAAAATCCGGGGTAGATCATTGTGGTCGATACCGCCTCCGGTGTCACTCACCCGAATGGCAAGCTTGCGTTCGCTGGCATTATAGGAAGTGGAGACTGTCAGTTTTCCTCCCTCGGGCATGGCATCTATGGCATTGAAGATCAGGTTGACGACACACTGTTGTAACTGGTTGTAATCGCCCCTGACTCGGGGAAGTCTCTCCGGCAATTGTCTCTCGACAGTTATGTTGGCAAGCTTGAGCTTGTGACCGCTGAGCATCAAACATTTCTCAACCAGCTCATTGATTGGCAGATCACTGAACTCCACTTCAGACTTGCGGGAAAATGCCAGCAAGTTAGAAACAATTTTCGAGGAGCGGTCGGTTTCATTTTCCATAAGGTTTAAATAGTTGGTAAATTTCTCCCGATACTCTTCGGTTACTGGGCCCTTTTTTAAAATCTTGAGCATAAGGCGGGCGTAATTCAAAACACCTGCCAAGGGGTTGTTGATCTCGTGCACAACGCTGGCCGCCAGCCTCCCCAGAGAGATCAACTTGTCTTGATGGAGCAGTCGGGCCTGATCTGCAAACTGTTGCTCAAGGCGGCGAATCTCCCGGAGATCACGGAAAAAGGCGACAGAACCAATCTCCTCTTCAGCTTCGTGTAAGACCGCCCCGGAGAACTGGGCAGGGATTAGCTGTCCTGATAGAGCCACTAAGCTTGTTTCATAGAGGCTAAGGCGGTTCTTACCACCGTAGTCGCTGCTGCAGAGGTTCTCCTTCAGTTCATCGTACTTCCCCGGAGGAAAAAAGTGATCAATAGTCAGCTTTCCCAGTACCGTCTCCTTTCGATAGCCTAATACTGTCTCAGCAGCCTTGTTAAAAATAATCACCTTACCCTGTGGATCACAACCAATGATAGCGTCGATGGAACTCTCAATCAGATTCTTTTGAAACTGGTAGGTCTTAGCCAATTCCTCTGCCGTGTCCAACCACCGTTTTTCGATGAGTTCCGTGTATTCGCGGAGCTCCCGAGTCAAGTCGAGCCTTTCTTCGGCCCTTTCCAGGGCTACTTCCAGAGCCGCGGTACTTACCGGTTTTGTAATAAAATCGGAAGCTTTCAGTTGCAAGGCTTTGACTGCCAAGTCCATATCGGCATAGGCAGTGATAACTATAACTTCTTTGTCAGGAGCTCTGGCTTTGATCTCTTTGAGTACGGAGATTCCATCCATGCCGGGCATACGTAGATCGCAGAGGATAATGTCAGGCTGTTCGTCGGCAAAAAGCTTTAAGCCCTTCTCTCCATTCTCGGCTGTCAGGACCTGATAGCCGGCATCTCGCAAAGTGACGGTCAAGACTTTGCGTATGGACTCGTCGTCATCAATGACCAGGAGTTTGGACTTCTCCCCAGGCATAAAGCTGCTGCCTCCTATCTCTATCTTTTCTCACTTTATCTTTTGAGGCGCGAGCCGAAGAATCTCGAGATCCGTCGCGGAGTTTGTCCTGAGTAAATCGAAGGACTCAGGATTACAGCATGAAATTCTCGCGGAGCCTCTCCTGAGCGACTCGACCTGAGCTCGCCGACAGGTCTTGCCGAAGGGCTCAGAATGACAGTGGCAGGCATTCAGGGGGTTGCCGGACAGCCTCTTGATAAAGATTTTTGAGCGTTCCAGATCAGTCAAACTTTTTGGCCATGACGATTTTGTCTGCCCCTTTCACCTCAATCCGGGCAATTTGCTGATAGCCGAAGTCTTTCTCGTACCAATGGGCCATGCGGTGGGTTATGTGCCAATATCCCGCCAACCCTCTCCTGCGGGCCCAAGACTCGGCCTCGGTGTGAAGACTGCCGCCGATACCCCTGCGGCGGAAGGACGGGTGCACCAGAAGTTGGGTGCCGTAAGCGAAGTTCTTTAAATAGTCAATGGTCTCGACAGTCAGGCCGGGGGGTAACTCCGCCTGCTCGATAACGCAAACCAGGCCCAAAACCTGAAACCCCCGCACAGCAAGGATAAGGTCGCGATCCGGCTTTTTTATGTAACGGTGGATTTTGTCGCGGAAAGCCTGGCGCTGCCCAGCGTTCATGTGATCAGTAAGCTGCTCGACGGTGGGTTGCACATCCTTTGCAGTGGCTGTCTTTATTTCCCAGGTAAAGTTCATAGAGTTTCCGGATGGACACTAGGCCAGAGGGTATTGCATGGGACTATAACACATGCGGTATTATTCTCGATAGATTCTCTCCACTTTCTCCCCCCGGATTACCGTCTGCACAGGGTCGGCAGCAAGTGGTTTGCCCGAATATTCTCGGGGAATTGTTAAGGTGAAAGTCGCGCCACGCCCCCTACCATTATCGCCAATGGGCTATGACCTCGAGAGGAGGTCCTGGTTACATTTTGTGACCACCATGTCCGTGCATCTTGTGTTCTCCTCCCGTGTACTTGCCAGGATTTGAATCGAAGGCCTTTTTGCACCCCGGAGCGCAAAAGTAATAGGTCTTTCCCCCATGCTGGGACTTGGCAGCCGCCTTTTTCTCATCCACTTCCATGCCACAGACTGGATCTTTGGCCATGCTTATCACCTCCTTTAGACCCCTTGGTTCTAGTCGGTTACGCGAGAATGGTGCCTGGGGTTTCTACGTCTAATGACAAGAGTCACCCCCGCCTTTTGAAAATTCCTTCTTGATACTTATCAGGCTCTCAGATTTTACAAGCTTTAAAAAGCCGTATGCCGCCGCCATAACAATGACCTGTCCAAGAAAAAAGGACGCTACTTCCGGTACCCTGACCACGGTCAAAAGAGCACTCAGTGCCAGACCGAGGAATACGAGGAACATAAATAATCCTCTTACGAAGGATCGTGTCCCCAGTCCTACAAGAGGGCCGAATATTGCGGCTAAGCCAAGGAATGTCCATACCATTGTCCCACTCATATTGATTCACCTGCTTTGATTGATAATTTTCTTGAAGAGCCTCGATGGTGACCTAAGCCATTGTTCCAGTCCATAAAAAGCTCACACAACCTAGTCGCAACCTCTGTGCCAAATCGATATCTAATTGAAATTAAACATTATTTGTGAATTAATGGTTCCTGACTGCGCAAATTCTGCGCACATATAATTCCCCTGCCACCCAGTGCAGGAGAAAACTTGAGCTCTCCACAGATTACCACTTATAATTATATCGTTTTAATCAGTTAAGAAAAACCAGAGAGCCAGTGCGCAA
>JARRNM010000090.1:0-22793 GCA_037384945.1 Deltaproteobacteria bacterium
CTGATTTTTAACCCCAGCCTGAGAGCATTTACCGCGTTGCCTGAGCCCCAGGAAAATACCGCTAGGCTATGCCACTCCTTATAGGCCGAACTGGGCATAAGGACCGGAAAACGAGCGGAATTAACCAACCGTCTCACCTTGGGGCCAATGTGGCCGAAGCCTAGTCTTGCAGACCGATCACTTATGCTCCGGGGGCAGGACATATAGTCAAAATTGGTCGGCAGGGCTGGCAGGGAGGAGGCAGGAAAATCTTTGGCTTCCAGGAATTCCGCTTCTAGCCCGCCCTGCTCTGCTATGGTGCTTGCATTCATCAACGCGGTATCCGGAGATGTGAGATAGGAGCGGTCAAGGTCAACCTGGACCACGTCGTTTTCAAAATACATTAAGAACTTTGCAAACTCGGGGATGTAAATAGCCAGTTCAAGCTTAACCTTCTTGCAAAAGTAGACAGATTGCAGCAGGGTTTCTCTCCCAAGGGGGGTGTTTCTGAAAATATGCAACAGTCGCCGCTGCATTCGGCCCTCCTCTCATGTCTTCAGGTGGCGAGTCTGTGTTATAAGCTCTTGACGATACTGTTCCAGAATAGCTGCCTTTTCAAGCATACCGATGAACTTTCCTTTTGCCACCACCGGAATAGCGCTCAGATACTGTGCCTCCATCCTGTCCAGGATCTCGGATAATTCGTCGTCTGGACTGGCGACCACCGGCCCAATATCCATTATTTGCCCGATGGGTACAGTGTCATAGATCTCCGGCTCGAGGAGATACGGCTTGATATCATTTAAGGATATCATTCCCAGGAAATCGCCGGTCTCTTCATCTTCAACTGGGTAACAGTTGTTGGGCGATTCTCTTATGGCCCATAGAAAATCCCCGAGCAACATAGTTCGGGGCACTCGTATGCAGTCCTGGTCGACAAGCTCTTTCAGACTCAAGTTTGCCAGAATACCGGCATCTGTCCTGGGTCTACGAATTGGTCCCTTTTCGACCAGCTCCTGCAAATAGAAGGAGGCTGGTTCCACATAATGACAGATGGCAGTGGAAATGGCCGCCACTATGATCAGGGGCAATATGACTTCATATCCCCCGGTAACTTCAACGATGAGGAAGATGCCCGTAAGGGGTGCCTGGAGCACCCCACTCATGAGACCCGCCATGCCCACCAGGGCAAAGCAGCCCTCACTCGTCCACGCCACCTGGGGCCAGATGAAGGTCAGGGCCCGGTGATAGGTCAGGCCGGCAAAACTTCCCACCACCAGACAGGGGGCAAAGATGCCGCCTGAGCCACCCGAGCCAAGGGTGACAGCAGTCGCCAGAATCTTGGCAAGGGTCAGCAACCCAGCAAAGAGGAGACCCGGTTCGAACATCCCTTCGATTGCCGCTCTGACCGGTTGGTAACCCTCCCCAAGCACAACAGGGAGGAAAAAACCCATAAGGCCAACGACACAACCTCCAGCGCCGGCACGCACCCATGGAGGCAGGGAAACTTTGTTCGACAGCTCGTGTATGTAATGGATCATACGGCTGAAAACTATGGAGGCAATGGCTGTCACTATGCCCAGCCCCAAGCAGGCGATGATATCAACCAGGTCAAGGTTGAACTGATGGTGGGAAAAAGGGATCTGATTGCCCTGCAGGATACGACTTATCTCGGTGCCTGCCACGGAAGCAATTCCCACGGGAATAATATTTACCGCCGACCATTCAGTAAGGATGACCTCCATGCCGAAGACCATGCCGGCGATAGGGGCATTGAAGATGGCGGATATGGCCCCGGCGGCACCACAACCCACCAGCGCCACCCTTTGGCTGTCGTTCAACGAAAAAAATCTGGCGATATTGGAGCCGATCGCCGCTCCGCTAATGACCACAGGGGCTTCGGGACCAGCAGAACCCCCGCTACCTATGGTAAGGCAACTGGAGATTAATCTGGAAATGCTTGTGCGGAGGCGCAGAAGCCCCCGGTGGCGGGACACACTATAAATAACTTCGGGCACTCCATGCCCGGCCCCTTCGTTCATGATTTTCTCTAGAAAAAGTGAAGAGAGGGCCGCACCAATGCCCGGGAGCACGAAGGCCCACCAAATATGCCGGAAATCACTAAGCCATTCGAGCATTGCTGCCAGCGAGCGGTTGAGAGCAACCGAGGCCAAGCCACTACATATGCCTACTACCACGCCAACAATAATCAGCAAAAGTCGATCATCCAGACGGAAGAGCTTCCAGCTTCCAGGATAGCGCCATTGTCTCCAGGTGTCCATAGTGCCTCTTCTAGCGTGACGGTCAGCCCAGGCTAGGTTGGTGATGAAAGAATCGCATCTCCCTTTTTTTAGAGACCAATCCTGATTTGCTGGTCATTCGATTACTGAAGGGCGTATTCCTTCTGGATTTATACCATCATTGGTTACCAAAATCTCTTTGTTTCCAAATACTTCAAGATATCCTTTAAGATTATATAATTTAAGACAAATGACCATATCCCCCACTTCATTGTCTCTGATGAATTCTCTGGAAGCAACTATGGTGTGTTTTGTCTCACCAGTGGGTGCATGGACGCGAAAGATATATCTGCCCGATTTGGAATCTCGCATGTTCGCAATAGCACATTGGGGAAACAACTCTTTGAGGTAGGTTTCGATTCCTGACAGTTTGTCCTTTTCGTCCATTCAGCCGCCTCCCGGTTTTCTGGGCTTGTGGAAGAAACTCCTGCGAAACAAACGCTTACATCTATGAATTGAGGGTAGCATACCGACCAATCAACACCGGCAGTATTTCCCTGGTCTGTTCTATAGTCTGAGATCTCCAGATTTTTAATGACGGGTGGAACATCTCTTTAAAAAAGGGAGAATCTTAGCTTATATGCTAACTGAGCAACACAGCACCTCTTTTTTACTGGACCACATAATAGGGTGCGATCTTGTGCACAAATTTCTCCACCGCCTCCCGGGCACAGCTGGTCAACGGCTCCTCCAGGGATTCCTCTTGAGCAAGCTCCGCTGCCCCGGTGACGTCTTCTTTCCGTGTCCGGCTGACGGTCTCATCAAGTATCTCCCTGCCGCTTCTGGTGCTGATAACCTGAACAGCGAACTTTACCCGAGCTGTCAAGATCACCCCAAGCCTCCAATAGACATATATCCATTGCTCGGTATGGGCCTCGATGACAGTACCGGTAAAAATTGCCGCAACGCCCAAAAGGTGCCCAATCTGGCGGGCAATTTCGGGATCTGCCAGGTTTTTCCCCTGCAACTTGTACTTCTCAAGGACCTCAGATAGTCGGGAGCGAGGAACCACCTTGAAGTAAGGCTCTCCTTCCACTTTCACCTTGGTGAGATCTTCCTCTAACCAGGAAGCGATTCTCTTGCTCCACTCGTCACTTTGGCCTTGGAAGTCCGCCACAGCCACGGTCTTGTATTTGCCCAGATCGAACTCTGCCGGCACCAGCACCCGGGTCTTCCCCTGGGGAGCACAACTGAGACACAGCAAGCCTATTAGCACACAGAGATTAATCAAGCCAATCTTTGGCCAGCCCATTGTCGCCTCGCGTTTTGCTGACATAAACCACAGTCTGGCAAGCCAACTGCCTTTTGCCCTCACTCCGGAGTCGATTCTACAAATTACAAAATAGAAAAAAATTCCTCGTGTCTAAAGGGAGCATTTACCAGGTAAAAGGAGGATAGTATGAGAAAGATAATTTTGCTATTAGCCATGATACTGTTGCTTGCGGCTTGCAGTTCAACCGGGAATCTGGGAATGGTGACAAAAAGCGTGGCCGAACCTGGCTCACTCTTAACCTCTTCCCATCCATATAAGGTTATTGGACCCGCTAGAGGCAAAGCCTGTCGTTATTTTCTTCTTGGAATCATACCCTGGGGGGATTCCACCTTCAAAGCAGCAATGGATAAAGCTCTTACAGAAACAGGTGGCGATGCCTTGATCAATCTTTCGGTTTCCAGCAGTCTTTATGGCTTCGTGCCAATCTATAACGTCTTTTGTTTTACCTGCACAACCGTCGAGGGCATTGCAATCAAGTTTGAGAGTCCTTCAGGTTCACTCTGAAAAGGAGAACACAAAAACCCTCACCGGAGGGGCCCCACCATCGGCGGGGGGCTGCCTGGCGCAGTCGTGGCAGCTCCTCCGCCCAGGTGTCTAGGTTGCTATCTCTTTGATCTTTGAGACTTAGAGTATATCATTGAGGGTAGTGCAAAAAATCCGTACCAAAACAGGGTAGGTGATATTTGATTCCCTGGCCTCTAGTAAACCGGGATGACATCCACACGGACGTCTTTCACCCCGGGTATATGCCTGACAATTTCCTCGATATCTTCCGTGAGAGCTTCTTCCTGCTTCAAACTGCGCTTTATATGGACAACGACCGTATGGTTCTCAACTGAAACCTCGACGTCATGGTAAAAGTTCATCAAATCTGATTTTACCCTGGCAGCCAGGCTTTGGTTCTCAACAATTCGGCGAGACTCCGGGGTAGTTTGAAAGGCAGGGAGCTTGACGGTCGTTATAATCTCGTCAACGGCAGCTTCTATGGATATTCTCCCGATAACCAAGCTAAGATCATACATGCTGAGATCCCAGGGGTCCTTGTCATGGAAACATATCGCCCATTTTCTCCGTTCTTTATCAGACTTCTCTACGGTTTTCAGTGCTTCCTTCTCTGAGACATTTTCTCTCTCGATTAATACCCTGACGCGCTCCTCGGTGGTGGCGGATATCATAACTCTAAGAACATTGGGGATGCCTGCCAGCAAGAAATGGCCAGCCAGACCATGGTAGACCAAATTATCTTTTTCCGCATATTCCAAAAGCGCCGAGCGGAGGTAAGCAACGTATTTCTGTTTGCCATACCGGAAGCGATCAAGTAATTTAGGTGCCTCTTCAAGAGCCCGTCGCAGCCAACTTTCTGGAACGTCAAATTCTTGTGAAGCAAGACTGATGACTTCTTTGGAGATGCACTCGTAGTTCAGCTCGCGCGCCACCCTTTCCGCGACCTCCTTGCCATGACTGTAAGAAGCTCTGGAGATGGCGATGATAGACATGCTGGCCTCCTTTATCCAAACACGAAAAAAATGAACAGCCTGAAATAAACCTGAAACCTTCAGGGCCTTGAGTAGGTTAACTACTACATGGGAGCTAACCCCAAGACCCCCATCATAACTACCACCCCGCCAGCCAAGGCCAACGATCCGTAGAGCCTTTCCCCCTCTTTGAAGAGGACGGCTGCGGAAAGAAAGATGGCCGGGACAACGGCAAAAACACCCAAAGAGAGTCCCAGGGCAGTCAAACAATCACCCGTGGTCAGATGGGAAAGATACCAGTGTCCCATGGGCAGGGAACCGGTAGCGCCCTCCCAGGTCTGAGCAACGGATTCACCCTGCCAGACCGCAGACAGCCAGTAAGAAACTGGGACAAAATTGTCTCCCAGAAAGGCCAGAACTGAGCCAATAAGTGCAATGACAGAACCAAGCAGAACTCCCCAGTAAACGATCTCTCCGTATATCAAAGCGGCGAGCGGTGGCCTTGGCCGATCTACTTTCATGACGCCCTCCTACAAAATGGGTATATTTATGCCGAATGCTCCCTCCACTCCCCGCACGATCAACTTGACTGACGAAGCAAGGAGGATTAGAATCAAGACCTTCCTCACAAAGCCGGCCCTGATCCTGATTAAAAGGTGGGCCCCTAATATTCCTCCCACAACCTGCCCGAGCATCCATGGGGCGGCAAAAATGGCAATGAGCGCGCCATAGGTTATATATGTCCAGATGGCAGTGGCATTGCTTATGGCCAGCAAGACCCCGCTGCACGCGGCGGCAATCTTAATTGGAGCAGCCATGATGAGATTGAGGGTTGCCGTGAGAAAGGCCCCGCCACCCAAACCGAAAAAGCCACCTATAAAGCCAAGGAGAATAAAAAGAATCCCTCCCCAAAAGGCCCTTACCATTTGGTAATCAACCATCTTGCCCAGTGATGATTCCCAATAGGAGCCGTTCAGCCTCAACTTTACAGAGAGTGCATCTATGCGCTTCGGTACAGGATATTCGGTTTTGCCGCCGCCGGTGAACAAGAAGTAAGCAACAACCAGCATGAGAATCCCCAGTGACAGACGGACAATGCCATCGCCTACAGCTCCCAGGGCCTCGTGCAAATATATGGCGCTGACGCTCCCCACCAGAGCTCCTATGGTGATAGGAACTCCGCAGTAGAAGACTACCTTCAGATTGGCCAGCTGGCTCCTCATAAAAGGCCCTGAAGAAATCAAGCCGCTGAACATGGCCACCACCAGCCCCGTAGCCCTTATTACCAAACTGTCCATGTGGGTAAAACCCAGCATGATTGGCGTAAAGATAACCCCGCCTCCTATGCCGCCAATAACGGCAAGTACCGCTACGGCTGTGCTTATCAGAAAGCACCCGGCTATTATGAGCCACATGGCTGAAGCACTGAGGACCTCGGTGCCTTCCACTCTTGAAAATATTCCCATAATAAGATAGCCGCCAACAATTAGTAGGATAAGTATGGTCAGCTCCGGGACACTGGTAGCCAGAGACCATAGCCTCCCCTTCCTCATGCGCTTGGTTTTCTGCATCTGGTCCTTTCCTGGTCTCGATCTGGAACTTCTGGCAAAAGAGTTGCACTCACCATCTTCAATCCCACAACAATGAGCACTGGGCAGAACTATGTTCCCACGGGGGGGTAGGAAGTTTATACATCCGCCCTAGTTCAATTGCAAGTAGGAAACGCTCCTCCCCTCAGCCAGGTCTTTAGCCAAAAAAAGAGCGAGAGCTCACTTGCAATGTCCTCCGTGTTGGCGTAATCTTGACTCCATTGTCGGCGAAGCCAGGATAAGAAGGTTAAGAAAGGAAAAATCGTAGCACCTGCGGTTTTCCCATCAAACTGAAGAAAGTCAGCATGAAAATCGTACACAAAGTCATGTTGGGGAATATCATCAACATCATCTTTATAGCACTGATCTATATTGTTGCCTTTCAATTCCTGGAATTCATGCTGGCAAAACTTCAGTTTGTGGAAATAGCTGACGATCTGAATGCTTCTTTTCTGGGGATGAGACTCTCTGAAAAGAATTACTTCTTGTATGGCGATCCGTCATTCTTAAAAGAAATTGAGGTTGAACTGGATGACAGTATCGCATCTATCTCTTCCGTGCAGGAAAACATAATTCGCGCCGTGGGTGAGAGCAAATATGAGGAGCTGAGACAGAGTGTCGAAGAATATAAGGAGGCTATTCAGAAGGCGGAAGAAAGCAATGCAAGCGATGTAAACATGCAAAAAACCGTAAGAGAGAGCGGGCGCCAATTAAGAGAGTTTTCCGCCAAGATTGTCAGCCTGGAGAGAAAGAAGGTCAATGATATCCTCTCACACTCTAAGAAGGTGTTGTTCTACTTCTTTTGTGTAATCATCTTGGTGGCCATGGCTGCGACCTATCTTTTCTTCTCGAAGTTCTTGAGCTCTCTTAAAAGTATCGAAAGAACGGCGACCTGTATATCGCAAGGAGATTTTTGTAAAGTCGAAGGGGATAATACCGGCGATGAACTTGGCTCGGTTATGGCCGCTATCAACTCAATGTCCGAAGAGCTGGATAGTCGGTACGAGCAGATCGTCCAGTCTAGAAAACTTGCCTCTTTGGGAATTCTCACCGCGGGTGTGGCTCACGAACTCGGTAATCCGCTCAATAACATTGCCCTGGTCGCCCAAAGCTATATAGAACTGGCTGATCACCTCAGTAAAGAAGAAACCGTCGGTTATATGAAAACCATTGAAGAGGAAACCGAGAGAATCGAGAAAATTGTCCAAGATCTTTTGGACTTTTCCAAACCCAAGAAAGCTAATGTCAAGGAAATGGAAATCAATCGCGTTGTGGAAAAGTCGCTCAAGCTCGTCCGTAACATGCTCCATGTCTCCGGTATCGAGGTTAGGTCAGATCTCCAGGAGAAACTCCCCCTGGTTTACATTGATGAGAACAGAATCCAGGAGGTCCTGATCAACCTGGTAATAAATGCCATTCAGGTGTTGTCCCCTGGAGGTCTGGTAACCATTAGGACCTACCTTGAGGAAAAGGGAGATTATGTGGTAATAGAGGTTCGGGATACCGGACCTGGCATATTGCCGGAGCATTTACCTCATATTTTCGTTCCATTTTTCAGTACCAAGGGTGTCCGCGGGACTGGACTGGGTTTATCCGTCAGCTATGGTATTATCAAAAATCACAATGGAAGAATGAGAGTCGAAAGCAAAGTGAACGTTGGAACAACTTTCTTTATCGAGCTGCCAGTTTATCGATGAACAGAAGAAAGGAGAGCAAAGGTGAATGGCGCGAGAATTATGGTGATTGACGATGAAAAGATTGTGGGGAAGATGATAAAGTCTACCTTCGAACAGGACGGCTATACAGTTGAAACCTTCGTAGATCCCCAACCCGCACTTGCCAGACTGGAAGAAGAGAAGTTTGCCGTGGTCATTACCGATCTGAAGATGAAAAATATCGACGGCATGCAGGTCCTGGAAACGATAAAGGCGGGCTCACCGGAAACCAAGGTTATCATGATTACCGCCTTTGCCAGTATGGACGCTGCCATAGAGGCACTGCGGAAAAAGGTGGACGACTTTTTTCCCAAGCCGATTAAAATCAAAGATCTGAAAGCCTGCGTCAAGAATTTATTGAACGAATGACCCCGGTCCCTTCCCCCTGTTGTTGCCACCAATACCAGCTTCCCGTCGCCAAGGTGGCTGCAGTAGCGCCCGGGGTAAGCGTTGGCCGCTTCGCCTGAGGCAATCACCAAGGGTTTCGCTGCTCAACGCTCAGTGAACAGGAGTTTCCCCAAAAATATTTTAGAAACACGGGCCACGGGGAAGCTACTCCACAACGGGCATGATTCGCACCATCAATTGGCAGGATTCCTGTTTAGTCAGCGCCATATCTTCATGGAACCCCTCGCAAGGTTGAGAGAGTGAAGATCGGTTGCTCAGATGCTCGTTGTTTCGCAGCTCCCCCTTTTGGCCTTTGCTGATGTCTCGTCCTGAAGAGGAGCTGACAGGGGGAGCTCTGGAGCAGAGCGCATCTGGAGCATCCGCTTGGTACCCCCCAATGGAGTTCCGCACTTTCAGGGTAGCACCCCGGTAAGATGAACCTTTCCACAAAGACGAAGCCTTTGATTATGAGAAGGGCAGCGACTATGCGCCCTGCAGAAGAGCTTTCCCTGTCTTGGGGCGAAGGCGGCTGGCCACAGCTGGGCTAGAAGTGGCCAGACTGTGAGCCCCTGGAACGACAGAAGAGACATCAGCCAATCCATTTTCATTTAGTCACAATGTAAACTGGCTGCTGAACAGAGGTTACAAGAATGGTCCACTTATTTTTGGGGAAACTCCTGAATAGATTATGAATCTACTTTCGCTCCGCCTGCTCTAGGGAATAGTCTGACTCCAATACTTGAACGGTTGTACTGTCACCGGATTGTCTACGCTCCGTTTTAGACAAATCTACTCGAGTAACGTTTCCTGGATTCCTGCTTTCCGATCTCGGTCCAGGACAAGCTTCGCTGGAATGACGGTGAGTTAGGTCATCATGTCATTCCCGCGCAAGCGGAAATCCAGGGGGACGGGAAACTCGAGTTATGATTTTTATGGAGGTAGCAGAATTTCCGTTAAGGAGTAGGAAAAGACCGAGTGTGACCTACCTGGTTGCTCGAAAGACTTTCACGGGGGTTCTGTACCCGGGGGTGGGGAGTTAGTTTGAATCTTTTCATCTTTTTTCTTTTTCCTCAAACCGCTTCTGGGGAAAGAGGGCCTTTCTCTCCACCGTCTCCGGCATGTAACGCAACACTATCAGGGCCGCGGCCAAGGACATTAACCCGCCTACCAGGAAAGGCAATTCGAAAAAGAGCACGGCCAAAAGACCGGCGAGCAAAGGACCCGCGGCAAGCCCCAAACCAAATCCCATGGTAATCACACTCATTTGACGGCCTTCCCCGCCCGACTGCGACAAGTCAGCAACCACGGCAAAAGCAGGTGCGGCTATGCAGGCAGAGGCAACTCCCTGGAACAACCGGGTTAGTACCAGCTGATTCATGTCGGTAACCTCTCCCAACAAGGCAGTGGCAGGAGCCATCAACAGAAGACCCACGACCACCAGTGGCTTCCTGCCGACAAAATCGGACAATCGTCCCAGTGGGATTTGAAATACCAGGCGACCAACCATGAGCACACTGAAGGCAATGCCGAAACCGATTGCGGTCATGTCCAGGCGAGAATTAAATTCATTTTCCAGGGTGGTCACCATGGAAAAACCATTGGCCATTACAAAGGTTGCCAGGGCTGCGCTCAAGATGCCCGCACTGAGTAGGGAGCGGTCAATGATCTTAAATCTTCTCGCAACTTTAACCTCCTCGGACACCGGCACATCGTGCACCCACAGTTGAATGAGCAGCATCGCCAGGAAACTGAATCCCGCCCCTGCGTAGAAAGCGGCATTAAACCCAAAGTGGACTTGAAGAAAGCCACCAATGGGTGGACCCATGGCGAAACCCGTCATTCGCATGGTGCTGTAAAACCCCATGGACCCGCCCCGTGTTTCCTTTTCCGTAATCAGAGCCATAAGTGCCAAGGAGGCAGGAATGGTTATGGCGACCCCTACTCCCTGCAGGGTGCGCAGAAAAAGCAAGTCAACGAAGCGCTGCGCAAAAATAAAGGTCAGCGTCCCTGTACCAACCAGGGCCAAACCCACCTGAATGAGCACTTTGCGGCTACCGACTCGATCAGACAGTGCTCCCATCAGAGGCTGAAGGGCAGAATTAACAAAACCATACAGCGAGATGAGGATGCCCACCAGGACCGGCAGTGGAAGATGGAAGTAAATCTCCGGTAATTTGGCCACGTACAGAGGAATGACGATAAACAGGATGCTATTTCCCATCGCGTCCGCCATGCGGGCGATGGAAAGGGCAAAAACCGCGCGATTGACGCCAATGGACCTGACAAGTTTGCTCCATTTTGATTGTACCATTTGCATCCCGGAGGTCAGTTTATACTATACTTCACAGCTTAGCTGCTTTTTGGCATAAAAATAAGGGAAGTTCAATGGTCGTACAACGCCGTACGGTTCCGGAGGAGGTTCTTCGACTGAAGGGTCCTCCGGGAGGAGGATAAATGTTACTATGTATTTTGTGAAGAGGAAACGAATAATTTCATCCCGTTCCCTAGCCCGGATGTTTCACGAATTGCTGTCGCGGGACCATGAAGATGGACTTCCCACCGGGTAGACGATTGCGGAATGTGGATTGAAAATTGCGTAATAGCTTGTGAGAGACTGAGAGCACATGGTGAAATCTGAACTGTTGAGTTCGATATCATCAATTGTAGCCAAATCCGAGATCCGAAATCCAAAATCGAAGCCGAGGCGTACCTGAATGGTACGTCCCAGGGTGCGACACCCGAGGACGCCAGGCTTCCGGCTCGGAGAGCCTACAGCTCGGAGAGAAGGATGGCCATATCCGTGGTCGCAGCAAGTTATTCATGAAATATCCGGGCTAAACGATGGGGGATGACTCAAAGCTTCACCGACGTCACCTATTTTCATGGGAATGCCATCTGCGGCGAACTTCCGTGGAGGAGGAATATTTTCAATGACTTCGCATGAAAACCAATATGTAACACCGCCCTTGTTGCCCATTGGAGAAGCTGCAAGATATCTCGGGGTGGGCCGCAAAATCGTCTACCAGCTTGTGGAACGGGGTGATCTTACAGCCGTTAAGGGAAAGGGGGCAGTGGTTCTCATCGAAAAGCAGAGTCTGGATAGTTTTCGATCCAGCGGCCGCTTGACTTAATGGCAGGGAAGCCCACTGAGCCTCCTGACCTCAGGCCTAGCCCGGATGTTTCATGAATGGCCTACTGCGACCATGGAGATGGCAGTCCTTGCAAGAATGTGTACCCCGCGCCTCTGGGCAGCACGGTTCGAGAAGCCCTGAAACCTATCCACGATGCTCAGCTATGTGGCTTATGGCTGAAGGCACCGTCTGGGGGGAGGTGCACTCAAAAAAGACCAGGACATAAAGAGAACCGGAATTGCAAGGACCAAGCCGATCACCGGGAGAAAGGTAACTCCCATAGCTACCATAAAAAGAGCCAACAGCAAGAAAACAACGCCGCAGACAATATCCACCAGCCTTTCGTCAAGGCAATGCTTTCTATCCATTTTTCAAAACCCCTTTCATCGAATTTTGTCGATTCGTCTTTTTTGTTAAGTTAA
Organism: Deltaproteobacteria bacterium; assembly: GCA_037384945.1. Lineage (GTDB taxonomy): Bacteria > Desulfobacterota > Syntrophobacteria > BM002 > BM002 > BM002. The sequence goes on from JARRNM010000090.1 coordinate 12,272, forward strand.
TATTAAATAAATTGAAGTCAAGGCGAGTTCTCCGGTCCAAACCCTTTCCAGAGGGACCTGGCGGGAAACATGGTTGAAAACTCAAAGCAGGGGAGACCTCCTAGTCCTGGCAAAAATTCCATCTGGTCTCAGTTACTTATTGAGCCGAAAATTATATGATACTATGCCCTAATCGAGGGGGAGTATGATCAGTGGAAGTTCTGAATAATTGGAGAAGGAGATGAAATCATGGAAGTGAACAAGCTACTTTGGCCTACGGACTTTTCTGAAAATGCGGGAAGGGCTCTGTCACAAGTGCAATCTCTGATCGAGAAATACGGATGTGAAGTTCACGTCCTCTATGTGATTCAGGAACTGGCCCACCATGAGCCCTGGTATGGTGAATTCGACCAAGAGCATCTCGATAAAATAGCTGTTTGGCAGAACAAGCAAGCCGAGAAGCATCTCAACCAGATTTGTGAAAAGCACCTGCAAGGTTGCCCAATGTACGTGCGACACGTGAGCTCAGGTGATCCTGCCAGGGAAATCCTCAAGCTGATCGAGCGGGAAAACATCGACATGGTGGTAATGGCCTCCTGCGGTGGAACAGGTTCTTTTCCCTTCGGCAGCGTGGCCGACAAGGTGGTCAAAAATTCACCGGTGCCGGTTATTACCGTGCCGGTTTGCCCGGTCGAGTAAAAGGTACTTTACTGAGTAAAACTCCGCGAGTGTCCGCCACGGAACTGCGCTCAGAGCAAACCTGATCATTCAATGATTAACCTCTTGCGCCTTCGATTCAGGTTTCTTTCCCCTCAGGGCTGGAGCTTTCCCCTGCAGGTGATACTCGCCGAACTGTTGAATCAGTTTCGCCACCAGGCCGGTCCAGCCGGTTTGGTGGCTGGCTCCCAAACCGGCTCCATTATCACCATGGTAATATTCATGGAAGACGACGAGACCGCGCCAATGGGGGTCTTGGTGAATCTGCTCCGTGCCTCCGTAAAGAGGACGACGACCGGTGGAGTCTTTCAGAAATATTCGGATTAACCGGTTTGATAACTCACCGGACACCTCCCACAAGGTCATTTCGCGGCCTGAGCCGAGGGGACATTCCACCTTGAAATCGTCCCCCAGATAATAATGAAATTTTTGCAGCGTCTCGATGAGCAAGAAATTGATGGGAAACCACACCGGGCCGCGCCAGTTCGAGTTACCGCCAAACAGATCCGTGGTTGATTCGGCCGGCTCGTAATCCAGCCGGTAGCTTTTTCTGCCGACCTCAAAGACAAAGGGATGATTCGCATGAACTTTGGATAGCGACCGGATCCCACAGGGTCCCAAAAAACGCATCTCATCCAGCATGTTGGCCAAAATTTTTCTCAGTTTGTGCTCGTCCACAATGGAAAGGAGCCTTCTGCCGCCGACGCCTGTTTTGACCATGCTGGCACAGTCACAGATCAGGTCGGGCCGATTCCGGATGAACCATTCAAAGCGACGGTTGAATTCCGGCAGGTCCTCGAGAATTTGGGGATCGATGGTCTCCACGGCCAACAGGGGAATCAAGCCCACCAAGGAATGGATTTTCATGGCGATGCAACGGCCGCCGGGCAGACGGATGACGTCAAAATAGAGCCCGTCTTCTTCATTCCACAACCCTTGTCCCACCGGACCGAGGCCGTTGATGGCATCGGCAATGTAAATGAAATGTTCAAAGAATTTGCAGGCAATGTCTTCGTAAGCGGGGTCCTCCCGGGTCAGCTCCAGAGCAATGGTCAACATATTCAAGCAGAACATACCCATCCAACTGGTGCCGTCCGCCTGTTCCAGGTAGCCCCCGGTTGGTACGGGCGCACTGCGATCAAATATACCGATGTTGTCCAGCCCGAGGAAACCCCCTTCAAACACATTGTTTCCTGTGGCATCTTTGCGGTTGACCCACCAGGTAAAATTCAGCAGCAACTTCTGGAAGACACGCCTCAGAAAGAGCATGTCCTTGCGGCCATGAATTTTCTGCTCGATTTTGTAGACCCGCCAGGCCGCCCAGGCATGCACCGGAGGGTTGACGTCGTCAAAGGCCCACTCATAGGCCGGCAGTTGACCGTTGGGATGCATGTACCATTCCCGGGTGAGCCGAAGGAGCTGATGCTTGGCAAACTCGGGGTCAATCATGGCCAGGGGGATGGTATGAAAGGCCAGATCCCAGGCGGCAAACCAGGGATATTCCCACTTGTCGGGCATGGAGAGAATGTCCTCGCTATGGATATGGAGCCATTTGTGATTGCGACCCTCTCTACGTTCCGGAGACGGCGACGGACCGGCGGGGTCGCCGTTCAGCCAATCATTGACCACGTAGTTATAGTACTGCTTATTCCACAGCATGCCGGCGAAGGCCTGCCGTTGTATCCAGCGAAGGTCCTCGGTGAGGGGAAAAGGGCAGATGCGCTTATAAAAGGCATCGGCTTCCTCCTTTCGTTGGGCCAGAACGGTTTCAAATTGATCGCCGAAAGGCTGGGGTAAATCTTTAGAATCGCTGAGGCGCAAGCGGACGGTGCAACTCTTGCCGGCACCGATCTCCAGCAGGTAATGGCCAGCGGCTTTTGTTCCGGTTTTAGCCGGATTTACCGCCTCCTTGCGGCCCTGAACGATAAAGTCGCCGAGGCCGTCCTTGGTATAATCACAACCATTGGCGCTGCCGAACAATCTGCGGTTGTTGGTCTCATTTTCCACAAAGAGGACCTCCACCGGTCCTTCGCAGTACAGCCAGCGACGGCCTAATTCGGGGTGGGAGGCTTCCAGGACACTGATGGAGTTGCCGGATTCGATCAGCCTCAGGGAAGGTTTGGTGGAATGGGGGTACCATGACCAGGTGTTGCGAAACCAGAGGGTCGGCAAAAGATGCAACTGAGCCTTTTCGGGTCCGCGGTTGACTGCACTGATTTTGATCAGGATGTCCTCGGGGGAAACTTTGGCATATTCAACGAAAACATCGAAGTAGCGCCGGCCGTCGAATACGCCTGTATCTAGCAGCTCGAACTCGAAATCCTGGCGGCTCCGGCGGCGGTTTTCTTCAACCAGCAGCTCGTAGGGATAGGGTTGCTGGGGGTATTTATAGAGATATTTCATATAGGCGTGACTGGGAGTGTTGTCCAGATAGAAGTAATATTCCTTGACATCCTCCCCGTGGTTGCCTTCCTCGCCGGTCAAGCCGAAAGCTCTTTCCTTGACGATGGCATCCCGCCCATTCCAGACCGTAACGGCAAAACAGAGCCGTTGATGATTGTCGGAAATGCCTGCCAGGCCGTCCTCGCCCCAGCGATAGGCCCGCGAGCGGGCCTGGTCATGGGTGAAGTAATCCCAGGCACTCCCATGGGGGCTGTAATCCTCGCGCACCGTGCCCCATTGCCGCTCACTGAGATAGGGACCCCAGCGGCGCCAGTGGGCTATTCTCCTGCGATTCTCCTCCAGACGCTTCTCTTCGGCAGTCAACCTTTCCTTGCCCATGGACTTCTTAGCCCCCTGTGCGAAATCCCGGATAGAGCATCATGCCGCCGTCGACAAACAGCGTAGTGCCGGTGACATAGTCCGATTGGTCCGAGGCCAACCAAACCGCCGCCCGGGCGATGTCGGTAGTCTCCCCGATGCGGTCGTAGGGAATGAGTTTCAACAGTTCCTTTGCGGCTTCCGGGGTTTCCCAGGCAGATTTATTGATCGGGGTTTTGATGGCCCCGGGGGCAATGGAATTCACCCGGATACGATGCCCGGCCAGTTCTTGGGCCATTGTCTGCATCAGCATCATGATACCTCCCTTGGAGGCTGCATAATTGGCATGATGAGCCCAGGGGATAGCCTGGTGCACGGAGGACATGCAGATGATCTTGCCCGCCGCCCTGGACAACTGGGGCACCACCCCCCGCCGGATAAACTCGCGGACCGCCTCCCGGGCGCAGAGAAACTGGCCGGTGAGGTTCACCGACAAAACAAAATTCCACTGCTCCAATGTCATATCCTGAAATGGAGCATCCCTTTGCAGGCCGGCATTATTGACCAGGATGTCGATACTGCCGTAGACCTCGAACATCTCCCTGAACATGGCCTGCACCTGATCTTCCTTGCTCACGTCGGCATAGATGGCCATGGCCCTCCCGCCGGCGGCCTCGATGTCTTTTACCACCTGGCGAGCACCATCCTCGTTGGTGACGTAGTTGACCACCACCGAGGCGCCGGCCGCTGCCAGCCCTTTGGCAACAGCTTCTCCGATGCCGCTGTTGGCTCCGGTCACCAGGGCGCGCTGCCCCGCCAGGATACCGGCTGTTTCCTTTGATGCTGCTGTCATCTTTCAAGCCCTCCCTTCCCGGTGAGAAAAATGGAAGATTTTTTCTAATTAATACAATGGGCCCGCGAAAAACATAAGATCCATTGTGTATTTTTTGCATTAATACTACGTAAGTTTTCAGGAAGAAGTGCGGAAAAGCCGAAAAATCGCTTTTGCCAGGCAGGATTTCTTGACTGGACCGATCTCCAACCGTACAATCTGATTGGTTCGCTGAGTTAACCCTCTAGCCCGGATGTTTCATGAATTGGCTACTACGACCACGGATATGGCCGGCCTTCCGTGCGTCCTCGGGTGTCGGTCCCTGCGACATACCATTAAGGTATGCCTCGGGTCCAACACCATGCGGTTGCCCGGTGGCCTTCCCATCTTCGCGGTCTCGTGACACCAGTTCATGAAACATCCGGGCTAGGTCTTGAGAAATACGACTGTGACGACCTGGCCGGGAGGCGGGCATGGCGGCCGATCGACCTGTTCAGTGGGGAGATTTGCCAAAGAAGCGGTGACGAAATGCGATGATCGGGACTGTATGTCGCCCTGGAAGCTGGCAGTTTCCATCTCCTGCACTTCGAGGAAATATAAAGAAGGAAAAGTTGAGCCTTCACTGCTTACACCTTATTGAATCTGTGGCTTGGCCCGACCACGGGTCCTGATCTGAAAGTAGTAAATCATTGTTTATATTTAAACAGCAAAACTTATGAAAGTTCCAAGACAGCTTTTTTTCTATGAATTCCTCGGTACTGCATTACTCATTCTCTTCGGATTATCATTTGTCATACTTGATTTCGGCAGCGGAAGTCCAATTGTCAACTGGATACCCGATCCCGGCCTGCGCCGGTTGCTCACCGGTTTTCTCTTCGGATCCACGGGCGGACTCATCGCCCTTTCAGCCGTTGGCAAGAACAGCGGGGCCCACATTAATCCGGTAGTGTCCTTGGCCTTCTGGATGTGCGGGAAAATGAGTAAGGAGCACGCCTTTGGTTACATTGTTGCTCAGCTGATCGGAGCAATTGTCGGTGCGCTTCCCTTACTCTTCTGGGGAAGAATTGGCGCCAGTGTCGAATATGGCGCTACTTTTCCGGGGTCCGGATACGGTGCGTGGCAGGCGGCCCTGGGAGAAGTGATCACCACCTTTTGCCTGATCGTGGGACTGTTCTTTTTTATCAGCCACAAACGGTTAAAAGGCTTCACCCCTTTGCTTTTTCCTTTCCTTTATGGACTCATGGTTTTTCTGGAAGCCCCTGTCTCGGGAACCAGCACCAATCCTGCCCGCAGCCTGGGACCGGCGGTGGTTGCCTGGGAATGGCAAGGTTGGTGGGTTTACTGGGTGGGACCGGTCCTGGGAACGCTGGCTGCTGTCACCGCTCATAAATTGCGGCTGCTAGGAAAGCTGGAATTAGAGGTCGCCAAGCTTTACCATTTTGACCACGATCCCTTCCATGTCTTCAAGCGAGACCTCCCCGGGAGTTTCCCCAAAAATATTTAAACGGTTCTCAGGTTAGCTCCGCCAGGGCTCTTGAGGTCTGGGAGAGTTGGATCAAAAGTAGAAAAGCCAGCGCAGACCCAGGGCCCAGCCGTTTGATTTGCCCACAGCAGGGTTGTCAAAGTACTGGATGTCCGGTTGCAGGCTCAACCAGGATGTCAATTGAGCCATATAGAACAGCTCGACGTTGGTCAGGTTGATCTTTTTTCCCGGGGGTTGGCTCCCCACAAGACGGGAGTGTCCGATGCCCACGGCAAGGCTGTCGTGCTCACGTCCGGGCAGGAAACCCTTCCAGGAAAAACCACCACCCAGATAGTGAGTCACCGGATTTCTGTCTTTCGGCGCCCAGCCGAACTGGAAAAAGACTCCAATACCCCGATCGTCGTCGTTGCCCGGCTGGTAGACCAGCTGGTCGAACATCAGGTAAAAGCCGTAGTTGTCGGAGAATTGGCGGTGATCGGGCTGGGTAGCGGCAAAATTACCGCTATGGTACCAGAAGCCCAAGCGGTAGTTGCCTTGATATGCCCCGTCCTCCCCAAACCCCGGTGTCCATACCGGTTCGAAAATGGAGAAATATCCTCCCTTGCCGTCAAAGGCAGTGTCGAAACCAAGGCTCTCGACCTTTGGTCCACCGTCATAGAATCCCGCGCCAAAGGAGAACCAGGGCAGCGGCTTGGCGAAGGCGGCGGCACCTAGTGCAGGAGCCGGGAAGGTGGGCATGGGAATGGTGGGGATCAGGGTAAAGGATGGGTAGATAAAATTGCCGCCAAAGTCGTTTACTGAAAAGATGTTGTTGAGGTCCTGTTTGCCTAGCCTGAACTGCACCATCCCATCCAGGAATTTCTGGATGATTCCATACTCGTAAATCTGGGTGTAGTCTTCGGCGTCTATGTTGCTGATGGGCAGGTCAACACCGCCGGGGCTCAGGGAGAGTCCCCGACCATGCCCGTTCTGGGCGTCGAGGAAGAGTTCACCGTCGGGCCAGAGCCCCATCTTCTCCGTATCCAGGGCAAAGTACAGGTTAACCATGCCCCGGTACTCTGTGCCCCCTTGGTCAGCAAGGTCAAAGCCGCGGAAGACTTCTCCGGTGTAGCCTAGGTTGAAACTAATGCCCCTCGCTTTTAGGCTTGAACGGAAACCATCCCAGTCTGCGGCTGCCGTCTTCGCTGCACTCTCGGCTTGGCCATCCGTCACTCCGGGCGCGGTTTCTCCCGCCGTGTTTTCCGAGCCTGCGGCCACCTTGGAGGCTAGGGCCATAACCAGCACCATTATGGCCAGCAGCCTGAGGAGTCGACCTGTTTTCACAGTTACTAGCCCGTGTGTTTCATGAATTAATCTCGGAAAACCATGAAGATGGGCGTGCCCAGGAGCGTGAAGAAGGTCAAAAGGAAGTCTCCCAGGAGTTTCCCCAAAAATAAATGGGCCATTCTTGTAACCTCTGTCCAGTAGCCAACTTACATTTGTGAGTAAATGAAAATGGCCTAGCTGATGTCTCTGCTGTCGTTCCCTCCGGTCTCCGACTCTTGAGAGTCTCCGACTCGGAGAGAGCGTAGCTCCCTGTGGGCCGGAGGCCAGGGGCTCATCCGCTTGCGGCGGAACCACTTCTAGCCCAGCTGTGGCCAGCCGCCTTTGCCCTAAGACAGGGAAACCTCTTCTGCAGAGCGCATAGTCGCTACCCTTCTTATAATCCAAGTCTTCGTCTTCGTGGCAAGGATCATCTTACCGGGGTGCAACCCTGAGAGTACGGAACTCCGTTGGGTGGTACCAAACGGATGCTCCAGATGCCCTCTGCTCCAGAGCTTCCCCTGTCACCTCCTCGTCAGGAAGAGACCTCAGCAAAGCCCAAAAGGGGAAGCTGCGAAACAACGAACATCTGAGCAACCGATCTTCACTCTCTCAGCCTTGCGGGGGCCAGCATGAAGATATGGTGCTCACTCGCCAGGAATCCTGCCAATAAATGGAGCGAATCATGCGCGTTGTGGAGTAGCTTCCCCGTGGCCAGTGTAACAGGAGTATTTCTGGGGAAACTCCTGGAAGCCTCCTCCCTGACACACGGTAACTGAACTGGAAACGTGCATCTCACTCCGGACTAGGTCCCTGAGTCACCTGGATCAGATCAGCCGGGCGGACCCACTTGGCCTCGGCGATGCTCTCGATGCTCGACTCGGACAGGGGGATCTCCCTGAGGAGCATGGCCTTGGCCTGGCGCAACTGTTCGTCAGGCACCAACGAGCTCTGCATATCCTTAAGATCCCCATGGATGATAGCGCGCGCCGTGGAAACATTGGGGGAATCGCAACCGTACTTCACCTCATAGATGGCCCGTGTTCTGCCCACATGGAAAGATGAAGATACGTAGTACACCAGCCCCCTCTTCTCCCGCAGATCCTGATACAATCTGGTGGCATAGAAACCCCCGCCCAAAACATGATTGCCCAACTCCAAAGCATAGTAGTCCGGGTTTGAGCGCGTCAGTCCCAGGGTTTCCGCGAGGGTCACCTTGTCCTGCACCCGGCTCGGGTCGTCCACTGCGGTAGTGGAGGGTTTGTTGTCAGGCACAGGGGGGAGCAGGACGTTGGGCTTAAGCCCCACAGCCCTCCAGGTGCCAAAGTGTTTCTCTACCGCTGCTTTCGCCTTTTCCGGCGTCACCCTACCAATAACTACAATGGTGGTGAGGTCTGGTCGGAAGACCTTTTGATAGTAATCTTTTACATCCTGGAGTGTCAAGGAAGACACGGTGGCCGCCGTTGCCTGGCGCTGAGTCGGATCTCCCTTGGGAAAGAGCCCCATTTTTACGGCGCGGTCCACCAGATAACCGGGACTCCGGAGCCTGCCTGTTGTGGTGGCGGCTACCTGGTGCTGAACAGTAGTGAAATCCTTCTCCTGCAATCTTGGATGGAGCTCGTTGTCAGCCAGAAGGCTCAGGCCTCGCTCAAAGTGATCGGCCAGAACTTTCAGGGAGAAGTCGGTCCCTGCTGACACATTGGCTGCGATGCTGTCCAGCCCCTTCTGGAAGGCCAACCTGTCCAGGGAGGTGGTACCGTAAGAGAACAATTGATCCAGCACCTGGTCCACCCCTTCCTGACCTTTGGCCGTCTGTAAATCGGGGTTATTTTCAATGTGACCGTAGACGTTGACCGTGTTGCTCACATCCTCCGGTTGGACGATGAGCTTGATTCCATTGGGCAGGGTAGTAACCACGGGGTGCACTACGGAGGCCGGAATGGAAAGCCGACGCAGGGCCTTTTCCGCCCACTCCGGCAGTTTGACCTCTCTGGTCTTTTCAGGGATGAAAGACTCGGTACCGCCGAATCCTTTGGAGGCTATGGGGTTACCCGTGGGCCGGGGTCTCAGAATTGCCACCACCCCATGATCCAGGTCCAGGTATTTCCGGGCCACCTGGTTTACCTCCCTTACCGACACCTGCTCTATAGCCTTTACGTTCTCTTGCGGAGATTGCCGTCCCTCCACTGCCAGGGCCTTTGACCAGGCCATGGCCAGACCGAACACCGAATTTTTCTGGAATTCGGCGTCCGCCACCCTGCGCCGCTTGGCAGCTTCCACCAGGTCGGCAGGGATCCCGTCGGTTGCCACCTCTGTCAGGATTGTTTGAACCTTTTTCACCAGCTGTTCAGCATCAGCCCCTTTGGGAAAGCCTGCTATAGCCTGACCAATGCCCGCTTTGGGCAGGGTGTCCAGGTCGAATTCGGCAAAGAGCGCCTTTCCATCGGGGACCAGTGCGTAGAGCTTGCCTCGCTCGCTGCTCAGCACGTCGGCCAGTACCTGGACCGCAGCATAGTCCGGGTTTTCGTAGCCTGGAGTGCGAAAAGATATGACCGCCAGGCCAACGGGCAGGTCGGTTTTGAGTTCGAAACTTTCGGGTTTCACTGGCTCCAGGTGCACCTGGTTCCGTGGGGGCAATTTCCTCGCAGGGATGTGGTCAAAGAGTTTTTTGACCTCAGCCAATGTTTCCTGAGGTTTGATGTCGCCGACAATGACCAGAACGGCGTTGTTGGGCGCATACCAGGTATCATAAAATTTCTTGAGCAGGGCGCCGGTGGTTTGGTCGAAGGAGGGTTTTGTCCCCAGAGCGTCATGGGCGTAGACCGTTCCCCTGAACATGGTTGCCAGAAGTTTGGTGTAGAAAATGTACTCAGGGTTGGACAGGTCCTGAGCCACTTCCTGCTCGATAGCTCCCCGTTCCTCCTGCCACAATTTTTCGCTGTCGAGAACACCGCCCATGCGGATGGCCTCAATGTGCAAGGCCGCGTCCAGGTCCTCAGCCGGAACGGCGAAAAAATACTGGGTCACCGTCTGTTGGGTGTCGGCATCGAACATGCCACCCATGGCCGCAGTGATATCAGCCAGTTGGTTCGCCGACAGGCCAGGGCTGCCCCGGAACATCATATGTTCCTGAGCATGGGCCGTGCCGGGGAACCCTGGCGGTGCTTCGTTCGAGCCCACCAGGTAGTTGACTACCGTGGTTACCACCGGAGCCAAAGAGTTGTGGACTATGACCACCCGGAGGCCGTTATCCAAGGTGGCGCGCAGCACATTTCCCCCTTGCTCCCCTCCGTTCTTTCCACCGACTGAAGTCGGGGAGCAGGCGAGCAAGGATGTCAGCATCAGCACCAGCCAAATGTTCCCCAGGAGGGAGCTCCCTTTCCTCCGCCCGCCGGATCCTCCGCTCGGAGCGGTCTTTGCTAAGACTCTCGCCTTGAAATTTCCGTATC
>JARRNM010000091.1:0-11180 GCA_037384945.1 Deltaproteobacteria bacterium
ACGAGGCATTGTGTGAAAATCCCATTTGAAGGACTCTTTGCTCGGTTGGTTTCCCAGAAACTTGTCCTTCGAGGAGACTTTGGGCAACAGCCCGTTGACACGTGACAGTCTTGTCAAATGTCACGGGCTGACCCTTTTCTACACTTTTCTACACTGCTACACTGGTTCCCGCAATACAAGAGTACGAGTGTCGCGCAAGTCAACAGCCGGACTCCGTCAAGTCCATCGCAACCTTGACTCTAGAGGCATACTCGTGCTTTCATAAAATCGTAGGATACAGCGGGGAGATCTTAACCATGTGGCCCCTCATATTATAGGGATTCTAACTCTTCAAATGGCCCAGTCAATGGGGGCAGGCCCCAAGGGCAGCTCCCCAATAGCGGCATTATTTTTCCATCGGCAGCCGGAACAAATCAGTTAGTTTTTCTTAATCCAAGAATTCATTCAAGAGAGAGTCCTATGCCCAACGACAAGGCGCCTTATCAGATGGAGGCAGGTGAATCTATCGAGGCTATGAACACCCGCGAGGAAGGGTTATCGACGGCTGAGGCCAAGCAGCGACTACAAAAATATGGCAAGAACCAGCTTCAGGCCAAGATCCGGGTCCCTATGTGGCTGGTCTTTCTTGCCCAGTTCAAGGAACTGCTCATCTTTATCCTGATCCTGGGCGGGTTTATATCATTTTTCATCGGCAACTATAGAGACGGGTCGATCATCTTCATCATCGTCCTGGTCAACGCCGTAATCGGCTTTTTGCACGAACGCAAGGCCGGCAAGATCATCGACAAGTTGAAGACCCTCATCAAATCCCCGGCTAAGGTGATGCGGGACGGGAAGTTGGTGGAAATCTACCAGGAGAACCTTGTTCCAGGCGACATCGTGCAGATCGAGGCAGGGGACAAGCTGCCAGCCGACCTGCGCCTTATCACCATTAACGGCTTGAAAACCAACGACTTCGCCTTGACCGGAGAATCGGTGCCCCAGGAAAAGAAACCGGACGCCATCAAGGGTGACGTTGCCCTGGGCGACCGGGTCAACATGGCCTACGCCGGCACAGCTGTGGCCAATGGTAGCGCCACCGGGGTGGTGGTGTCCACCGGAATGCAGACCGAGACCGGCAAGATAGCGGGCATGACCGAAGAAGCGGGCGAAATCGAAACTCCTCTGCAGAAGGAACTTGGGCGCCTGGCCAACCAGCTGACCGTCACTGTGGTCATTATCAGCGTGGGGCTCTTTATCCTTGGCCTGGCCCAGGAGTTTTCTCTGTACATGAGCCTGGTCTATGCCTTGGGCGTGGCCATGGCCATGGTGCCCCAGGCCCTGCCGGCTCAGGTCACAGTGGCCCTCACCACCGGGAGCAATATGCTGGCCGACAGGAATGCGGTGGTCAAGGATCTGCCATCCGTGGAAACCCTGGGCTCTACCACTGTCATCTGCACTGACAAGACCGGGACCTTGACCCAGAACGAGATGACGGTTCAGTCGCTATGGTTCAACGGCAAAAAATACAACATCAGCGGAATCGGCTATGAGCCCAAGGGTGAGGTGCTTGACGAGGAGGGAAATCAGCTCAGCCAAGAGCACATAGACCGGATTGAAGTAATCATGGACGCAGCCACCATGTCCTCCAATGCGGAGATACATGAGCCGGACCAGGAACACGACTTCTGGTATCCGGTCGGGGACCCCACCGAGGCCGCACTCATAACCTTATCAACAAAACTCAGTACGCGCTCTCCCCAGGAGGACAAAGAAAACCCGGAGCTGCAGGAGTTTTCTTTCAACTCGGAGTTGATGAGGATGAGCTCGGTGCGGCGTTTCGGGGGGAAGCTTAGGCTGGCGGTCAAGGGATCCACTGCCAGCATTCTCTCCATAGCCACCCGCCTGTACAAGGATGGCGAAGAGGTTCCCTTCACCGATCAGCAGAAGCAGGAGATCAACGACTTGAACGAGGAGTATTCCCGCAACGGAATGCGGGTCTTAGCCATCGGCTACCGGCGGCTGGCACCGCAAGAGGAGGAGTTCACGCGGGAGGAAGTGGAGCAGGACATCGTGTTCCTGGGCTTGATGGCCATGATCGACCCGCCCAAGGAGGGGGTCAAAGAGGCCATCGCTGACGCTCGGGCGGCACACATCAGGATCTTCATCATAACTGGGGACCACCCTGACACCGCCTTGGCGGTGGGTCGAGAGATCGGGCTACACAACTCCGGTGAAGACGCCTCGGTTATCATAGGCACTGAGCTCAAGCAGATGGATGACGACAGTCTGAAGAAGCTTTTAAAGGAAAAGCGGTCGGCTATCTTCGCTAGGGTGGACCCGGAGGACAAACTGCGTATCGTGCAGGTACTGGAGGAGCAGGGAGAGATCGTGGCAGTAACCGGCGACGGTGTCAATGATGCTCCTGCTTTAAAGAGGGCTCACATCGGCGTTGCCATGGGCCAGCGGGGCAATGATGTGGCGAAGGAGGCTGCGCGGCTGGTGCTTTTGGATGACAACTTCTCCACCCTGTTCCACGCAATCCAAGGAGGAAGGACCATCTATAGTAACCTGAAAAAAACCATATTCGCCTCCCTGACCACCAACGTGGGGGAGCTGATCCTGGTTTTGTTAGGCCTCTTAACTGCTGCCATGTGGGGTTATCCCATACCCATACTGGCCGGCCAAATCCTGGCCGTGGACCTGCTGGCCGAATTAGCTCCTCTCACCTTTTTGACCTTCGATCCCCCGAACAAGGACGTGATGACCACGCGGCCAAGGAAGCCCGGTCAATACATGCTGAACATTCGGAGCGGGGTGGAAATCGCCCTCTTGGGCGCCCTGATCGGCGGCTTGGCCTTTCTCAATTTTTTTCTATACATGGAAAGGGAAGGCATAACCCTGACCGTGGACAGCTTGCACAGTCTGGATTATTTCAAGGCTACCACCTTGAGCTACACCACCATTGTATTCTGTCAGTTCGTCAACATTCTGCAGAGAAGATCTGAACGCAGTTCCATATTCAATCGCAATTTTTTCACGAACAAAATATTGCTGTATTCGATCTTGGTCTCCACTGTAATAATTTTCTTTGCGATCTATGGCCCTTACTTGAGCGATTTCTTGAGCTTCGGTGCCGTCCACGTTGTGGATTGGCTGTACGTTATGGGCGCCGCAGGTATTTATCTGCTGGTTTTCGAGGCGCTCAAGCTTTTTAAGCGCAGAATGCATACTTATTGAGTATAGAACGTGTTAATGGAAGAGAGATAACCACCAGTGTAGTATAGCGCAGAGGACTTAACACTGCCTGAATGGCCTGCCGAAAACAGATGTATTTTTGAGAGGAGAATACTATGTTGAAATCAGGTCCCACCAGTGTCAAGCGATATTATGAAATCGATTAGCTCAGACTGTTTGCCGTTTTTATGCTGATCCCCTTTCATACGGCCAGGATTTTCGATGATTGGCCATTTTACGTGAAAAGCGTTGAATCGATACCCGGACTGATTGAATTCATCAAAATTGTCAATCAGTGGCATATGCATCTGTTTTTTCTACTGGCAGGCGCGTCCAGTTATTTTGCTCTTAAATTTCGGTCACGGAAGGAATTTGTCATAGAGCGGATTAAACGGCTTTTTATACCATTACTGTTTGGGGTGGCGGTTATTATTCCTCCTCAATCCTACTTGAGGCTATTTGGCGATGTCAGAAGAGTCTGGCCTGAGTGGGCAGCACAATACTTTATCGGTGGACCGGACTATCAAAAGTCCTTTTTTGCCTTTTACACTGACTATTTTAATGGCCCTTTTCCAGAAGGAAATTTCGAGTGGGGGCACCTTTGGTTTCTGGCGTATCTTTTCGTTTTTCCCTGATCTCTGTTTTGATTATTAAATATCTGGATTCAGAGTCCGGTATCAGAAGAATCGATCGCCTGGCCGCGATTGCCCAGAAACCTGGTGGCATTTTCCTGATGGCAATCCCAATTGCAATTATTGAAGCAGCACTTCGCGGAGCTTATCCGAACGGCAACCAAAACCTGGTAGCTGATTGGGCCAATTTCTTAACTTACTTGACCCTGGTTGTTTTCGGTTACATCCTGTTTTCTAATCAGGGATTCCTGAAATCGATAAAAAGCCATTGGGTGGTGTCACTGTTTGCTGCTGTTGGGCTAAATATTACGCTGAAGGTGCTTGGCGCTTTTGGTTTTTTCCATGGCATGACATTGTATTCAGTCAAATGGATAGGCCTGATGGTTGCCATGGGATTCCTGGTCTGGTTCTGGATGATCGCTTTCCTGGGATTTGGTATGAGGTTCCTGACTGCCGGCCACAAAGCTTTGAATTATCTTTCGGAAGGGAGCCTTGCGTTTTACATCTTGCACCAGACTGTGATCCTCATAATTGGATTTTATATCCTCCAAACCAACCTGGGACTATTTCTTGCCTACCTGGTTATCTGTATCTTGTCTATTGTAGGTATTCTAGTCTTGTATGAGTTAATCATCAGGCGTTTCAATCCTCTACGTTTTGTATTCGGGATGAAGGCAATAAGAAGTGATCTCACAATCTAACAATCTTACCTAATTGGTAAATGCCAGGGCATCGTTCACCTTTGAATCTAAAAGCCGTGATCCCCCGAAGGGACCTCGTAATCAAAGGAGGCGATCAATTCATCACCCAGAAAGAGTTCAAGCGAGTGAAGAGAGGTGCCTATCTCAGCTTTAACATAGCAATAGACCAAATTGCGTTGCACCTCGAACCTCTCAGTAAAGATACCCAGCTTTCGATCGCTTCGGATGAAACGAATGAGCACAATGCGCCTCTCGGGCGTGTGTTCTGATTCCAGAAGTCTGTCTGCGTTGGCCCAGGTAATGCCCAACGCTATGCGAATCATTGGTGCCGCTGCATACACAGGTCGGACCGCGGTCAAAACTGCACTATCTGCTATTTATAATGACCTCAGTGAAACCTGAGGTATAAGAATAATATCCAAGGTGATAACGAGCAGTGAGGGCGTATGTCGTGGCAAGATATCCCCAATCCCACCGCTCCTCCACAAAGCCACCCAAAAAGTCTCGTGCGATGACAACTATTTCTACAGTACCGATCATTCGAGACATGCCGGCCTTGATTTTCGATCCGGTTTATTAAAAACGCCGTCCTCCGCCTGGTCTTCCGCCTCTTCTCCCTCCACCGGATCCTCCTCTACCATGACGATTTTCAGTGCGAGGGCGCGCTGTATTGACTTTTAGCGCTCGACCTTTAAGCTCTTTATCATTCAGGCCGTCGATCGCCGACTGCGCCTCAGCATTATTGGGCATCTCCACGAATCCAAATCCTTTTGATCTGCCCGAGTAGTTGTCTGTCACAATCCGGACGGTTTCGACTGTGCCGAAAGCCTGAAAAGCCTCTTTTAGATCCTCTTCGCTCACTTCATACGATAGATTGCCTACGTAGATATTCATTCTGATCTCCTTCTAATCATAGAAAACATTATGTGAACTAGCTTCCTTGATTCTTCCGTTTTGCCATGGTTTTCCACGTCTCGTCATACCGCCGTTTCGGCACACAATTCGGGTTCTCTGCAAATGGAAAAACGCTTGTCTTTTTCACCTTTCCTACGGCGAATAATATTGCCGGTACCAAATTGAGATACTGCCTTCCCTTCTCTATCCTTTGCCTGATCAAGGTCATTAAGCATCTTCTTGAGTTTTGCTTCTAATTGATTTCGTGTACCTTCCTTCATTATTTCTCCTTTGTCTTTATTTCTATGTGTTAGATGGTTCGCACTTCTTGAAAGAGTTAGCATGTCAGGCCTCTATATTCCATAAAACAGGGGCCACTTCCAAAAATGAACGCCATTTCGTTCCAGAAATTACTGTTAGTGCTGCTGCCATCTGATAAAATTGACGCTGCTCGGATCGTAAGATGCACCTGGAAGTTAAAAACATGATGATAGGATTACGTTCTTTGAGAGGAAGGAAGAAAAAGAATATTCTGCCTTTTGCAGCCTTATTGAGGTATTACAAAAGCACCCAACACACTAAAAACGTCCCATCGAGAGCATGGTTAAGGCATCTTGAGCAGTTTCTTCATGTGGACGCCCTTTCTTAGGGTTGAGTTATTGAAATAAGCCGAAAAGCTATTTAGGTAATGGCTTCCCACGATGTCGTAATTATATCTCCGGCGAATCTCTTGCTTTTGTTTGTTGAGGTTGTCCCGAAGAAAAGAAACACCATATTTGTAATATTATTACTAATTTTTTTATAATAATCTAATAAATAAAATAAGTCAAATTTTTTTAATCTAATTTTCTTAATATCATAATTTCCTCATGCGTACTAATGAAGTTCGGATCTGAACTGATCCGGCCAAGGCCTTCACATAAATATGCCGGTTTTCCTTCATGAGATCGGCTGTACGTTCTTGAAACAATGTAAGCAACTAATATAAATAGAAAAATCAGACTTTGTTACGTCTTACTGCCATGTATCGCTCCGTCTCCCCATGCTGTGATATGAGAACAAAATCCAAGGTGTTAACGAGCAGTGAGGGCCTGTGTCGTGGCAAGATATATGGAAAAAGGCAAACAACGCTTTTAACTAGCAGATGCATCATGGAAATTTTGCAGATTTCAGTATTTGGCACGTATACTGGAATCCTTGGACGTCTGACAGCCACACAATATATGGAATTTGGTGATAGAAATCTCTCCTGATTTTCAGCACATTTTTGGTGCTCTTTTCCCAGCCTTCCCTCAATAAAAAGTATCTTTCGCTAGGGTGCCTATTCCGGTGAAAACGCCATGTGATTCCGAAGCAAATCGCCACCGTAATCCGGAGGAAAACGCCACTCTGATCCGGGGCAAATCGCCACCCCTGATCGGAGCGAAGCGACGCTGGTATTTTTATTTGGCAGAGTCTTTGTTGTTCGTCAAGGGTGAACGTAATTTTCTCATGGATTCTCCTTTCAGATTGAGTTTGTAAGCGTTGTGCACTAGACGATCCAGTACAGCGTCAGCGATGGTTGGATCCCGGATGTTCTCGTGCCAGTTTTCGATAGGGAGCTGGGCTGCAACGATGGTGGAAGCCAGCCCATGACGATCTTCTACGACTTCCAACAAGTCCCGTCGCTCTTGGGCGCTCATGGGAGCAAGGCCCAGGTCGTCAAGGATGAGCACTTTGGATTTAGTGAGCTTTTTCATGATCTTGGGATACGAACCATCAACTCTTGAAACAGCAAGGCTCTGGAAGAGCTTTGGGATCCTGATGTAGAAAGCGGGGAAGCCCATCCGGCAGGCCCTATTGGCCAGGGCGCAGGCGAGATAGGTTTTCCCCACTCCTGTGGGACCGGTTATGATGACATTATGGGCCTGACGGATCCAATCGCAGGAGGCAAGCTGGAGGATCACGGATTTTTCGAGTCCTCTTGGGGCACGGTAATCGATGTCCTCGATACAGCCGTTGATCTTGAGGTTGGCGTTGCTGAGAAGCCTTTTCATGCGGCGATCCTCTTTCCAGGTCCACTGCCGGTCCACGAGCAGAGAGAAGCGCTCTTCGAAAGACAGATCGCTGAGATCGGGTTGTTGGAGCTGTTCCTTAAAGGCCTCGGCCATGCCGTTGAGTTTCATAGCGTAGAGTTTGTCGATAGTGTGTTCATTGAGCATGGTCGGCCTCCTTTCCGGCGTAGTACTGTCTGCCGCGGATATTGGAGTGATCGGGAGGCTGAGTCTCCTCTAGTTGATCAAAGAGGAGGGGCTGTTGATCGAGGCCGTTTTGCAGGATGGATTTCAGATTCTTATAAGAGCAGGCTCCCGTGGCCAGGGCCCGGATGGAGGCCTTCTCCACCCGTTCCGGAGTGTACTGCCTGCTCAGGCGTATGATTCCTAGAACGGATCGGAATCCCTGCTCGGGGTGACGCTTGGTTTCGAGGATTCGGCTGACCAGTTTTTCCGTGTTGGGTCCGTTTTTCCCTGCCCACTTGATCATCCGGGAGGGGGTCCATTGAAGATACCGCCGATGGCTTTTGGGCATGTGTTCAGGGAGAGTGGTAAAGCCTCCGAGCACATAGCTTCTTTTGTGGGAAGCCACTCGCCGGCCTTTAAACAGGATTTCCACAGTTGTTGCGGTGAAACGGACATCGACCTGTTCCCTGACGAGCTGATAGGGAACGGAGTAGAAGTGGCGATCCACTTCCACATGGTAGTCGATATTGACGCGAGCCTTTTTCCAGTCGGCGTATTCATACCGGTGAGGCGGCAAAGGCTTCAGGGCGGGCTTATCGATGGTCTCATAGAGTGTTTTACGGGTGGCGTCGAGTTTCTTGAACGTGCGGGTATTGAGATCCCTCAGTTTTTCAAGTATGGCCTTGTTCAGTTCGGCCAGGCTGAAGAAGGTATGGTTTCTGAGAGCTGCCAGGATCCAGCGTTCAGCTACGAGAACCGCCGACTCTACCTTGGCTTTGTCCCGTGGGTGACCTGGTCGGGCCGGTATGACAGCGGTTCCATAATGATCTGCCAGATCCTGATAGGTGGGGTTGATGTCGGGTTCATACCTGCAGGGATTGGTGATTCCCGTTTTCGTGTTGTCGGGCACAAGAGTCTCGGTCACCCCATTGAAAAACTCGAAGGCATGGACATGGGCGTTGATCCATGACGGCAGGTCCTGGCGGAGGGAGGCCTCTGCGAAAGTATAACTGCTGGCCCCAAGGGTGGCGATAAAAATATATGCCTTCAGGACCTCGCCGGTTGAAGGGTCAATGATGGGAAAGGTCTGGCCGGCATAATCAACAAAAAGCTTTTCCCCGGCCCGGTATTGCTGCCTGAGGGTGACGTCCACTTTCTTGATCCATTGGCGGTAGAGGTGACAGAACTGGCTGTACTGATACCCATCGGGATTGACCTGTTTATATTCGTACCACAACAGTTGCAGGGTGACCCCCTTCTTCTTCAACTCAGCAAAGAGGTACTGCATCGGGGGCATTCGGCGCTGAGAAGGTAGGACGGGTTTTGCACGGAACAGGAGATTCTCGAGGGTTGTATCATCCGACTCAGGGTCAATAGGCCAGGACAGATCGGCGGCTTCGGCACGTCTCAGATAATCCCTGACTGTGCTCCTGGAGATATTGCAGCTTTTTGCGATTTGCTTGTTGGAGTAACCGTGTATCCATTTCAGTTTGAGGACTTCTTTGATTTTTCGCATGGATAATCTCCTATTGGCCATTTTCCGCCTCCTCAGTGATTTTTAAAGGAGGCTACTGGCCGGAATCTGAATTATCCAGCGTCGCTTTTATTTTCCATTCCCAGGGGTGGCGATTTGCTCCGGAATAGGGTGCCGATTTGGATCGGAATCGGGTGGCGATTTCAATCGGAACAGGGTGACGGATTCAATCGGAATGGGGTGGCGATTTGCTCCGGAATACGCACTAGGGCCTATTTCGAAGTGGGTAAGCTTATCCAAATTTGGGCGTTAGACATAATCTAAGGCACTGCTAAGGCTTCTGGTCTACAAAAGAAATCTACAAAAAAACTTGACAAATTAATTCTATAGTATCATGGTAATTTCAACAAAACACACAAAACAAATAATTATGAAAAAAAGAGCATTTACTACATCCGATATTGCCTCAATTTGCCACCATTCGAGGGAAACCATTAAACGATGGTTGGAAAACGGGGAGATTAAGGGATATCGGGTTGGAGCTCACGGACATTGGCGAGTACTCGCAGAAGATCTCGCCTTATTTCTCAAAAATAACAACATTCCGTTTCCCGCACCTGAGGAAATAGGTATGGACCTGAAAGCCCTGACGGGTATTGGGAATCTGCCAACGTTCTGTTGGGAATTTTTCAAGAATAAAATGAATGATCACGTGTGTTCTGATGCAAAATGTGAGGATTGTCTCATATATAAGGTCAGATCCATCAACTGCTATGCCCTAAGGAAGGAGGTAGGGCATAAAAAGATTCGCTGTGGCATTTCGTGTGACGATTGTGTCTACTTTCATTTTCAGCAAAAGGTCATAGAACCTGAGACCTAAGCGAGTCCCGTTTGATCATACCTTTACCTTCGTTGCAGAGATAATCAGGCGAAACCCTTACAAAGGAGGTGATGAATTTTTTAATGTCTTCCTGATTGACTTTGCTTGGTTTGGAAAATGTATCAACCTTTAAGAGGGGGGTTATGATGAGAGAAATAAACAGAAGAGAGTTTATGAAGACCGTGGTGATCGGGGGAGCCTCTCTGGGTCTTGGAAGTGCCGTCTTGCGGAAGCCTTTAGAGGCCCTTGCAAGTGGGAAGTATGACATCGGCCAGTGCAAGAGCGTAAGGATAAAATGCGTTTCAGAGTTGGGATGGTATGATACAAAAGTTCTGATTCAAAACATGAAAGCAGGTGGAGGACCGAAGGCCAACCAGTGGGATATAGCCTGGGATCCGGAGAATGCTGCGGGAAGCTGTACCCTGATAGACATGGAGACCCTTGAAGGCAGTCATCACAAGTTTCTTTTGGACACCGGGTGGAATACGGAATACATGGACAAATGTTACCAGAGGGAAGGCGTAGACAAGATGCTGAAAAAAGGTGACATCGAATGTCTTGTTATCAGCCACGAACATCTCGATCATTACTGGGGACTGGAATCAACACTGAGGCATAATCCTGAGATCAAGATTTTTATCCCGAGTACATTTTACTCCGAGGGCATGGGCTTTCTGAACGGGAAGGATTTTCCCAAGGCGAATGCAAGTAATACCATTCCCCATCGCGGCAGACTGATACAGTGCAAACCGGGTCATATAAACAAGTTGTATGACGGCTGCGCGCTTGTGGCCTTTGATCTGCCGATTGTGATTCGGGTGCGTGGCGAAGAGTCTCTGTACTTTAATGTCAAGGATAAGGGTATGGTTTGCGTTACCGGCTGTTGCCATCAGGGTATTCTCACGTTTTGCGACTTCGCCAAGAAGAAGATCGTGGGTGGTGATAATATGTACGGGGTCTATGGCGGCCTCCACATTGCACCCTTCGGTCCGATCCAACCGGAACGGGCTCATCTAATCACGGGCATGGCGGATTACAATTTCGAGAAGGTTGCCTGCAACCACTGTACAGGTCTGAAGGCGGTCGAGAAGATGGTTGAGCTGGGCTACCCACTTGTTAAGGGCACCGGCAGATTTGGTTCCGTGAGTGATCTTTACATAGGCG
>JARRNM010000092.1:0-17232 GCA_037384945.1 Deltaproteobacteria bacterium
CCTGCTGTCTGCTGACTCCGACCTCTAATCCCTGACCTCTGTCATCTGCCATCTGTCGTCTGTCGTCTGACGCTCGTCTCGCCTCATGCTCTATGCCCTCTGCCCTATGCGCCATGCCCTTCCGATAGATCAAAAAGACACCAGAAAGGGGAAATCTTCCCCTTTCTGGTGTCTTCTGCAAATGCGGTAGCCTAAAGATGGTCGACTGGCTTCACCTCAGCGCAGTACACGACGCATTCCCCGTAACGCCTGCCGGGTCCGTTCTTCGTTCTCCACCAAGGCGAAGCGCACGTAATCATCACCATACTCGCCAAAGCCTCGTCCAGGAGAGACTGCAACCCCGGCTTCACGTATCAAGAACTTGGAGAACTCCACTGAGCCCATTTCTGCGAACTGTTCGGGAATCTTCGACCAGACAAACATTGTCGCTTTGGGCTTGTCCGTTGGCCAACCTATACGATTCAGCCCATCCACTAAAACGTCACGTCGAGAGCGGTAGATTTCGACTATCTCCTTGACACAAGCCTGTTCGGAGTTGAGCGCAATAATTGCAGCAATCTGTATAGGCTGAAAGATGCCGTAATCAAGGTAACTCTTTATTCGGGTAAGGGCTGCTATGATCTCAGCGTTCCCCACGCAGAAGCCAACACGCCATCCCGGCATGGAGTAACTTTTTGAGAGGGAAAAAAATTCCACTCCGATGTCTTTGGCACCCTTCACTTGGAGAAAGCTGGGAGCCATTTCTCGATCAAAAACTAGATCAGCATAGGCCAAATCGTGTACCAAAATGATCTGGTGTTCTTTGGCGAAATCGCAGACTTTTTGAAAAAAATCCAGATCCACAACCTCTGTGGTGGGATTATGGGGAAATGAGATTATCAGCATCTTCGGCTGCGGCCAGGTCTGCTTGGTTGCCACCTGTAAGTCCTCAAAGAAATCTCGGCCCTTCTCGATCGGTATGCTTCGCAAATCTCCACCGGCGATGATTACCGAATAAGGATGAATGGGATAAGTAGGATTGGGGGCAAAAACAACGTCTCCCGGGCTTATGAGAGCAAGAACTAGATGTGATAGTCCCTCTTTTGCCCCGATGGTCACAACTACCTCTGTGTTCGGATCTATATCTACGTCGTACCGGCGTCCGTACCAGTTAGCTATGGCCTCTCTGAGCTTGGTAATCCCCCGTGAGGCAGAGTAGCGATGGTTGTGCGACTTTTGAGCTGCCTCGACCAATTTGTCAACAATGTGCTGGGGAGTTGACAAATCAGGGTTGCCCATACCCAGATCAACGATATCCTGACCCTCACGCCTTAGTTTCATCTTTAGCTCGTTCACCTGGGCAAATACGTAAGGAGGCAGTCGCCGCATCCGACTGAAGTTTATTAGTGGCTCACTCATGGTCATCATCCCCTATCTCTCAAGATCGGCTAAAAATACCGTAAGCAGTAACCCATTGTCAAAAAGTTTTTCCTCAACACTAAAGCAATTGACACCCCTCTCGACCATTTTTTAGAATGAAACTGTGGAAACAGAAAATCTGCTTATTACTGCACCAACAGAAGTAGAATGTGAAGTTGAAAATCGCTGGACGAGTGGAACTCGCGGTAATTATCTTAACCCGGATATTTCATGCATTGCTGTCGCGAGACCATGAAGATGGCCGTGCCTGCCCGCCATCGCGAGCGCTCAGGCGAGGCGGGCTGGCCACCTGGCAACCGCAGGGTATTGATTCCGAACCGTACCTGAACGGTACGTCGCAGGGTCCAACACCCGAGGACGCCGGGAAGGACGCCTATATCCGTGGTCGCAGTCACGCCAGGGCGTGAATTATTGAAATATCCGGGTTAATACAAACAGTCGGGTATCTGCATGCAGATGGAGGATAAATTATGAGTAAAGATTTATACAGGGAATCGGGCGTTGATCTCGATGCTGCAACCGAACTTGTCGACAGAATCAGACCAGTAGTCAAGTCTACCTTTCACGCTGGGGTTATCACCGATGTGGGAGGCTTTGGCAGTCTATATTCTCTCAGCCACCTCAATTACCAGCAACCGGTTCTGGTGAGTTCAACTGACGGAATTGGCACCAAACTCAAAGTTGCCTTTCTGGCAAACAAGCACGATACTGTCGGTATCGACCTGGTGGCAATGAGTGTCAACGATATCCTTGTCCAGGGGGCTAGACCGCTTTTTTTCCTGGATTATTTGTCCATGGGCCGTATGAACTTAGATTTGGTAACCAAGATCATTACCGGCGTGGCCGAAGGCTGCCGCCAGGCAAAATGTTCCCTCATCGGCGGTGAAACCGCTGAGATGCCGGATTTTTACGGCGAGGGTGAATACGACCTCGCGGGTTTTGCTGTGGGTGCGGTGGAAAAGGACTCGATCGTCGACGGGTCGGATATCCGTGTGGGCGATGAGATTATCGGCCTCGCCTCCAGTGGTCTCCACAGCAATGGCTATTCTTTGGTCCGGCGTATCATCTTCCAGGACTTAAACCTTTCTGCCACCGATCTTATTCCTCCATGCGGCTGCACCGTCGCCGAAGAACTCTTGCGCCCCACTCGCATTTATGCAGAGACCGTCCATGTGGCTTTGCGAGAATTCAGTATCTCGGGAATGGCTCACATCACCGGTGGTGGCTTCTACGACAACTTGCCTAGAATACTGCCTTCGGCTTGCCAGGCCCGGCTCCAGAAAGGAAACTGGGAGATCCCTCCCATTTTTTCATTCCTCCAAGAGCAGGGAAAAATCTCGGACCAGGAAATGCTTCGGGTCTTCAACAATGGCATCGGTTTTGTTTTGGTTTTGCCTGCGCAAGACTTGGAGGGGGCTCTCGAATTGCTACATGGCATGGGTGAAAAGGGCTTCCATATCGGGAAGATTCACAGCCGCGGCAAAAAAGAACCCCCGGTAGTGATTGAATGAGCGAAGATCATGTGAGATCTGGGATCTGAGAAGAGCAAATGCTGGGTGAACTGAGTTTTTCAGGAGTTTCCCCAAAAATATTTCAGAAACATCGGCCACGGGGAAGCTCCTGCAGTTTTTTACCTTGTCAGATCTGTATTAATATGCTAGACAATCAGATTCTTGCAAAAGACTGAGTTCTGCTTTTTGAGATACTAGAATAACAAGCGAACACGTCGCTGCAACATAGATAGAGTGACCGGAGGTATGAAATAATGTCCAAGGTTTGCGAAATATGTGGCAAAGGCCCTCGAACTGGACACAATGTCAGCCATGCAAACAACAAAACCAAAAGGCGATGGTATCCCAATTTACAACGGGTGCGGTCGGTGCAAAACGGCGTTGTTCGCTACGTTAGGATCTGTACGCGTTGTCTGAGGTCTGGCAAGGTACTTAAACCTGCCTAGATTTGGTGCGCCAACAGGTCCCAATAACAATACACTTGCATATCGAAATAATGGCTTCATGGGATTACACTAGTGACTCTGTTTTTCGGCCCCTAATATTCCACTTTTCCAGTATTCCGTCCTTCCAGATCTCCTGAACCTCTCCCGATTACTGAACATCCAGGACAGAAGACCTCTGCACGTCGATTACATTCTTAATCTTTCGCACCGCTGCCATTGCCCCCAACAAATGGTCGGTGTCCCTGACTTCTACGATAAACTTGCATTCTGCTCGATTGTCGACCCGGGTGCGAACGTTGGCCTGTAAGATATTGATATCGTGATTACTCAAGGTGCCGCTGATGGCGGCCAGCATCCCTTTAACATTGGCACAAATCACGGCTAACCCTACAGGATGGACCTCTTCGGCATCTCTGTCCCAGTCCACCTCGATGCGCCGTTCAAAGCCACTACTCAGCAAGTTCGGGCAGTCAGCCCGGTGAACCGACACACCCCTTCCCCGCGTGATAAAACCGGCAATCTGCTCACCGGGCAGAGGGTTACAGCATTTGGCGAAGCGCACCAAGATGTCATCCACCCCTTTCACCAAAACTCCACCTCGGTGCGGGGGCCGTTCTTTGCGCTCCGGTCGCTCGATCAGCAGTTCGTCTGGCTTTTCCTCCGGCTCTATCAAACTCGTTAGTTTGCCAATTGCCTGCAAAGCTGAAATCTTACCGTAGCCTATACTGGCAAGTAAATCCTCCACCTTCTGCAGAGAGAATGATTTGGCCACCTGCGAGAACTCATCAGAATTCAGGTAGTTGTTAAAATTCAAACCATGTTTGCGAAACTCACGTTCGCAGATTTCCCGGCCGAGAGTGATACTCCTTTCTCTCTCCTCGGTTTTGATCCAGTGGCGAATGCGTGTCCGGGCTCTAGAGGTTTTTACTATCTTGAGCCAGTCTTTGCTGGGCATATGCTTGGAAGAGGTAATAATTTCGACTATATCACCGTTCCGCAACTCGTACTTGAGGGGCACTAACTTGCCGTTAACTTTCGCTCCGGTGCATTGATGCCCCACTTCGGAATGAACGCTGTAGGCAAAATCTATCGGGGTGGAGCCTCGGGGAAAAGCCTTTACATCTCCGTTTGGGGTAAAGACATAGACATCATCGGGGAAGAGATCAACCCGGACCGTTTCGAGAAACTCTCTCGGGTCCTTGAGGTCTTGTTGCCATTCCAGCAACTGGCGAAGCCAGGTGAAACGCTTGCTGTCGTTTTCCGGAATACTCTTTCCCTCTTTGTACACCCAGTGTGCCGCGATTCCTTCATTGGCGATGCGATGCATCTCTTCTGTGCGAATCTGAATCTCAACCCTCTCGCCGTAGGGCCCAATTACCGTTGTGTGCAAGGATTGGTACATGTTGGCTTTGGGCATGCCAATGTAATCTTTGAAGCGGCCCGGAATTGGTTTCCACGAGGAATGAATCACCCCCAAAGCCTCGTAGCACTCGCGAATGCTGTTTAGGATAATCCGGAAGGCGATGATGTCATAAATGTGCTCCAAATCCAGGTTCTGAACGATCATTTTTTTGTAGATGGAGTAGATGTGTTTCGGTCGACCGCTAACTTTCCCCTTTAGGCCCAGCTCCGCTAATTTTTCCCCGATGACCTCCTTGACTTCCTTGATATAACGCTCTCTCTCCGCCTCATTTCTCTTCAAACCGCTGACAATCTCCTCATATACGTCTTTATCCAGGTAAGAGAAGGCAAGATCCTCCAGCTCGGTCTTGATCCAATCAATGCCTAACCTCCCTGCCAGGGGAGCATAAATATCCATGGTCTCCCGGGCTATGAGTCTCTGTTTGCCCACAGCGTGAAAAGCAAGAGTGCGCATGTTGTGAAGCCTGTCAGCCAGTTTGATCAGAACTACTCTGATGTCATCGGCCATGGCCAGAATCATTTTGCGCATATTTTCAGCCTGGCGTTCTTCGTGACTGCTAAACTCGAATCTACCGATCTTGGTCACCCCATCGACTATTTGAGAGACTTCTGTGCCAAAAAGACGCGTCAGATCCTCCAATCCGGTGTCAGTATCCTCTAGAGTATCGTGAAGAAAGCCTGAGCTTATGCTAAAAACGTCGAGTTTCATCTTCGCCAGGATGTCGGCTACCCCCAGGGGATGCATGAGGTAGGGCTCGCCTGATAATCGCACCTGTCCTGCATGAGCCTTGGCTGAATAAACGTATGCTTTTTCAATCAGACTAACGTCGGCTTCAGGGTGATAAGAGAGAACTTGATCGACTATATCATTGAGACGAATCATAACTATCTCTATGAACGCAGAGCGCCTGGCGCATAGCGTTTGTTGGTCAATAAGTCAAAGTATTCAAACCGTAGAAATCGTAGAAGTCGTAGAAATCGCAAAAAGAGTAAAAGTCGTCAATTCAGCTCACAGCCAGCAGCTAGTCAATTAGAGAATTAGAAAACTGGAAAATTAGTGAGAAGAGTCAGCTATTAACCGATTACCATTCACCGTTACGCGTCTACACCTTAACGAGTTGCCTAATTTTCTAATTTCCCTATTGACTTGCTGTCTTCCGTCATCTGTCCTCTGTCGTCTTTCCCCGTCTCGCTCGTCTCGCTCCTGTCGCACGTCTCGTCAGTTAATAGGCTTTAGCAAAATAAACGCGCTCCGCCGACTCCTTGCTACATCTGACACAAGTACCGCCCTCTTCCTGCTGTTCCAGAGGGATGCAGCGAATTGTGGCCATAGTTTCTTGTTTGATCTGAGGGATGCAGCGAATTGTGGCCATAGTTTCTTGTTTGATCTGGTCCTCGCACTCAGGGTCTCCACACCAGTAAGCATAGAGGAATCCGCCCTGTCCAGAGACAATCTCTTTAAAGGTCTGGTAATCATCCACGACAGAGGTGCTTTCCTCGCGAAACGCCAGCGCCCTTTGGTAAAGGGAAGTCTGGATATCATCCAGTAACTCTCTCACCTTTTCTTTTAAACCATTCTTAGGCAGGCTTATTTTATCTCCCGTATCCCGCCGGACAGCCAGAACTTCTCCCCGCTGGAGATCCCTCGGACCAACCTCAATACGAATGGGAACCCCGGCCCGTTCCCATTCATTGAATTTCCATCCAGGAGTATATCCTTCCCTGGCATCCACCCGATAACTAATCTCCCCATCGAAAGTAGCCGCAATCTTATCAATATAGCCCAAAATCTCGTCGTGACCCTCTTTCCCTTTAAATATGGGGATAAACACCGCTTGATACGGCGCTAATCTGGGAGGTAGGACCAAACCCTGATCGTCACCATGGGTCATTATCAGGGCGCCAATCATTCTGGTACTCATCCCCCAACTTGTTGCAAAAACGAGCTGCTGTTGTCCATGCTGGTCTTGAAAGGTGACGTCAAATGCTTTGGCAAAATTTTGTCCCAGATTGTGTGAAGTTCCCGCCTGCAACGCCTTGCCGTCCTGCATAAGTCCCTCAATGGTGTAGGTGTGCAAGGCCCCGGCAAACTTCTCCCGGTCGCTTTTCCTGCCTGAGATAACCGGTATTGCAGCATAGTCCTGGGCAAAAGTCTGATAAATATTAAGCATGCGCAGGGTCTCTTCCTCTGCCTCTTCCGCGGTAGCGTGGGCCGTGTGTCCTTCCTGCCAGAGAAACTCTGTAGTGCGGAGAAACAACCGTGTGCGCATTTCCCAGCGGAGGACATTGCACCACTGATTGATCAGAAGCGGCAGGTCCCGGTGGGACATGATCCATTTTTTGAACATCGCCCAGATTATCGTCTCCGAAGTTGGCCTGATTACCAGCGGCTCTTCCAGTTTCTTGCCACCTCCGTGAGTCACCACTGCGCACTCAGGTGCAAAACCCTCCACATGCTGAGCTTCTTTTTCGAGAAAACTCTCGGGGATCAACAGGGGAAAGTAGGCGTTTTCGTGCCCAGTTTCTTTAAACATCTTGTTGAGATAGAACTGCATTTTCTCCCATAGGGAATATCCATTCGGGCGAATGACCATGCATCCTTTGACGGGTGAGTAATCAGCCAACCGCGCTCCAATAATCACATCTGTATACCACTTAGAGAAATCTTCGCTTCGCTTGGTGATCCCTTTTTTCATCGCCGCTCTTCTCCGTTGAAATCGTTAAAACCGTTCAAATCGTTGAAACCGTTCAAGTCGTTCAAGTCGTTGAAACCGTTCAAGTCGTTCAAGTCGTAGAAGTAGTCAATATGGTAAACGGTGAACAGTAAGCAGTAAGCGGTACACAGCGTTATCCATTATTAGTTATCCGTTATACGTTATTTTCTGACTTCTGACCTCCGACCTCTGATCTCTTGCTGTCAGCTGCCTCCTGCCCGCTGCCAGCTGTCCTCTGTCATCTGTCTTCTGACCTCTTGCTGCCAGCTGCCTGCTGCGTCCTGTCAGCTCTCTAACGAATCTCCTCACCCACCATCAACGAAATTTCTTCTAGAAGTCTAGCCATCAGCTTTTCTTCTGGAATCTTCTGAACTATCTCCCCCTTTTTGAAAAGAATTCCCTGGCCACGTCCACCTGCTATGCCCACGTCTGCCTCCTTCGCCTCTCCCGGTCCATTGACCACGCACCCCATTATAGCTACTTTTAATGGGGTTTTGACCGTTAATAGTCGCTTCTCTACTTCGTGGGTCAGACCGATAATGTCTATTTCACAACGACCGCAGGTGGGGCAGGAAATTACTTCTACCCCTCTCTCCCGCAGCTTAAGTGCCCTCAGAATTTCATAGGCGGCCTTTATCTCATCGATGGGGTCACTGGTAAGGGACACCCGAATGGTGTCACCAATACCTTCAGCAAGCAACAGGGCCATGCCGACTGCCGACTTCGCCGTGCCACTGATTAGAGTTCCCGCTTCAGTTACGCCCAAATGCAGAGGATAAGGCACCCTGCCCGCAAGGAGACGGTACGATTCCACCATGGTCATAACATCTGATGATTTTAGGGAGATTTTCGTCTCATGAAATTGCAGGGATTCCAGTAATTGTATCTGGCGCAGAGCACTTTCCACCATGGCCTCCGGCGTAGCACCGCCGTAGCGTTTGTGCAAATCCTTATCCAAAGAGCCGGAGTTTACCCCAATGCGAATAGGCACTCTCCGTTCAGCGGCTGCCCGTACCACTTTGGCCATAGCCTTCTCACCACCAATGTTGCCGGGGTTGATTCGCAAGCCATCTACCCCCGCCTTTAGTGCACCTAGAGCAAGGCGATGATCAAAATGGATATCAGCGATGAGGGGTATAGGAGCTTCCTCTTTAATTCTTTTTAAGGCCTCTACTGCTTTGTCATCCAATACCGCGAGTCGAATAAGTTCGCAACCCACCTCAGCCAACCGGTTTATCTGTCGCAGGGAGGCGCGAATATCGCGAGTGTCAGTACTGCACATGGACTGCACTACTATGGGGGCATCGCCGCCAATAGCAACGTTCCCAACATGGATTTTCCGCGTTTCTCTCCGGGTAATGGCCATTTAAGGATTTTCTCTTAAAGTTAGAGTCGAGACGCTATCTGCTCAACTAAAATTTCGAGGGTGCAAGGCCAACGGTCAATGCTTAAACCGTTCAAGCCGTTCAAATCGTTCAAATCGTAAACCGCAAACGGTATGAAACGTTCTCCGTTATTCGTTATCCGTTACACGTCATAATCAACTAATTCTCTAATTCCCTAATTTCCTATCTCCAAAATCCGAAATCCGAAATTGAAC
The DNA here is from genome assembly GCA_037384945.1 of Deltaproteobacteria bacterium. Classification (GTDB taxonomy): domain Bacteria; phylum Desulfobacterota; class Syntrophobacteria; order BM002; family BM002; genus BM002. The sequence continues at coordinate 9,113 of JARRNM010000092.1, forward strand.
AGCTGCCTGCTGCAAGCTGCCTCCTGCCAGCTGATTGAGGCTTTGCCCTCGAGACCAAAAACGCGGGGGAGCGATACACTCCTGACCCGCGTTTCTTTCTAAACTAATGCCCCCTTGGGCAGTGGCACAATTTCACAGGGCGTCGACATCGATTTGCCGAATAAATGCTTTAACTGACTCCATCCACTGTTGCAGTTTACAATCTTCCCCTTCAGGTTCACAATTTCTGACTCCGGTGTCATCGGCGCACTCAACTTTAATCACCTTCCCTGTCGTGTCTCTAACTTCTTGCTTGAAGGGACAATCGTCTAGCATGACTGATCCCTGACCCTCAATTACCCCCTCGCGCTCCTCCACATCTTCACTATCAGCTGTGATAGGCATCTTTTTAACTGTCCAATTTGCCATTCTTCTTCTCCCTATTGTTAACTAGTGCCCATCCGGAAACTCCCTACTGTCATTCTCAGCCCTTCGGCAAGACCTGTCGGCGAGGAGTTCGACTGCCCTCGGCCGTGAGCAGTTCGGCCTTGAGCTCACTGCCGAAAGGCTCGGGCCGAACGGAGGCTCACTCGAAGTCCTCAGGTCGAGTCGCTCAGGATGACCTCCAGGAACATGGTTTCTGGATGGATACTGCCTAACCTTTAATCTTAGACGAGATTTTCGCCTTCACGCAAGATCTTTTTCACCTCTGGCAGTTTTGGTCAAGTCGTTCAAGCCGTCCATTAGAAAATTAGTTAATTAGTTAATTTTTCAAGGCGTAAGCGGCAAACGGTGAACAGGGTTATTCGTTATCCGTTATACGCTAGCTTAGAATTTTCTACCTGTGATTTACGTTTTTCCTTTCGGATGTGAGCCTAAATGCTCGACTTCTACGATTTCTGCGAATTACCTAATTCTCTAATTTCCTAATTCCCAAATCCGAAATCCGCAATCCGCAATTGAAAAGCTGTCCTCTGCTTGCCCCGTGAAATTGCGTTAGCACTATTTCACTGGGGTCCTCTGTCATCTGACTTCTGACTTCTGACCTCTGGCCTTCATCCCCGTCTCGCCCGACCTCTCGTCTCGCCCGTCTCGCTTAACTCTATGCCCCTAATAGGCATCACTGTCCACATGGGCTTCCAGATAACGGTATTCCTCCTCACCCTTAGCAAAAACTCCCAGATTGCCAAGTCTGATACTTTCCAGTCCGGCAGCTTTGGCATTTTTGTAAGCCCGGACTATGTCCTCAACAGTTGGAGGCCATATATCTTTCATCTTGTATTGAGGGAAAAATGCCAGAATGGTGAAAGGGATATTCGGATCAACAGCGGCCAAACGGCTGGCGATCCGTCCCAGCTCTTCAGCTTCCACCACCTCAGGTATGTACAGGGAAAGCACTTCCACAATGAAATTCCTCCTGAGCATCTCCTCTGGCAATTGTAAAATCCACTTGTTGTCGCAGCCAGTTAGCCACTGGTGTCGGTCTGAATTTTCTGCCTTAATGTCGAGCCAGAAGCCATCTACGCCACTGTCTCTCATCATGTCCAAATTCTCCGGAGTCAATCCGTAACCGTTGGTTTCAATAAGGACCCAAAGCTTGGTATTTTCCTTGATGAGTTGAGCGCATTGGGCGTAAAAATCTGGGCAGCAAGTGAGGTCACCACCGGTGAAACCAACAATGTTTCTTGCTGGACCAAAACCCTGGGGGCTTATGGTAATGTCCTCAGGTTGTAAAACCCCGGGGCAGCGAGGGGCCCGCTCACCACTCAGAACACAGGAACCGCAACAGTGGCAAGATTCGTGTGCATGCCAGGCTGTGCACCGTTCTCGCGGCTCCACAAGTGTTACATTCCTCTCATAGTCACTCACCTTCAGAAGAATATCGTGAGGGCTGAGCCACTCCCCTGTGGCCTCTTTACTAAAATACCAGGAGTGACACTTTCTACAAGAAAGGTTGCAACCTGATTGATAGATAGAGAAATAATTTTCGGGTCTGGAAAGGTGCATGCTGGTAATTAGACGCTGCCATTCACCTTCCTTTAGACGTAGAGTTGCCTCACAGGCCAACTGGCGTTGGTTTCCTGTTGACACCAGGCAACTACCCGGACGATAGCCCTGCTGAGTCAAGTTGCAGTCTTTTTTCCTCGGAACGGGTTCTTTCATCGTTGAAACCGTTGAAAACGTAGAAGTCGTCAATTCAGCTCACAGCTCACAGGAAAGCCGTTCAAATCGTCCGAACCGTTGAAGTCGTTCAAATCGTAGAAATCGTTAATTCGTCGATTGGTCAAATCGTTGATTGGTCAAATTGTCAAACCGTTAATGCGTCATTGACTCCATTCATAACCATTTGACTAATCGACAAATTGACCATTTGACTTGCTGCCTGCTGCTAGCTGCCTCCTGCCAGCTGAATTTCCCGTCTCGCCTCATACTCCATGCCCTGTGCCTTCCCGCCTTTCTCCCTTGAATCTCTACTTCTTCCTCGAAAACCAAGGCGGTTCATGCCTTTTGATATCAACCTCAATCCGATCCGCCCGAACTCCCATGTCGAGGAGCTCAACCACCTTGCGCAGATCATCCGCCATTCTCGTCATGGCAGCATAGGAATGAACTAGTTCACCGGGCGCCTTTGAAAAATCCCCATGGACAGAGCGAATCAAATCAGAACTTTTTTCCAACAGCTCTAATGCAGGGCGATATGCCCCTAACCTGGCGAGGACGCTTGCCTTGTTGGCCATTAACCCCGCTCGGATCGATAAATCGGTCTCTGTGATCGCCAAGCCTTGGTCAAGGCAGGCGAGCGCCTGATCCAATGAATTCTCTCGCGCATAAACATATCCCAGATCCCGGCACACAGAGGCCGTTTCCTCATTCATCCCTTTATCCAGGGCATAATCCAGAGCACGGTGGAAGTAATGGAGAGCCCGTAATACCTTCTGATCACCGTAAGCCTCGTGGGCTAATTGCAGCCAGAGTCTTACCTGTTGTTCTTCTTCAAGTACCACAGACTTGCATCCACACAATAAAAAAAGAACCGAAGCCCATGGGAAGCCAACTCACGGATAAAGTTTGAAGTATTTCTTAACCTATTGCTTCAGTTCTCTGATTTTAATCTCAATCTTTTCTTACTGCTTACCGTCAATGAACTGTAACCGGTCCCTCCTGATCTTCTGTTTGCTTGTCTTCCTCTTGTTGCCGTTGCTGCAGTTCAAGTAGATAGTTATCTATTTCCTTCTCCGTCTCTTCTGCGAGTTCTTCCAATTCCCGCAAGTCTAGGCGCAAGCCTAAAATCTTGCCCAACACTCGCAATACAGATAATGAGGCTTTAGGATTTTCAATCTCAGTGGTGTAAAAGGGTATCTCCCCCAGTAGGCAAAACCCCTCCATCCCCAACTGTTTCGCGACTCCTAGCAGCAGTCCGTTCATTCCGGATATTTGCCCTTCTCGCAGAACCTTTTCGCAATAGGGTCTTAAATCAGAAAGAAGGTTTTCGTGGGTTGCAGTTACCCATACCTGGGAAGGCTGATAGTGGTTAATAGTAGTCGGCATAGCAGCAGCGGTTATGACTCTCTTAACTTCAAGGCTTTCAGCAAAATTCAGTAGTGCCGACGCCAGATGGTACTCTTTTCCACCCACCGGCTGCTGATCGCCAACGAAGAACAAGAGATCGTTTGCCTCTCCCTCCCGCTTCCAGTAGTAAAAGCCGCTCTTGGGCAAAAGAGTTGACTGAACCACCCCATTCATAATTGATATGCCGGGAAGTCGAAAAGCATTAGGCTCTTCAACAAAGGCCAAGTTCTGCGCCCTGAGCCTTTCGTGCAAGTAAACAAAAGCCCTCAGAGCAACGTGTCCCATTCCTGGCCACGCTGCGAGGAGAATAGGTTCACGGAGTTTAACTTGTGAGAGAATTTTTATCTGAACGCCCAATGACTTAAACCTCCTAAATAGCATCTCATATCCAGCATAATAGAAACTTTCCAACTATTCAAGGGCAGGTTTGCCCAGTCCACCGTCACTTGCAACTACAAGACATCCTGTTTCTCTGCAGGTTCCGGTCAATCGTTCAAACCGTTCAAGCCGTTCAAATCGTTCAAACCGTTCAAATCGTAGAAGTCGTCAGTCCAGCTCACGGCTCATGGCTCACAGCTCACGGGAAATCCAAGAAGATCAGGGAATTAGAGAATTAGAGAATTCGTTGAAACCGACAAAGATGGTGGTTCGATAATTTCGCAATCCGAAATCCGAAATTGAAAAACTGCCAGCTGCCTGCTGCGTCCTGCCAGCTGTTTTCTGTTCCTCTGACCTCCGACCTCCGACTTCCGATCTCTGGCTTCTTGCTGCCCGCTGCGGGCTGTCTCCTGCCAGCTGCTATCTGTCATCCGTCGTCTGACTTCTCGCCTCCAACTTATCCAAACGATCCTTCAGCTTCTTATTTTCTTCGGCAAAATCGTCCAATCTTTTTTCCAGCTTTTGAATTGCCTCGCCCTTATCCTTGCCTTTCTCGATCTTTCTTATAGCCAGTCTGGCATTGCGGACCAGGCGCCCATCCAACTCTGTCTCCGCTACCCTCCTGAGAATGGGAATTCCTTCTTCACGATTCACCGATTCCAGGGCCTTTATAGCAGCCAACTTGGCGCGGAAGGACCGGGGACCCTTTGGGGACTGGAAAGCATCACCTATCGTCTCTAAAATCTCCCTGTTATTGGGCCTGCTCTTCCCCATCATCCCCAGTGTCCGCAGGGCATGTGCTCGAACCATCTCTGCCTTGCCGTAACGGCAGTGTTCATAGAGTATGGGAAGGGCCTGGTCGTCATCCACTTCCGCAAATCCCTCCAATGCTTTGCATCGAATTACTTCATTGAAAGAGTCCTTCCCCAGAGCGGCCTCGAGTACTGCAAATGCGCCCTTTACCTTAGTGCGAGCAACGGCAAAAACGGCCTCTGCTTCAACAAAATAAGAGGGGTCCTTCTCCGCCAGAGGCTTTAAGGCTTTGAAAGCTTCCTCTTCCTTGAAATTTCCCAGAGCATTTACCACCGCACGACGCGCTTTATGGTGTAAGATCTTCAATCCGCCAATCAAAGCCTTCATGGCTCTTTCTGTACGAATTTCACCCAACGCCTTAGCAGCCCTTGCCGACACTCCCCAAAAAGGGTCCTGGTGCATTACCTCTTCCAAAGCAGTCACTGCCTCACGGCCGCCCACCTTTGCCAGTTCAGCAGCCGCTTCAATGCGCTTCAACACATTGTCAGCCTTTTTCAGCTGATTACATAGTTTTCCACTGTCCGCCTTCCATCTTAACCTTTTTAAGATACTATCCTCTGGGTCAACCAGAACCATGAAAGGTTCTTGCGCCACAGGGATGTAAAAGTGGTGCTCCATTTCATCTATCTGCAACCGGACATCCTGACTTCCACCTTTATCATCTATTAGCCGAACGACTAAGGGAAAACGGAACGGTGACTGCTCCTTTCCACTACTCTGATTTTGTTTCAGATGGATGAGCAAATTTTTTTCTCTATCCTGATATTCGGCAGAACATTCTAGGGAGGGAAAACCTGGCCTAAAAAACCATTGGTCGAAAAACCAATCGTAATTGTCACCTGTAACCTCTTCAATGCATCGGACGAAATCAACTGTTTCGACAACGGAATCTCTATGTTCCTTAAGAAAAAGGTTGATAATTTCCCACCATTCCTCTTCTCCAAGGAGTCGCCTGAGCATATGCAGCCGGACTGCGCTGCCTGGGTATAGGTGCATATCAAAAAGATCGATCGGCTGGCTGTAAACGTTAGTTATAATAGATCGCTTGTATTTCGAATCGTGTTCCTCGAAATAGATCTCGCGATTCTCGAGCAAGCGATAATAGAATTCATCTTCTCCTTCAGCGTGACCGGTGTAGAGAAGGTCGAAATAGGTAGCGAAACCCTCATGGAGCCAGCTGTGACTCCAGCTTTTAGCAGTGACTAAATCCCCAAACCATTGATGTGCCAACTCATGCGCCACCAGATGTTCACTGGTAAAATCGAGATGAGCCCTCTCATCATGCAAGGTCATTTCTGTCAAGGTGGTAGCGGTGGTGTTCTCCATACCTCCGAAGATGAAATCTTGCGCAATAACCTGCGAATACTGTGGATACGGATAGCGGATCCCGGTCTTCTCTCCAAAGAATCGCATTATTTCGGCTGTCTTTTCGAAACATCGCTGGCCCTCCTCTTCACGTCCTTCGGGCACATAAAAAGATAGAGGAATATCTTCGAAACAATCCGATAATTCAGCAAAGCTGCCAATGGCCAGGCTGATCAGGTAGATACTGTGTGGTTCCTCCATTGACCAGTGATATACCAGCCGCCCATCTACATCTTCATATCGATCCTTGAGTACACCGTTGCTCACTGCTATATAAGGTTTGTCCACTTTCACCCTAATCTCGCTGGTCACTTTCTCTCTGGGATGATCCACGCAGGGAAACCAGTATTTGTTATCCTCATCCTGCCCCTGGCTCCAGACCTGCCACTGCTTGTCCGGATAGTGTTCATCTGGTCCGGTAAAATATAGCCCCAACCGTGGATCCTCTGTTTTATAATCAAGATTAATCGTACTGCTTTGGTCGCGGCCCGGAGATTCGGCTAAATATACCTTGACACCTCGATCGTTCTGCTTGAAATCCAACCCTTGTCCGCTTTCGGAGGTCACTCGCTCGATGGTTAATTCGCGGCAATCGAGAAAGATGCTCTTTAGTTGCTTCTTGGTGGAGACAAAGGTGATCCTTGCTGTTCCCGCAAGCTTTTTCTCTTCCAGCTGAACATCCAGATCCAGATAAACATGTTTTAGTATTATGTCCCTGGAAGGATTCCACTGGGGTCTAGCATCAGGCAGGAGGAAATTGTCTTCCTCAACGGATTCGGGGAAGTATTTGCAGAAATACAAGTTCGACATCATCATTTCTCCGATTCAGTTCCAGGCAAAAAGTCCAATGGCCTATATCATTAGTAAGCGGTAAACCGTAAACCGTTCAAATCGTTCAAACCGTTGAAATCGTTCAAGTCGTCAGATGGTAAGCGGTATACTAAGGTTATACGTTATACGTTATACGTTATCGGTTATACCTTATATGTTATAATCAACAATTCTCTAATTCTCCAATTTTCTAATTCCCTAATTCCCTAATGCCGAAATCCGAGATCCGAAATCGGCATTCCGAAATTGAAAAGGTGCCCTCTGCTTGCCCCGTGAAATTGCGTTAGCACTATTTCGCTGGGGTCCTCTGTCCTCTGACTTCTGACCTCCGACCTCTTGCTGCCCGCTGCGGGCTGCCTCCTGCCTGCTGTCTTCTGACCCTCGTCTGCCCGACCTCCCATCTCGCAGCCCAAATCGCCGCGCGCTTTGGGCTAGACTTTCTCACAAAGCCCGTTTAGTTCGCAATATAAATGCAGAAGGGCAATGGCCACCGCCTGCTTTTTGTGAACGGGATTTCCCCACAGGGGCCAGCGATGCATGGCCTTCAGGATTCTTTCAAGGTCGTCATTAAAAAAATAGGCTCGCTCAAATTCGCTAAATGAGCTGCCGCTTATCAAGTCACCTATAGGAAACCACACAGGCACCCAACCCTCCACGTTTTCGTCAAACATGTCCCAGGCATCCATGGGGTTCACCCCGGGAGGCACTGTCTGCCAGTCAAGCTCGGGCAGGGGAAGGTCGGGGTCCAGAAATTCTTGCAGCAGCCGATTGGGTCTTCTCCCCATTCTTTTCCCTGTTGTCTCGTCAACGGGTCAATTCGTCGAACCGTCAAATGGTCAGCGGTATATTAAGGTTATCCGTTATTAGTTATACGTTATGCGTTCTGACTTCTGACCTCTTATCCCGTCTCGCTCGTCTCGCCCGTCTCGCCCGTCCCGCAGCTTACCCTTTCCGACCTTTAACCTCTCTGCGCCTACCCGTCCTCTTTCGCCCTCCAGGCAAATGCTCTATTGCTCCGAATCTCTTTCGTTTAGCAAGTCGAGCCGCCCTCAACCTCGATTTTCTCTTGAGTTCGCCGTATTTTCCAAATCTCCCCCTGCGACTCACAGGTCTCCCCTCCTGTTTAGTTAATTAGTCAAATCGTTCAAATCGTTAAAACCGTTCAAGTCGTAGAAATCGTAGAA
>JARRNM010000093.1:0-11042 GCA_037384945.1 Deltaproteobacteria bacterium
CAGGACCTAAATGTTGTCGGTGTTACCGCGGGTGCGTCCACTCCCCACTGGCTCATTCGGCGGGTTGTGCACAAACTGGAGAGCATACAACCCAGGGGGGTGAAGCCGCTGGTGAGGGTCTTTGACCACTACTTGCGTTTTCTCTTGCAGAGCAATCTTTACGTGGCAGGCGGCGCAGGATGCCTGAGCTACGCGGCAGCTGTGCTTCAAGGAATCAGACCGAGGCTGGCAGATTTTTTTATTACATTTTTCTATGTCTTTGCCATGCATGTGCTCAACCGTTACACGGACAAGGCGTCGCGCTTTAATTATCCTTCCCGGGCTGCCCTTTATGAACATTATAAATTCGGCTTCTTTCTCAGCAGTCTTAGTGGGGTAATTGTAGCTCTAATCTTGGCTAATGCTCAGGGTCGGGCCATTTTTTTCGCCCTCCTGGCAATGAGCGGATTAGGACTCCTCTACAGTGTGCGTATCTTTCCGGAGAGTTGGCTGCGAGTTGTTAAAGTCTCCAGGCTCAAAGATATACCCGCATCCAAGACAATTTTTGTGGCCGCGGGCTGGAGTGTGGTGGCCACTTTACTTCCTAGCCTGCGGGAGGGGAATACCTTGGGTTTTCAAACTATTTTTGCCCTAGGTGTAGTCTTTGCCCTGGTTTTTGTACGCTCGGCCGTCTTTGACATTGTGGATATCCAGGGAGATCGACTCGTTGGCGAGGAGACGTTGCCGATTGTCATAGGTGAGAAACGCAGCAGACGGCTTCTGGTCTATTTGGTCTTGAGTCTGGCGGTCTGTTTATTGGTGGCGCCCCTCCTCGGCTTGGCCACTGATTTTAGCTACGTAATGCTGATTACCTGCTTTTATACGGGCTTCTACCTCTCCGTACACAAGAGGGGATTACTGAGGCCGGGCAGTCTCCGCTTCGAAACCCTGGTGGAGAATACCTTCTATCTTGCGGGTGGTTTAGCAGTCCTGTATCAACTCTTGGGGCACGGGCTGTGAGAGATTTAAGATTGCAGATTGCGGATTTGAACATGGAAATTACAAATCACAAAAGCCAAATAACAAATGGTTAGACAGGCCGTTCGACAGGCTCACGGTCCTGAGCAAAGTCGAAGGGCAAATAACAATGACCGAAATTCAAAATTCCAAACTTTCATATCATCTTAGGAAAAGAGAATTCCAAATATGTTTGGGTCATTGATAGTTGGAATTTGAGATTTATTTGTAATTTGGTGCTTGCTATTTGGGATTTCAGATTTCAGACAACTTAGACATTTTAGCTCACTTTAAGCATCTGTTTAATGTCTCCTGAAATTTCCGTCATAATCTCGACCTATAATCGTGCCGCCATGGTGACCGAAGCGGTGGAATCGGTTCTGGCCCAGGAGATGACTGATTTTGAACTCATTGTGGTTGACGACGGTTCCACCGATGAAACGGAGGAAAGACTATCTGGCTTTGGCTCCCCTCTGACATATTACCAGCAGGAAAATGCGGGGGTGAGTGCTGCGCGAAATCGTGGACTCGCGCTTTCCACTGCCCCACTGATTGCTTTTTTAGACTCAGATGACCTCTGGCTTCCTGCCAAATTACGGGTTCAATATAACTACATGACAGAGCACCCGGAGGTTTACATTTGTCAGACCGAAGAGGTTTGGTGGCGAAATAGCCGGCGGGTCAATCCGAAAAAACACCATAGAAAGCCGTCTGGGGACATTTTCCGGCGGAGCCTAAATCTCTGCTTGGTGAGCCCTTCAGCGGTGATGATGCGTCGGGAGCTTTTCGAAAAGGTGGGCTATTTTGACGAGAAGTTACCTGCTGCTGAGGACTACGACATGTGGCTGCGAGTTTCAGTCGATCACGCGGTTCCCTTGCTCCCTGCTCCCCTGGTGATCAAGCGCGGCGGCCATGCAGATCAGTTGTCTGCCAGAAGTGGCATAGATCGCTATAGGATCAAGGCTCTAATAAAACTTCTCGAAAGCGACAGTCTGTCGAGCAACCAGTACCCATGGGTCTGGCAGGTACTCCAGCGGAAGTGCGAGATTTACGGGCAGGGCTGCCTCAAACGGGGCAGAGTCGAGGAAGGCGAGAGGTACCTGGCGCTGCCTGAAATATACAGGGACAAGGCCAAAGGCGCAGGGTTAAATCATAGAATCCAGTAGCCAGTAGGCAACAGAGACTAGTGCAATATTTTCTCCTGAATACTGGATCATGATTTCAAGCTCCTGGCTTCTAACTCTCTGCTCTAGGCCCCATGCCAAGTGCCGCGGGCCTTGCGCCCTTTATGACACCGCACTAACCAGCACTGCCCGAATGGTTTCCATCTCACCCTCGGCGTATGGACGAACCGGAGGCCATTCCATCACTCCATCCTCCACATTTCTTGGAATCAAGTGGAAATGAGAGTGATCGATGAGCTGACCCGCTGCTCGGCCATTGTTAAGCAGAATGTTGAAACCGGCGAAATTGAGTTGGGATTTCACTGCTGTGCCGATTTTTTGCAAGGCCTCGCCAAGTGCAGCAAGAACATCCACGGGCATTTCCGGGTAGATAGAATAGTGGGCCTTGGGAATTACCAGTGTGTGCCCCTTGCTAACCGGATTGATATCCAGGAATGCTAGTACCTTTTCGTTTTCCAATACTTTAGCTGAGGGGATCTCGCCGCGAACGATCTTACAAAAGATGCAATCCTCCATATCCAAACACCTCCAAAAGCTCTTGCCAAAAGGTTAGGTGATTCTACTTGGCAGAAGCGAGCGCTGTCAATTATAGAATGTCCGTTGTTAGTGGCATAGGGCACGGAGCATGGAGTGAAGCGAGACGGGCGAGACGGGAGGTCGGGCGAGATGGGACGTTGAGGGTCATAAGGCGTTGCCGTCATTAGGTCACTACGCTGCGCTGCCATTTGTTGTAACAGATAGAGGCCCAGTAGATTTCAGATTTTGGACTTGGATGAGGCTTAAGGCGTAAGGCGTAAGGCATGAGGGGAGGATACTTTTTTATTGTTTTTGCCTTTTGCCTTCAGCCTTGAGCTTCGCAGAGAACGGAGTGAGCTGATACAACTGACAACGGATCCGCCTCAGGCGGAACTACGGACCCGAGCCACCATGGGTATTTGAGAGATTAGGCTTACAAAAAAGAAGGGCAGTGTTTTGTAAAACCTCACTAAGCAAAGGGCTCGTTATGGAAAGGGATCTCAAGGCCGAGGTTCGACAGATCTTTGAGGCTGGATTGGCGGCCGTAGATGCGAAAGAGACGGTTAAGAAGTCCGTGGTTCTAAAGGGAAATATCCTGCAAATTGGAGAGAAGGAGTTAAATCTGAGTGAATTCAACCAGATCTGGGCCATAGGCGCGGGCAAAGGTGCAGCCGCCATGGCGCAGGCAGTTGAAGAAATCCTCGGAAACCTGCTGAAGGGAGGGTTGGTTATCGTTAAGTACGGTTATCTCGCACCTCTAGAAAAAATCCGCCTTGAGGAGGCAGGTCACCCAACCCCCGACGAAAATGGCTGGCGCGCGACCAGGGAACTGGCAGATCTGCTGGCGAGGATGGGTCGAGAGGACTTGGTCCTCTTTCTCCTGTCTGGGGGCGGCTCAGCCTTACTTCCCATGCCGGTTGAGGGTATCACCCTGCGAGAGAAAGTGGCCACCACCAACCTCCTTTTGAGGTCCGGCGCCTCAATTGGGGAGATGAACACCATTAGAAAACACCTCTCCCAGATCAAAGGGGGACAGCTGGCCAGGCTGGCTTATCCGGCAACCCTAGTCTGCCTTGTTCTCTCAGATGTTGTGGGAGATCCCCTCGATGTCATCGCTTCCGGACCAACCGTGGGAGATCCAAGTACATTCGAGGATTGCAGGGCAGTGTTAGACCGTTATTCCCTTAGAATGCAGTGGCCCACATCGGTGAGATCTTACTTGGAAGCCGGAAGAGAAGGAAGAGTCCCAGAAACACCAAAGCCAACTGATCCTGTATTCTTCAAGAGTTATACCTCTATAGTGGGCAACAATTTGCAGGCGCTAAAGGCTGCCGCAGAAAAGGCACAGATGCTGGGTTACCATACCCTCATTCTCTCTTCAATGATCGAGGGTGACACCACGGAGGCGGCTGGTTTTCATAGCGCTCTGCTCAAGGAGATTGTTCGAAGCGGCCACCCCGTGGGTACACCAGCTTGTCTGATTTCAGGGGGAGAGACCACGGTAGTGGTACGAGGCAAGGGTAAGGGCGGTCGAAACTTGGAATTTTCCCTGGCGGCTGCTTTGGCACTCGAGGGACTTGCGGGCGTCTGTCTTCTCAGCGCTGGTACGGACGGGACCGACGGTCCCACCGATGCTGCGGGCGCAGTGGTCGATGGCACCACTGTAGCGAGGGGTTTGGCTAAGGGTCTTGATCCAAGAGAGTTCCTTGGAGAAAACGACTCATATCACTTTTTTCAACACCTTGATGACCTGCTGATTACTGGACCCACCAATACCAATGTAATGGATCTCCGAGTGCTGCTGGTTAACCCTAATGCTGAAAACCCAAACCGGTAAAAATCGCTCCGCTCACGTGATAGAGCGCCATCTGCGACCCTACTCGCCTCGGCCAGGATCTCACGTACGGTCAAGTACTGTTCATCCTGTCCGAGTCTGCGCTTGCCCACATCTGCCGCCCTCTGACGCGTTTTTCCTCAGAGTGGGTCTGCAACATTAGGGTAAGTGAGCTGCGGTTTGTTATCCTGGGGCAGTTAATGGTATACTCTTGTAGACTTGGTAAAAATGGGGGCACTATCCTTATCTTTAAGTGTAAATACAACAGATTATAGCGTTTGTATGATCGATAGGAAAAGAGATCATAGCAGACCGCTAACTCCGGCTGAGATCTTGACAAGTTCGTAAGAAGCATTATCAGAAGATTTTAATCAATTTGCAGAACCAAGTGGCCGTTGAGAAAAACAGGACGGATCAGCTCTAGCAAAGAGATGATTGGAGGAAAAGGAACGGATTTTGCTCCGTTGGGAATGGAGTTACATATGGCAATCGCCTCTGACCAAGGCAGCCTGGAGGTTAGCTTAAAGATCTGGTCAGGGCCTATTTATCAAAGCGAATTCAGAAGATAGAGTAATGACTGGATCTGGGCGAAACGAATTTAATCATATTTGGACGAAACTGCTGAGCTGGTTCATCCTCTCGCTAATTTTCTTGGCCGGCACCGGCTGTAACCAATTCACCCCCAGAGATGAGTTGGAGGCCATAAAAGACAGAGGTACTCTTCGAGTGCTCATTCGAAACAATGCCACCTGTTACTACGAGGGACCCCAGGGATTTGCCGGCTTCGAATACGATCTGGTGAAGAGCTTTGCTGATCATTTAGGCGTAAAGGTGAAATGCGTCGTCACCGATAGTTTCAATGAGATGATTCCCGCACTGCTTCGAGGCGAGGGAGATATTATTGCCGCGGGCTTTACCGTTACAGAGAACCGCATGCGAAGAGTAGCCTTTGGGCCTCCTTATATGGAGGTCCAGCAGGAGGTGGTGGGCCGACGTGGCGGGCCGGCGCCCAGCGATATAGAAGAACTCATTGGACAGCCTTTATGGGTCAATGCCGGCACCTCCTATGAAGAGAGGCTAAAGGAGCTTAAATCTCAATATCCTGGATTATCTTGGCTGCCGGTTTCGGGGTATGAGACCGAGGAACTTCTGGAGATGGTTTGGCGGGGCATAATTCCACTTACCATAGCCGATTCAAACATCATTGCAGTGAATCGGCGTTACTACCCGCAACTAAAGATTAACTTTGCAATCCAGGAGGGTGAACAGCTTGCCTGGGCCGTGCATCCGCAGCATAAACACCTCTTGGCTGCAGTTGAGCACTGGTTTGGTCAGCCATCAACCTCTGCTCTTTTACAGAAGTTGAAGCAACATTATTATGGGCACCTGAAAGTCTTTGATTATGTTGACCTGGTAAAGTACCACCGCAGGCTGAGACACCGTTTGCCCAGGTATGAAAATTACTTTAGAGTTGCAGCGAAGAAAAACGGCCTGGATTGGAAGCTGGTGGCAGCTCAATCTTATCAGGAATCCCATTGGGATCCCCAGGCGGTGAGCTTTACTGGAGTGAGAGGCATAATGATGCTTACCCAGGACACCGCTACAAGCCTGGGGGTGGAGAGCAGGCTGGACCCCCGCCAATCCATTGAAGGGGGAGCCCGCTATCTAGCTCTGATGCACGAAAGGATCGGAAACAGTGTAGCCGAACCAGACCGCACTTATATGGCGCTGGCGGCATACAATATAGGCTGGGGGCACTTGGAGGACGCCAGAGCCTTGGCCAAACAGATGGATAAAGATCCTGACAGCTGGCAGGATGTGAGCAGCACTCTGCCTTTGCTGCGGCAGAAAAAGTACTATCGAAGCCTCCCTCATGGCTATGCCAGAGGAACCGAACCGGTGAGATATGTAAACCGCATCAAAACTTACTATCGAATCCTTATTCAGGCCATCGGTGGAACTCCGGAAGAATCGACCGAGTTGGCTGAAATAGCCAAGCTACAGTAAGTATCCAGTCGACCTAGTTCAAGGTAAAATCAGCACAGCGCATAGAGCATAGGGCATGGAGCAAACCGAGCTTCTTTCCATTTATTTCTACAGGTCAGGTAGTGCGCGCCTCCGTGCTGGTGGAGCGGGCCTCCGTGCCCGCTACCAGACAGACAGAGAGTCCTGTCCTATCAATTAGGCAGGCAGGGACGCCTGCCCTACCGAAATGCCTTTTATTGGTACGAGTCCGGTAGTGCGGGCCTCCGTGCCCGCTTGTCAAACAGGCACAGAGACCTGTCCTACCGAATGCCTTTTATTGGTACAGATCAAAGTAGTGCGTCTCTGCTGGTGGGGCGGGCGTCTCTGCTGGTGGGGCGGGCGTCTCTGCCCGCTTACAAAATGGTTACTTATCACTAGCATCACAGAAGGATCTGACCCACCTATACTCCTCAATTTCAGGCCATCTTTTTCTTGGATTGTTGAGTATATATTGAGCCTTTTCAAAAAATTCTGCTTGGTCCCGCACTATTCTATCAAAGTATTCATCTTGCCACACCGCGCCTTGCCGTCCGAACTGCCTTTGTAACCGGTGGGCAGTAAATGATTTCCAGGAATGCAGAATAGACTGAAGGGAATTTTCATCTATAGGTTTTATAAGGCCATGGATATGATCATTCATGACCACGTACGCAAACAATTCGTAGCGTTGATTTCTAAAGTATTCAAGAGCACCTGCAACGATAGTCCGCTCATCTGGAGAGAGTTCGGGTTGGCCCGGATGAAGACGCCAAGTGACAAAATATACTGCTTCTGCTTGTCTCCAGTGTGGAAGTTTTCTTCGGTAAATAGAGACTTCTTCTGAATGTGTGACAGGCACAGAGGCCTGTCCTACCAATTCCTTTCTTTGGTCTGATAGGGTAAGCGGAGACCTCTGCCCAGCTACAAATTTTTGAGACTTCTCTTCTTCCATGGTGCCCCAGTTCAAATCATTATTGTAAGCAGGCAGAGACGCCTGCCCTACTCATGCCTTGACCAGGAAGTGGAAGACACGGTCGACAACTGCTGTGAGTACTCCGTATTTTAGAGCTAGATAAAGGGCGGGCAGAATTATAAATATACTGTAGCGTCCAAGCAGCAGGTATGATTGTCTTAATCTACTTGGAAGTAGACTGGCGAACAGCTTGGAACCATCCAGAGGGGGAATAGGCAATGCGTTGAACAAGGCGAGAATGATATTTATATAGCAGGAATAAACCAGCAGATCCACGAAGAATGGGAGTGAATGGATGGGAAGATAGCGGAGCCCCAGGGCGAAGAGTACAGCAAGGGTCAGATTAGTTAATGGCCCTGAGGCCGCCACCAGCATCATCCCTCTGTTGGGATCCCGAAGAAGAAAGGAGTTAACCGGAACCGGCTTGGCCCAACCGAACAATATGGGCGACTGAGCGAAGTAAAGAAGTAGAGGCAAGACCACCGTTCCAAATGGATCAATGTGTTTGACTGGGTTCAGTGTGAGACGGCCGGCGTCACGTGCGGTAGGATCACCCAAACGCAAAGCTACATAACCATGAGCCATTTCATGCAATATAACGGAAAAAAGCAATACAACGAAGATCATTATCTTCAGAAGAGTCGACATGGTCATATGGAAAATATTCCTCCACCTGGTTTGTTCTTCTTCCCCAGAATAAGGCTACCCTCACAAGACGTCAAGCAAAGAACGTTTAACTGTTTTCCAGGCTGCGAATAAAGCTCCGTCTCCCTTGCGTAATCCGTGGCCTTGTTATAAGATGCCCCCAGCACTATCACTGACAGCGTTGCTGACCACTTAAACCATCGTTCCTTATGCTCTTGTCCCAGATTTGCTGCCAGTAGAACAGGAGATGGTCATGAAGACATTTGTCACGGGAAGTACCGGATTCGTGGGCAACCATGTTTTGCAGAAGCTGCTGGAAAAAGGGCATCAGGTGAAGGCTCTGGTGCGACCCGGCTCTGAGTATAAGATTAAAAAACCAGATGAGGTGGATGTAGTTCCAGGCACAGTGGAAGAGATTGCTGATTTAACCCAAGGGATGCAGGGCTGCGATGCGGTCATCCATCTTGTGGGAATCATTCGTGCTTTTCCGAGCCGTGGGGTCACCTTTGAGAAGTTGCACACCGAAGCCACTGCTAATGTTATTGCCGCTGCTAAGGAAGCGGGGGTTGGGAAATTACTTCATATGAGTGCCCTGGGGGCCAGAGAAGATGGCCCCACTCCCTATCTACGCACCAAGTTTGCAGCTGAGGAACTCGTCCGCGAGAGCGGTCTCAACTACACAATCTTTAGACCGTCTTTAATCTTCGGTCCAGGTGGTGAGGCCGTAAAAATGTTCGCCGACATGGTGAAAAAGATCGTAGTGCCCATCATTGGTGACGGCAAATACCGGTTTCAACCGGTGAATGTCTCCACCGTGGCACAGGGATTCGAACAAGCTCTCGCATTAGAAAAATCCCACGGTAAGACCCTGGATGTGGGGGGTCCCGACAATGTTACCTTCGATGAGATAATGGATACCCTGGCCAGGGTTTTGGGAAAAACCATTGTGAAAATACACCTGCCGGTGTTCCCCCTGCGGCTCGCCACTTCAGCTCTGGAGCACGCTCCAGGTTACCCCCTAACAACCGACCAGATCACCATGCTTCTGGAGGGCAGTACCTGCGATGAAAAACCCTTCTATGAGCTATTTGGTCTCGAGCCGATTTCTCTGGAACAAACCTTGAGAGACGCCATTTGGTAGAAACAGGTCAGCTGTCACATACCCACTGAGACGGAGACGCAAAACTCAAGCTGGCAGCTGACAACTGGCAGCCCCGCGACAGGCTCGGGACAGGCTGGCAGGAAAAAGAATAGGTCAATCGAGGTGTAATCTTAATTGCTGCCCGCTGCTAGCTGCCTCCTGCCTGCTGAAAGTGGCGCTTTTCGCGGATTCGTCCTAAAGAACTGATTCCTTGAACTCCTCCCAGCCTATCCTGTTGATCAGCGCGCCGAGACGTTCTCCACTATTCGCCTTGGATTTTTAAAAATCAACTATTACACTCACCAGAGCCAGAACCTGGTCACCGTCCAGATCCCTGGTTAACTCTCGAGCAAGCTGCGGATGACGACCCAATTTGCCTCCCACCAACACGCTAAAAGTGGACCCGGCGGTGCTGAGCGAATCAGTGGGACAGATGCGTGCACAAGCTCCGCACTCTACGCATAGTTTTTCGTCCATACCCACCAGAAAGCCATCCTTTAGCACTATGGCAGATTCCTCGCACGCAGCCTCACATTCACCGCATCCTGTACACTCATCAGGATTACAGTCAATCTGGGCCTGGCCTATAATGCCGATGTCCTTGATCTGAGGCTGCGAGCACGAGTTTGGACAATCGGCAATGGTTATCCTGAGTTGGTGATGCAACTTCAAGCGCTCGCCTAAGCGAGAACGGAGAAAAGTGAGTAAATCTGCCTTTTCAAGAAGACTATCCAGGTTGGAGACCATGTCGGCGGAAGAGACTACCGCATGGTGACAGCCACTTGAGCCAAAGCAGGCCTCGAGGCTGAAGCCTTTGATGCCTTCGCTAAGGCTCTTTAGCTGTTTCCTTTTACTCTCTTCGAGATCTTTTCCGGTAACAAGGTTGCGGCCGGCAGCAGCCACTTCCTCTTCCACTTTTGTCCGCACCCCTTTGCGGACAAAAAAGGGCACCCGCCGCAACATTTTCTCGGCCTCGCTATCCCAGGTGATTTTCATGAAAACACTGACCTCCTCAGCGTCAGAGGGATTTTCAGGGTATTCTAATCTATAGATACGCTGATGACAATTAACCCAAACCCCTGGAGTAATGGAATAGTGGAGTAATGGAGTATTGTTATTTAAGAACTCGCAACAGTTCAGGTTTTTTCACCACTCCAATACTCCAACACTCCAGCACTCCACTGCCTCCGATCACGCCTAAAAGCTCTGTCGAAACTATTTCCTCCGATGGAGGCTGTTCCCCTCTAGCCATAGAGTCTTAGCGGTTCACCGTAGAGCTCAATTTTCCCAGCTTCAGTGAACCGCCCCTTGACGCAGGAAATATACTGCATACCCCGGGTCAGCATGAGGTGCCAGGCTTCAGGAATATCATAGAAGCCTTCTGTGGAAGCGGCCAGGACCGATTGGTCATAGGATAGAACCAGGTGGGTCAGGGCACTGTCACCATCAAAAGCTTCAGGCAGGTTGTCGCTGTCGACCAGATAAACTATCAATCCTTTTTTCATCATTTTCCTCCTTCTAGAGACCAATCCGTGGCAGGCAGGGACGCCTGCCCTTGAGCCCGGCTCAATGAAAATATCTTCTTTGCGTCCTTTGTGACCTTTGTGGTTTTCATACTCAGCAATGATAGTGCCTAACTGATTTGCTACAGGCAAGGACGCCTGCCCTACTCTAGAGATTGGTAGGACAGGCCTCTGTGCCTGTCTCAAAGGGTCCTAGAAAAGTGTTCCCTGAAGACACCCGCCGTCT
>JARRNM010000094.1:0-11678 GCA_037384945.1 Deltaproteobacteria bacterium
CATTCCTCCAATGCCCAACCAAAAACATTTGAGAACGCTGGATTTACAAAAATAACTTTTTCCTCCATGTCGCAAACAATCACGGGGTCAGGATTTGCCTCAAGAAAAGTGCGAAATCGCTCTTCGCTTTGTCGCAATACTTCCTCAGTCTGTTTGCGTTCGGTTACATCCCTTACGATACCTCGAAACCCTTTAGGTTGACCATCTGAATCGTTCATCAAAGAAACAGAGGCTTCTACGTGCCTTTTTGCTTCGTCTTTGGTTATAATTTGCCAATCAAATCCTTTGCTGGGATCTCCCATGGTATAAACTCTATTAAAAATCTGATAAACCTTCTTCGCATTTTCTTTATCCATATAATTTTTATAATTCATACCCAGCATTTCAGATTTTGAATATCCGAGTATTCTCTGAGTAGAATTATTGAAAAAGGTGAAATTGCCTGAAATATCCACCTCAAAGTATCCATCCTCGATATTGTCCAAAATAGTTCTGTATTTTTCCTCACTTTGCAGAAGTGCCTGTTCCGATTTATCAATTTTGAGAGCGGTCTGCAAAAATACAAAGGCCATAAAAGGTGACACAATTGCAGGTATCAAAGCAGATACGAAAATTCCTTTTATCAAAATGTCACCAAGAGAAAGTGAAATCATAAGGTATGAAAACACTGAGGTTAGTACTGCTGCGAGGGTGATAGCAACTGCAAGTTTAAACACACCAAACTTTCGCATGAACTTGATAATCATAATTTGATACCTGTCAAAGGATTGTGACAACGATTTGGAATGTTTTTAGAATTATTTTTAAAACCAGATTACATTTTCGAAAAGCCTATTTAATAAGGTTGAAGTTGATAGATTGGATGAGAGATTAAATCTTGTGCGAAATTATTAGGAAACTTTCTTTGATTTTGGTCAACGCTTGGTCAATAGATTGCAAAAAATATCGCCCATAGCCCCGTGTTTCAATGTATTCTGAGGATTATGGAATTGTTTTCGTATCCGCTGATACTTTTAGGGAACTTATCAGAAAATGCTTGTACGAATGGCAGGTTGTCTCAGGAAGATAAAGATGTAAAAATTTTTAAAATCACCGATAATTTTTAGCTGCTTACATATGTATATTGCTTTGGATTATCTCTATTTTTACAATTTATTCAAAATTGGGCAATTTCAACAAGCTGCGGATGATTTTCAAGTTGGCCATTCGGCTGCGGTTGGCCAGAAAGCCATAATGCCTGATTCTGACAAATCCCCTGGGCAGGCTGTGGAGCAAAAACCTTCGGATAAATTCCACCGCAGTGATGGTGATCGATTCGGTGCGGTGTTTTTTTCGGTTTTTGGCGCTAAAGGTCACCATGGCGTCTTTGAGGGATTTGATGCGGCTGTTGGCAATCGCCACCCGGTGGGTGTAGCGAGCCAGATATTCAAGGACGTGTTGGGGTTGTTTGACCGGATCGCGCACAGAGACCACCCATGTTTTGGTAAACAGGGTGTGTTTGAGCTTTTTATATGCATTGGTGGCAATCTTGATTTTTGTGTTACGGCAGGCCTGGCTCATTTGCTGCATGAATTTGGCGCGAAAGACCAGTGCCAGAGCCTGCTGGTTAAAGAGGTAATCGGTTGTGCATGGAATAAAGCGTTTGGCACCCTTGGCCACAACGCCGCCGACCACCAGGCAGTGCAGATGAAAATGCGCTTTAAGCTTTTGGTCCCAGCTGTGTAAGATGGCCAAAAAGCCCGGTGTTCCGTTGAGCTGGTTTTCGCCAAAAGTCAGAAGCGTTTTGGAGGCGGCGGCAAACAGGCAGTTGAGCATCACTTTTTTATTGTTTAAGATGATGGTGTTGAGCTCATGGGGCAGGGTAAAGACGACATGGAAGTAGTTGAGCGGTAAGATTTGGTCTTTTCTTTTTTCAAGCCAACGTTCGCGCGGCATGTGCTGGCATTTGGGGCAGTGGCGATTTCGGCAGGAATGATAGATAATGCGCAGGGTGCCGCAGCTATCGCAGCGCTCGATGTGGCCGCCCAGATGAGCGGTGCGACAGTTTAAAAGGTCAGATACGATTTTTTTATGTTCCGGCCACAGGCGGTATTGGTTTTGATAATCGCCGATATGCTTGTGTAGAATGTGGGCGAGCTGCAGGCGTTGATTTTCAGGTGTTATGATTTGGGTCATCGGTGCTGTCCTCCTTATTTGCATGTTTTGTGTCAATCAGATCCAAAGGAGATGGGATCTTTGACAGGGTTTGGCGGCTCACATGCAGATAGATCATAGTGGTGGACAGTCGGCTGTGACCCATCAACACCTGGATTTTTCGGATATCGAATCCGGCTTCCAGCAGGTGGGTGGCGAAGCTGTGACGCAGGGTGTGGATACCGGCGCCTTTTTTAACGCCGGCTTTTTTTCTGGCGTTTTCGTAGATGCTTCTGAGCGATTCATAACATAATGGTTTTTGTTTTTTATGCTTATAGGATGAAGGAAACAGGTAGGTTTTCGGTCGGCATGTTTTGTAGTAATGGCTCAGCTCTTTGAGCAGTTTTACCGACAGAAGGCTATAGCGGTCCTTGCCGCCTTTAGCGCCCTGGACTTTGATGAGCATCTTGTTGGATTCAATGTGATCGGGCTTTAAGGCAATCACCTCGCTGGCCCTTAAGCCCGCCGAATAGGTGGTCATGAGCATCAGGCGGTGTTTGATATTTTTGGGGGTGCAGATAATCTTCCAGATGTCTTGTTGGGTGAGCACGCAGGGCAGCTTGCGTACTTTTTTACGAGCGCGGTAGTCAATGCGGGTGTTTTGGCCGGTGACGTTGTGGTAGAAAAAACGCAGCCCGGTCAAAACGCAGGCACAGCTGTTGGGGGCGTTGCCTTGGTTGTTTTTTAAATACAGAAGATAATCCTCGATCATGTGTTTGGTGATCTTTTCAGGGGATTTGTGGTAGTGTTTGGCAACTCCGGTGACCGCCGCCAGGTAAGCCTTTTGGGTGTGCTTGGAAAGATTTTTAAGTTCCATGGCCCTGATCATCTTCTCACGTAATTTACTCATGTTATACCTCCTTGCTTTGGGGTTAAATAGATTCGGAGGTATTTTACATGATCAGGGAAAAAGAAAAGAACAATAAAGAAGGTCAGCGGTATAGGCTAAAAAAGTTCGAGGAGGAAGGCTACCGCGAAGCGGCTTCGTCCACCATACGGATATCGTAAGAATTTTGGTCTTCTAATAGTTGCACATTGAGAGCTACCACACGTTTCCCAGAGTACAGTACCGCCCAACATATTGTATAGCCTGAGAATTAAGAAAAGAGTGGATTCTGATCGTCAATCCGCACTGAACCCGATGCGACTAGGTTTCAAATCGTGCGATCAAAATTCAATTACGAGACGGCCTCTAGTCCCACCAGCCTCGAGCCGCTTGTGCGCCTCTGAGGCCTGTTCCTTGGGATAGGTTGCAGCAAGCCGTAACGTCAGCGTTCCGTCTTCAACTTGTTGACGCAGTCGATTAAGCTTGTCGAATTTGCCGTCATACTCCATAACAAAGGTTCTGGAAAATTTGATGTCCCTCTGCCCTTCCCCTTGAAAGCCGCGTACTGACGTAAATGCGCCTCCATCGCGAACCGCAGGAATCACGAGCTCATTCAGCACTGCTCCGTCAGCCAAACCATCAACGCCATCGGGAAAGTGCTCGCGAATCCGCGTGGCAACATCGTCACCCCGGCGAACCACAATGTCGGCGCCAAGCGATGCAACTAGCTGCTCATCTTTTTCGGACGCATCAGCAATCACCTTTAATCCATCAGCCTTTGCGAGCTGTATGACGTAGCCACCATAGGCTCCTGCTGCGCCCGTAACAGCAATAGTTTGGCCAGGGGATAGGCTCAGGAGATCGAGCGACAAACGCGCCGTTAGCCCATTCATAGGGAGTGTGCAGGCTTCTGCATGTGACTTGCCGTAGGGAGCGGGGACCATGGATTGTGCGCTCAGAACGATCTGCTCTCGATATGCACCATGGTCTCCATGGGGAATCACAATTCCGAGGACCGAGTCACCGACCTTGACGCCAGTAGTCACGCCTTCTCCGACCTCATCGACCACACCGGCGGCTTCCATTCCAAGGATATAAGGCGGTGCAATGCCTTTTTGCCGCGCGGGCAGCATTCCGCTGCGGGTCATGATGTCAGTGGGATTTACTGTAGCTGCGTGATTTCTGATCCGTACTTGTCCGGGGCCAGCATGGATCTCGGGGAGGTCGTAGATCTCCAGGACCTCAGGGCCACCATAGCTCGAAAATCCTACTGCACGCATTTTATAACCTCCCAACTTGCTCAGTTGAATTAAGACGCATAATGCGGAAAGCCTCATAGCCCAATCGCAAATTGCGCCAGATGATAGTTAGCTATCCTGAGACACTTATAAAATTGAAAACGAAAGATACTTAAATCAACATCCGCTTCGATCACATTCTATAACACCCTCACAAATTTTTGCAAAAAAAGGCCAACGATATGTTCCTCGTTGGAACCATGAGTAAGACTATAATAGGAGGAATTCTCGCTTATGGCAGCGGTGGGTGGCCCGCCCTGTTGAATCCCGCCTGAGGCGGGTCCGCGAAGTGGAATTCCACAGGGCAAGACTTTTTAAATGGAGTGTGCCAGACATGCCCCGGAATGTAATGCCTCTGTGCCCTTGCCATTTTGTGCGCTTGCCGAAAAAGGCTCTTTTTGACCCCAAAAATGCAGCTCCAATGCGGAAATCGAGCCATTCTTGAGGTGTTTATTTCAGGATATCAGTTAGTTCACTTGGTACGACCACGGACCTCAACCACTATAAAAAGGAGGGCATGGCTGCGAACAGCCGCCCTATCCTATCTGTTCGGTAACCAGCTCCAAGGCCTTCAGCAGCTGAGTGTCTCTGCTTTCCTTCATCTGCCGCAGCGTCATGCCCTGTTCCTCTTCCGGAAAAACGGGCGAAGCGCCTTCCGGGAGCGAAACGACAGAATTAGGGGTGATTCCTTTGTGCCAAATCTCGTTTCCATTTGGCGTCAACCATTCCTGAACCGCCAACATTAGTGCTGAACCATCGGAGAGGGGAAACTGTTGCAGAACCGTGCCGGTGCCAAAAGTGGTGGTCCCAACCAGACTCGCCCGCCCGTGGTCCTGGAGGGCACCCGCTACGATTTCCGCGGCACTGGCCGTTCCATTGTTTACCAGGAGTACCATTGGGATGGACAGCGCTTGCCCCCCTTTTTCTACTGCCAAGGATGTGATTTTGCCTTCGGCGTTTTTTTCCAAAAGAACGTTGCCCTCCGAAATAAACTGGCTCGCCGTTGAAACGGCCTCCTTGAGTAAGCCTCCGGGATTGTTCCGCAGATCCAAAATAAGCCCCTTGAGGCCCTGCGTTCCGATGGCGTTCAAGGCCTTCTTCAAGTCACTGCTGACACCTTCACTGAAGCCGGCAATTCGCAGGTGGGCCACTTCCTGAGCGGGCAGCCGGTGCCAACTCACGTTGTTCGTGATAATAGGAGCCCTTACCAGGGATACTTCCCGCGTCAAGCCGGTTTTCGGATCTAATATCCGCAGTGCGACCCGGGTGCCGGAGGGTCCGGCGATCTGTTTTACGACCTGGAAAAGATTAAGACCCATGATATCCTGCCCGTTGACGGCCAGAATAATTTGCCCCGGCTGCAGCCCTGCTTTCTGCGCCGGGGAATTGTCCAGGGGTGTCACGATGACCACGTGGCCTTCCTTCATTCTCACTTCGGCGCCGATCCCTTCATACTTGCCCGCGGTGAAATCTTCTTCCTCCTTGATCATTCCAGGGGAAAGGAATGTGCTGTGGCCGGTATCGCCGAGAGCGTCCACCATCCCGCTGATAGCACCGTAGGTGAGCGTCACGGGCTTGATGGATGCGCGGGCTACATAGTTGTCATGGATGACATTCCAGGCTTCCGCCATTAAAGCGAAGTCGATTTTTGCGTCGGAGGGAATCTTGCCTGAGGGCGCTGAGACGCACTGAACCTGAAGGCTCAAAAAAAGGGCGCCGATGAGTGTCGTCCCTGCTGCCAATGCCAAAATGAAAATCAACCGATATTCTTTTTTGCCTAGTTTCATCTCGCAACCACCGATTGAGGCATAATTCTTAAAAGCATGTTTGATCAAAATGAAAACGAGTATCGAATCAGATTTCCGCTTGGAAGAGAAGATCTGATCTGTCCTGCAAAACAAGATGGCGGCAAGGGTTCATATTAAAGAGGCTTAATATAAAGAATCGAACTCCTTTTAGGGCTGCGGCCCCCGGGTTACCTCGATGAGGTCATCGACGGGATCCATGGTCGGGCCAAATTATCATTCTGTTCAGCCGGTTTAGCCAGTCTTATCTGTTTCATTTAGCTGTCAGCGATCAGCACTCAGCTGTCGGCTAAAAATTCCATAATCCGCAATCCCAAATCTACAATCGAAAAGTGCCCAGTTGAAAGGCTGACCTCTGATCTCAGACCTCGGATTTCTGTCTTTTGCCCGCCCGCTGCCCGCTGCCTCCTGCCTGCCGCAAGCTGAATTCTGCCCCCAAAAAGAGCGTTATTGACCCCAGATTGAACATATTTTCGACTACTTTTCTAATCCTGTCAACTAGTTAACTTGGCCCGACCAAGGATCCCTCTGGACTCGACCCGAATTCCATGCAAGAAAATTTCGGAAATTTGTCTATTGTTTACTCAGGGCTTGAGAGTATATTTGTAGGGTAGAAAACTTGACTGGCATCGTATCGCTTTCCCGGAAAACTAGATGACATTAGAAAAATCTGTAACTAGATTGCTCGTCGAGTGTCTTGGGCTCAGCAAGGGTGAGTCTTGCCTGGTGGTCTGCGATCTTAGCCGTAAAGACCTGGGGCGCACTGTTTACGATGGCGCACGGCGCCTCACGACTGCAGTTCGGTTGACTATCGTTGATCAGCCAACTCCCACAGGCTGGCAGGATCATACTTTGCTCGAACTGGAAAAGGAGATGGTAAGTCACGACGTGATTCTGTTGCTGACTGGCCGATCCCTTTCACATACCAATGCGAGGCGACGAGCCGTCGCTAAGGGTGCCAGGTTAGTTTCAATGCCAGGAGTCACGGAAGATATCCTGCTTCGCGCAACGCACATAAATTACCCCGAGGTATCAAAAAGATCCAAAGGGCTTAAAAACATCTTCACTGCGGGAGAAACGGTACATGTATGCACTGAAGCGGGCACGGATGTAACCTTTAGTATCAGGGGCATGGAGGGCCATAGCGAAGATGGTCTATACAACCGGCCTGGGAGATGGGGGAACCTGCCTGCAGGAGAAGCCTGTGTCGGCCCATGTGAAGGTACGGCAGAGGGCGTGATCATTGTTGATTGGTCCATGTCGGGTTTGGGATGTTTGCGTGAGCCTCTAGTCATTACGGTGGATCACGGCCTGGCTGTGAAGATATCTGGTAAGCAGGCTGACATTCTTTTTGGACGACTCAACCCATTTGGTCTTGCAGCTTTCACGATTGCCGAGTTCGGCCTGGGAACCAACGATCAGGCGGAACTGAGCGGTATTGTGCTGGAAGATGAAAAGGTTTTAGGTACGGCCCATTTTGCCTTGGGTAACAACATCAGCTTTGGAGGATCTGTGGACGTTCCCATTCATCTCGATGGAGTCCTTCGATACCCTAATGTCACTGTGGACGGCAAACCAGTTGTGAAGAAGGGCAGCCTCCTTGTGTAATTTTGTAAAATGCAGGTCAGTTAGTAATCAGAGAGGAGGGTCATACATGAGTGAAGACAGATACCAACGAGGATTGGAGAAGCTAGAGGAAGTTGATGGCGAAGCCGGAGAACGTGTAATTGAAAGTCTAAAAGATATAGCTCCCGACTTGGGACGTTACACCATAGAGTTTCCCTTTGGAGACGTGTACTCTCGTCCAGGTTTGGACTTGAAATCTAGAGAGATTGCTACTGTTGCAGCATTAACGGCTCTTGGCAATGCCAAACCTCAGTTAAAGGTTCACATTCACGGAGCCTTGAATGTGGGCTGTACTCGTGAGGAAGTCATCGAGGTGATAATTCAAATGGCAGTTTATGCGGGTTTCCCAGCGGCTCTCAACGGTATGTTTGCAGCAAAGGAGGCGTTTAAGGAACGAGACGAAAAGGGACTGAATTAAATACTTCAGCCACCCTGTCCTGGTCGGGCCAAATTATTATTCTGTTCAGCCGGTTTAGCCAGTCTTATCTGTTTCATTTAGCTGTCAGCGATCAGCACTCAGCTGTCGGCTAAAAATTCCATAATCCGCAATCCCAAATCTACAATCGAAAAGTGCCTAGTGCTTACTGCTTAGTGCCTAGTTGAAAGGCTGACCTCTGATCTCAGACCTCGGATTTCTGTCTTTTGCTTGCCCGCTGAGAGCTGTCAGCTGCATGCTGAATTTCGCCCCCAAAAAGAGCGTTATTGGCCCCAAATAACCTTGCACCTTGCGCCCTGTACCTTGAGCCTTATGCCCTGCCTTTAATTTAGCTTGGCCCGACCGCGGATCTCGACCTAATCCTTGCCTGCAGACTTAGGTTCCAAACGGTCCACTACGTCTAGAATCAAACTAGCAGTCAATTGCGAACGCTCCACGGTACCAAGAAAGAATCCTGCATCATCGACAACTGGCAAACTATCCACTCGTAGGCGGTCCATCCTCTTTAGGACATTCTGTTTGCTTAGTTCCCGGGCCACGGACTGTTTAGCGCTGACAAATCCTGGCAAGCGAGTCAACTGACTTTTAGAATTCTCGTTGGATTGATTTAACCAACTGGCAAAATCTTTATAAGCATTCTCACCTTGCGTTCGAAAGTAAACCGTAAGATCCAACGCATCGTATATACCAAATAGCTTACCTTCCTGATCTAGGATAATTAGGTATTGGAGATAGGAACTCGCATACAGGGCATCAAAATATTTCTGAATTGCCGGGCCATAGTAACCACCATGTCCAAGCCGAAATACCAGGGCTTCGGTCTTCTCTTGCACCAAGCGTGGTATATCCTTAACACCAGTCTTCTCCGCCATATTCAACATATTCACAACCTCATCCACTCCAGGTGACTTTGTCTTTGCCACCTGCTCATTAATATTCGCACTCGCCGCATCAGCAAAGAGCTCTGTTAGATCTGCTTTTACGCCAAAAGCTTCTAAAACTTTCACTTTCCCTGTTATTAACAATACTACCAGGAGTGGAATAATGACTAATACAAGATCAACAGCTTTGAGTTCATACTTGTCCCCATAACGCATCCGCACGAGAACTGAAATTACGAACAGTCCAAGGCCCACGAACAACAAGACCGTTACCTGCCACTTTTCCATATTTCTTCCTCCTTAAGGCAACAATAACCTTTATGGTGCTTTGGTCTAAACGCCGAGCGCAGGGGCGGGGCTGATTGGTTGTTGATACGGGACGTTTAGCAATCACCATTGAAAAACGAAAGAAACCGTTTGCCCCGTGTGCATTCATCAGTTTGTCGGCGATCTGGTTCTGGGTTGTATCAATTACGAATTGCTGCGACGAACCAGCGTAAAGCCTCATCTCTCATACTCCGTGTACTTCAGCGCCTTTCCTCTGACTTTAGCAGCAGGATAGTTCTTCCTATTTTTCTCTATTTTCTCTTTGGCAGCTTCAAGTAGATCGATCCCCAGCTTGTCTGCCAGATTGGTCAGGAGGATCATTACATCGGCAATTTCTTCTTTGATTTGCTCCAGTTTGTCAGGAGGCAGATTCTTGCTCTGTTCTTGTGTGAGCCATTGGAAGTGTTCCACTACCTCAGCCGCCTCAACTACCAGTGCCATAGCTAGATTCTTTGGAGAATGAAATTTTTCCCAGTCTCGTTCCCTTGCGAATTCCCTGAGTTGTAGGATCAAATCTTTCATCAAAATTATCCCTTAGTTGTAATCATTGTGATTGCAATAGAGGCTCAGTCAGTTGGTTTCAACCTTTATCAGCTGACTTTTACCCAAAAGGTCTCAAATCAAAATAACAAAGCTCCACCCCTCCAGTTACGGAAAAGTGGAGCTCATTTAACTTGCCACCCAACATTCGCATTGTCTTTTCCCTGTCGGGAGGGGTGTTTGTTTTTCGGTTAACCTACCTTGCAGTGTAGGATGTGTCAAGCATCCGCAGAGCATACAGCGACGCTATATCATGGGGCAGAGGTCGCGGAAGGATGTTTTGAAATCCTTCAGCATATCCCTTGCTAATGTGTTAAGCAGACAGCATGCTGCCTGCTAGATATCCTCGTCTCGCCCGTCCTCCCGTCTCGCGCGTCTCGCCTCCTTATCTTACATCCTAAACTGAGGCAGGAAGTACCACGCCTCAATAACTCCGGTCACCCCGACCAGAACGAAGGCAAGGCCAATCCAAAAAGACTCGATCTTGCGATAGCGAAAGAGACAGAACAACGAGTTGGCCGCAAGAACGAGCCCAGCGACCGGAGCGAGCAGAACCAACGCAAGAAAGTAGTACGCGCTGCCGTCAGTTACGAAGTTGAAGTAAAGCAAGGGAGCGGCAACCAGGACGGTGCATATGAATCGACACGCCAGGGTAAGACGGCCGATTCGGGCTGCGCCGTTATTTGCCTTCGGCCTCATTGGGTCAGTACTCTCCGCTGTCACTGGACATAGAGCATAGGGCATGGAGCATGGAGTTTAAAAACAAAAAAGCTCCATTTCCCCTCGGATCGCTGCTAAAAGCCGCTTCCACGATAATTAGTTGATTAGAGAATTTGTTCGGTGGTCCGACCAACGATTCTCATTCACCGTTTACCACTTACGGTTTACTGCCCATCGCTTGCTGAATCGTGAGCTTGGCCCGACAACAGCTCCCAAATCTTTACACGCGGTCGCCGAGAGTTACCTGAAGCCAACGGTTGGTTTTTTCCGTAATTCTCTGGTGTATTTCTTTTTCCGTCAACCCGGCAGATTTAGGCACGCGAAAAGAGTGGTCACCGCCTTCTATAGTCTCGAGGTGCCAGGGGGCAGTGAGCCGCGCCAGAACACTTCTCAGTAAACCCAGGTCGCAGAGGGAATCACGAGTTCCGGCAAAGAAGAGCGTAGGGATGCTGATCCGGTAGAGGTGTGAGTCACGCACCTTTTCCTTTTTGCCCGGAGGATGGAGCGGGTAACCGAGAAGGATCAATCCATCTGCTGGGAGAAGACCTTCAGCCACCATCTGTGATGCCACCCTACCTCCGAGGGACTTGCCTCCGACCACCACAGCGTTGGGGCTGTAACCAGAATGATCGCGGAGAAAACTGTGGACATTCTGCCAAGTATCGACCAGCACCTCCTGTCGATCCGGCGTTTTACGGCCTTTCTCTCGGTAGAGGAAGTTGAAACGCAAAACGAGGTAACCAGCTTCCGCAAGACCATGGGCAACAGAAGTAAGGAGAGGATGGTTCAGATCATTCGCCGCCCCATGGGCCAGGATGATTCCGGTGCCTTGGCCGGCACCGTACTCCTCCGGCATAGTGAAGACACTTGAAACCGTCTCTCCCCCACCGAGTGGAATGGTCGATCTTTCTTCTTTCATAAACAAGCCTTTTCAACCTCTTTGCTGGCTAGAATCCAAGCTATCCTCAGACTCTTTCTAATCTTTCAGCTATCCAAATCTTGATAATGGATTGCCTGGGAACTCCT
>JARRNM010000095.1:0-17281 GCA_037384945.1 Deltaproteobacteria bacterium
TGGGGAGACAGTTACCAAGCTGGGCAATGCCGCTTTATCCCAGTTCGCGCCAAACAGCACTGAGGTGCGTATCTTCACCATGGTGGAGGATACCGCCCGAATTCTCTCCATCTTGAGTGGTGCTAGGCGAGAGAAGGCGCTCATCGCTTATACCATCGTGGATCCTCAAAACCGCGATTTCCTGGAAAGAGAGGCGGCCAGACGAGGGGTGGAAGCCGTCGACGTTCTTGGCAGTTTCATTATTAAGCTGGCACTGTTCCTAGAACAAAAGCCCTTGGGCATTCCTGGAAAGCAGCACCAGGCTGATGCGAGTTACTATCGGCGAATAGAGGCTATCGAGTTCACGGTGAAACATGATGACGGCCAGGCTCCCCATACTGTGTACAAGGCGGATTTGGTACTCATAGGATTGTCCCGCACCAGCAAGACTCCCCTATCTTCTTATATGGCTCAGATCGGCTGGAAAGTGGCCAATGTTCCCCTTTTCCCCGATATAAATCCCCCCAGAGAGATTTTTGCCATAGATCAGCTCAAGGTTTACGGTCTTATCATAGAGTCGGATGCCCTGGTTCGGGTTAGAAGGGAAAGACTTAAATACCTTGGATTGCCTGATCATGCCGATTATGCCGATCGTCAAAAGATTGAAAGTGAGATCAAATGGTGCCGGGCTTTTTATCGGAAGCATCCGCAGTGGCCTGTGGTTGATGTGTCCGGAAAGGCAATAGAGGAAACCGCCGCCAAAATAATGCAACTCCACCAGGCCAGGATAGATGCCCGGGAAAGGGCGGCTTGGCAGAAGGCCGAACATAGACGACAGTGGGGAGAAAGGTTGAAATAAGGTTAGAGGAGTAATCTGCCAGTGAAAAAGAAGGGATTGACCCTCGAAATACCCGGTTGGGGAACCCTGGCGGCAAAGCAGGCCCTATTTGATTTGAACGGAACTCTGGCAACTGACGGCATCTTACCGGGGACAGTCAAAGAAAAGCTGAAACTTTTGCAGGACCAGATTGCCGTCTATCTGGTTACGGCTGATACCCACGGTACTGCTGCCGAACTGGCGAGGGCTTGTGGGGGGCTCGAAATTGCTCGGATCGAGGCCGAAAATGAGGCCGAACAAAAAGGAGAAATTTTAGAAAAACTGGGACCCTCCCAGACAGTTGCTTTTGGAAATGGTGCCAATGACGCACTAATGCTTCGCAAGGCAAGCCTCGGGATCTGTGTTATGCACGGGGAAGGGATCTGTCTGCAGGCCCTACTGGCGAGTGATCTTTTAGTTGCAAGCGCAGAGGAGGCACTGGACCTTTTACTTAAACCGGCCCGTCTAATTGCTACCCTACGTTCCTAACTAGAGGTTGACGGGGAAGCAACCGAAGGAAAAATATCACCATCCGACTGGAGAACAGAGGCAGAATACAGGTAGAGCAACTATTCTCCTGCGCACTAGTGGAGACACAAGCTTAGCGGCTGTTAATCTTTTGTCGCAAGACACCGGAGCACTTAAAGGTGACTACCTTGCGCGGTGAAAGCATGATGGGGTTGCCGGTCTGGGGGTTACGACCGCGCCGCTGATTCTTGTCCTTCACACTGAATTTGCCGAAGCCGCTGATGAGAACGTCTTCGCCCTCCTCCAATGTCTTCTTGACGATCTCGAAGAGGGTCTCGACAATCTCTGCGCACTCGCTCTTGGTGAAGATGTTCCTCGCAAAAAGATTCTCTACAATATGCGCCTTCGTTAAAGTCATAAATGACTCCCCCCTCCTCAAGTTACCTAATAGAATTTCCTCTCTGGCTGGACTATTTTAGTAAATACAGGATAATTCTGAATATTTCAAGGGAAAAAATTACAGAATTTTAAGAGAAATTCTTCCGACTATAAACTCATACCCTTCAGATGTTGTTTTACTCTCGGTTGACGAACTCAAGCTTTTAATAGGGATTACAAATAGTTGAGATTACCCTTCAGCTGCCGTTTCAAATTTTTTGCTTCTCCTGGCAGGTAAAAATAGAGGGAACAATGGCAGGACAAAACCAGCAGCTTGTTCCCTCATAATCAGCTTACTAGCTGATATTGCAATCTTATTGGTGGCGGTGCAGGGACTTGAACCCCGGACACTGCGGATATGAGCCGCATGCTCTGACCTGCTGAGCTACACCGCCAGAACGTAGGGGATTCATACTCAACAGTGAAACGCTTGTCAACAGAAAAAACCGAAAGGTGTCACAATGCCAGATAAGATTGGGCTGCTAAGGCAGGGAAATTTAACTGATCGCGGGTTGTGTCCTGGTAGCAACGGCCTTCGTCCGTTGTCAGTGGTCCGTCGTTAGCTGCATAGAAGGCATGGTGCATGGAGCATAGAACGAGGAGCCAGTTTTCGACAGGCTTAGGGCAGGTAGTCAGAATCCAGAATCCAGGAGATAAGAGACAGGAGACAGAGAACAGGTGCATGATTCATCTGTGGGAGCGACTTTTGCCCGCGATAAATTCAACGGACAAGGGACCACGGACTACGGGCAGGACGGTTACAGCGTCCTTGTCGCGTTGACAAACACCGGAGATTAAGTTACAAGAGGTCGACCCTCAAGGGCGTGTTGAGATATGGGATTTGGGATTGGGGATGGCAAAACGAGGGGTCACGGAATAAGGGATTATAGATACTTGATGCTCGATAAAAATTTACCGTTTACTCCTCACCGTTTACCGCTTACTGGTGACCACTGGCTTAACCATTTTTGCATAAGGAGCAACAAACCTTGAAGTGCCCACACTGCGGTGAATCACTGGGGGAGCTCAGATGTCCGGTATGTGAGCGTTCGCTGCCTGAAGACAGCCAGTACTGCTGCTGGTGCGGTCAAAGGGTAAGCCCTGCTGTCGGAGAGGCCCAGGCAGAATTGGCGGATACTGAACTTGAAGGAAACGAGGAAGGTCCAGTCGATTTTGACAGCAGGAAGCTATGCAGCGACGGCACTTGTATTGGGGTGATCGGAGCCGATGGCCGCTGCAAAGAATGCGGCAAACCCTATACAGGAGAACCGGAGGAGGATTAACCCTCGAGCAGCTGTTTCCACCCCACAGTCTGATACTCCCTCGAACCCCTCTTGACTAGTTTATTGGCTTTGCACATACGTGAGATTCTGGGTATGTTCAGAGACGGATGCAGTTTATTAAGATCATTGAATGCCCGCCCGGTTCGCTTGGTTGTCCCGGGCTGGTCTCGAGGAGCATAGCCGAGGGGTGTTAGCCTTAGGCGGACATTGATGGGCAGGTCGAATGTAGAACAGGGAACAGCGGGAACATAAGTTGTTTACTTCAATCGACCTGAGGTCGAGTGCAGCGACTCGACTCGAACTGGTCGGCGAGCTTGCTGCACGGAGCTTCATTCGAGGAATAAGATGTATGAGCTCAAGATAATAACAGAATTCTCTGCCGCACATAATTTACGAAACTTCCGAGGCAAATGCGAAGCCCTTCACGGACACAACTGGAAAGTGGAGGTCGTGCTCAGCGGCAAGAATCTGGACGACAGTGGGGTGGTCCTTGACTTTGCAGAAGTCAAGGCCGCCACCAGTGAAATCATGTCCGAGATCGATCACCGATATCTCAATGACCTGCCTTTCTTCGTAGAGAATAATCCATCCTCGGAAAACATTGCCCGATATATTTTCCATAGGCTCCAACAGAAGATCGACAACGACCGAGTGCGGATTAGACGGGTGACCGCCTGGGAGTCTCAGGATGCCTGTGCAAGCTACTTGGGTGAATCAGCCGACTGAATTATATTTGTGGACTTGGCCGCGACAGTGAGAATAGCGGGGCTTTTACTATCAATTCAAACCCGAGTGACTAGGCTTTGCCTGGGAGTGAGAGTTAAGTGAGGTTTTTCCAGCGCAGGCAAGGGTTTCCCAGAGCCGGCAATAATAATCACTGCTTGCAACTTCTTCCTTTCTTTCTCGGTATCCTTTTTATTTCTTGCACGTTCTTTACAGGTTGTTTAGAGGATAGCCCGTCGAAAACAGTGGATGATTCAACTGCCGAGGTCGCCACTGAGGTTGAAAAACCACAAAATGAAGTAAAAGATGAGTTGGGCGGAAAACAAGAGGTCGCCTCCGAGCCCACCTCGACGCCCCGCACTACGGCTGAAAAGCCAGCCTCCTCCGAGATTGCCGGAGTGGCTTTCACCGAAGAGCTGACCCAATTACTAGATTACGAGCTTAATGGGCGTTTTTGGGGTTGGCGTCCAAATGATTTGCTCATTGGCAGGTTTACCGACAACGTCAATGAGTTCCAGCTGGGGGCACTCGAGGCGATACGCTATACGGCAATCAAATTGAAAGAAAATTTGACCCGGTTTGGCGATGCCGACGCTTATGATCCGCATTTAGTGGAAGCGGTGAATTTGCTCATGAACAGAGCAGATCAATTTTGGTTTCCCTCCACCGAGAGCCAATACAAGGAGGCGCTCAAAAAACTGCAGGAATTTCTCGAGAGCCTTAAACAGGGGAAGAGTCGCTTCTATTACCGCACGGACAACTTACTCTCCCTCGTAGCTTCTTACAAGGACCTTCTCGGCAATTGCCATGAGAACTTGGTTAAAGAAACAGAGCCGGATGGGTCTCGGGTCAGCTACTTTAACGCTGACAATTATTTTTACTATTCCCAGGGAGTGGCCCACGTAATTTATGAAATGCTCAGGACCGTTCGGATTGGATTCGTCGAGCAATTGCAGACCATTGATGCGGTGGCATTGATGGACAAGATCGTGGAGGATCTAAAACGGGCTTCAGAGTGCTCCCCTTGGCTTATTACCAATAGCGAAGATGATGGTATTTTGGCCAACCATCGCTACAATCTTGCCGCCTCCATAAGTGCTGCTCTGCACAATATGAGCACCATGCTTCGCTACTAAACCGAGCAGGGTCTATAGT
Organism: Deltaproteobacteria bacterium; assembly: GCA_037384945.1. Taxonomy (GTDB): domain Bacteria; phylum Desulfobacterota; class Syntrophobacteria; order BM002; family BM002; genus BM002. Next base: position 4,924 of record JARRNM010000095.1, read on the forward strand.
CCGTTGTCCGTTGTATGAAAGAAGGCATGTAGTGAATAGCGTTTAGGGCGAGAAATGCGGGAAAAGCGAGAAAGGCAATGATGTCGGCACGTCCTATGGTCTTTCTCGCTTTTCTCGCCTGTCTAGCCTTTCTCGCTTACTGCTTGGTTATTTCCTCCACTGCCCTGCGGAATCTCTCAACCTGTTTGATATAATAGGCGCGGTCTCCGGATGCGGTTGCCAGAGCCTTTTCAGCCGTGGCCAAAGCCTTTGCCGTAAGGCCATTCACGTAATAAGACTCTGCCAGGGTGTCCAAAATGTGAGGTTGTTGAGAAATGGCTGCTGCTTGTTCAGCGAGTACGAGGGCCTTTTTCGGTTGGAATAGGGGAGTTTCTTTGCTGGTAGCGAAAACCCAGGCCAGGTTGTTAAGGACGTCGGGATTGTCACCGTCTAGGGTCAAGGCGCGCTGCAAATGGAAAAGAGCTTGCTTGGGTTGATTCCGGGTGTAGTAAAGTGTTCCCAGCCTCAATTGGAGAAGGGGATTGTCAGGTTCCAGTTGGACAAGATTGCTGAGCATCTTGAGATTCAGCTGTTCATTGTACTGTTTGCCAACCGCTCCGGTATAGAAAAGATAGCCGAAAACACCGACCGCGACGACGCCTACCAGGTATCCTGCTAATGCTTTCCTGATTTTGCCGCGGTGCTTTCTGATAAGGGAAGGATTGCCCGCAGCCTCGGTGAGAAAATCAACCCGTTCTTTGATGCTGAAATGATGCCAGCTGGGAACATCTCGTATGTTGCCACTGTGAAAAGCCACCTTTTCCAAAGCGGAAATCAACGGATAAGCTCTGTTCATCACCGAGAGCCCATAGAGGTCAGCCTGTCTTTCGAAGTTGCGAATAAAGAAGCCAAATAGGAAGCGAAAATAGAAGACCAGCAAGACCAACAGGGGGAGGGTGGAAAGTATAGAAATTAAAGTCATGAATTCGTGATCGGCTCTGATCAGCAAACTCAGCGGCAGGTCGCTAGTGAGCAACAACACAAGAGAAACTCCAGAGATGGGGTAGGCAAGAACCACGTAACCAAGCAAAAATAGGAGATAGAAAAATAGGTGATGTTCTTTGACATGGCCCATCTCGTGCGCCAGAACTGCACGCAACTCTTCGTCATCGAGAATATCGAGAAGCCCTTGGGTTACCAAAAGATAGCGGTAACGACCGATAAGCCCCATAACCCCAGCGGTTATAAAGACACCACCTTGTCCGGGCCAAAGAACTATCTCCCGAATTTCAAAATTCTCTTTTTGACAGAACCTCTCGATGAGTGATCTTGTGGTTCCCTGCGCCAGAGGCTGACAACTCCAAAGTCGCACCACCAGAGGTGGAGCGAGGATCATGAATATGATCATTAGCAAGGCGAAGAAAAGAATCTGGCCCACAGGACTATCAAGTAGGTCGGGTATCGAGCCGAGGGGCAAGAGCTGCATAAGGTCGAAGCTCCCCGAGATGAGGAGCCAGGGCAAAAGGATGGCGAGATTGAACTTGAGGTTGGCAGTTACGATGGAGCCCCTCGAGCAGGTTTCCGAGGAGAAGCGGCAGCGGCATTCAAAGCTGTAGAACCAGACGATGGCTAGGTGGAGCAAAAATATGACCAGGCCGGCTAATCCTTGAAGAGTGAAGCTGAAACGAATGAGGGAAACAGTGGTGAGGTAGTATTTGATATCAAGCAGATAGATCTCAGCGCAAAAAAAGACAAGAGCCAAGATGGATTGGCGAGTTACCACGCGATGGTAGAGAACAGCCATATGGCTGGTCACCCTAACCCCTGACATTCTTGCTGCCAGCCCTCTGAAAACCTGCCTATTGATTAATCCAAAGAGGAAGAGCAGAGTAAGGCCAGAGGCAAAGGTAAAAAATAGGGAAAGCCGCGGTGTAGGCGATGGCTGCTGGGTGGAAAAGATAAGCAGGACAACTATGAAATATATAAAGTTTGTGAACATGCAAAAATGTCAGTAGTCAGTGGTCAGTAGTCAGTTCTCCTATAGGCCAAGACTATCTTACCGGCACGGACACTGACTTTCAAGCGAACTAGCCTCCCTTTGGTCGGTAAGTAAGCAAAACCACCTTGAAGCACGGGACTGACAACGGACTTCAACCGCTTCTGTATATGAGCCTACCAGCCGCAGAGATCAGAGAGGGCAAGGGAACACAAGCGTCCGCTCTAATCTAAGGTTTTGGTAGATGTTCCAGGATCATTTCTCTCGCCTTTTCTTCTTCCGAGGTCAAACCTTCAATTTTCTCTGGTATCAAACCCCAGGCGGCCAGTACAGCCGGAATTATTCGGACGGGAGACTGTCTATAGTTCTTTTGCAGAGTTCGCACACGCTGGCCGGCTTCCCACAGATGGCGGAAGCTGCTGGCCTGGCCGAAATGGTTTTCTTCCAGGTTAAGGGAGGCTAAGGTAATGGTCCTCCACTCGTAGGGCAAAAGATTGGCTCCTACTGAAAGAACCCCACTGGCGCTGGGGCGTTTAAGAAAACTGCTTTCCCTCCCGTCATAGATTAAAAAATCGGATCTGCTTCGCACAGCTCTCTGATAATTTATCCCACGTCTGAGATCACCTCGGTGCACAAGGGCCACCAAACGTGGCTCTTGAACAAGTTTTTTCAAAATGGCCGTCCGGATATTTTTCCGTTTGGCAGTGTCTCCAATTTTTCTTATCAATTGTGGATCGTTATCGATTATGAGATTGAATCCCGTCTCTGCAAGGAGAGTTCGGTAGTATTCGGGCAGACCGCGATTACTGTGGTAGAAGAGAGGTGTGTCCACCCAGGCGAGAGGGCCGTGGTATTTGAGACGACGACAGACATTTTCCAGTTGGTGGCAGATGTGTATAGTTTGCTCCGCGGACGTACCGGTAATCCGTATCCAAAGGGGCAGGTCAGGTGGCGCTAGGCCGATTGCCTCTTCCAGCAAGGAAGATGAAGCAGGACCGCTGCAGTGGGCGTCGGGACACCAGAACATGGGATCCAAAAACAGACCTGCTACCGCTGGCTGCAAGCGAGTCAGGAGTGACTCGAGTCCCCGGTAAATTGAGCGATTTTCCGGGCTTGGCACCAGGGCCAAGGGGCAGATTAGTCCTCTGGGAGTGACGGTCGTCGACATTTAGGCGGCTCCAAGTGGGCTGATCTTATAATGCCACGGGTCAGCCATAACCAAGAGTTGAGTCGATGCTCCGCGGTAAGAAGTAATGGGTCGACAGGGAGAAGGGGAAAAACGGAGATACGGAGAAAAATACTCGCCTTTTCTTTTCGCCTTATCGCCGTGTCCCCCTATCTCCGGATCGCTGATTCTCGCAGCATTAACCATAATTCCCAGCATCCTGAAGTCGTGAGAGGAGAAGGTAGTTACATAGTGAATTTTATGTGTCCTTTGCCGAGGAGATCGTGGAGATGGATTATTCCCAACAACTCACCCTCTGGGCCCACCACCGGTAGCACGGTGATTTCGTTCTCTTCCATAATCTCCAGGGCGTCTGCAACAAAACCACTGACGGAGACAGTTTTGGGGTTTCTACTCATGATGGCTTTGACAGACTTTTCCAGCAACCTCTCATATCTGCATAATCCACGGCGCAGATCACCGTCAGTCACAATCCCTACCAACTTGTCAGCATCACCCATCACCAGGGTTGCCCCCAAGGTCTTATCATCCATTTCCTTAATGGCCTCATCCACCGGTGTTTCTTCTCGAACTCTCGGGATACTGGAGCCAGTGCGCATAATCATCTCAATTGATACCCGCAGCCTTTCTCCCAACACCCCGCCAGGATGGCAGCGATGGAAATCCGCGGGCTGAAACCTGCGCCTGTTAATGAGCGCCACGCAAAGAGCGTCTCCCAGGGCGAGCATAGCGGTGGTGCTGGCGGTTGGGGCCAAACCAAAGGGACAGGCCTCTCGTTCAACTCCGGCGTAGACAGTCAGATCGCTATTTCGACCAAGGGTAGAGTTGCTATTCCCGGTGAAACAGATAATCCGTGTTCCCAAATCTTTTAAGGTCGGCAGAATCATCTTTAGTTCGTCAGTTTCACCGCTGCTGGACAAAACCAGGACAACGTCGTCCGAACTAACCATTCCGAGATCGCCGTGCATAGCCTCCACAGGGTGCAAGAAAAGCGATTTAGTACCGGTGCTATTGAGCGTCGCCACAACCTTGCGGCCAACTATGCCTGATTTACCGATACCGGTGACGATTACTCGCCCACGAGCCTTGTAGATCCACTGCACCGCTTCCGCGAATTCAGCTCCTACCCGGTCGATGAGACTGTAGATGCCCTCCGCCTCAATTCGAAGTACATCCTTGGCTTCACGGATGATTTTGACTGCACCCCTGCGTTGATTACTCTTGTTGGGTTCGGTCATAATACTCACTCACTGGTTCTTTTTGAGAGGAGGACTGAAATTTCAAAGCTGTTGGCGTGAAATCGAATTTGTTTCCATGCAGTGCTTATGAAGGTCATCAGTGAAACTAACTGGGTACTCTCCAGTGAAACAAGCAAGACAGAAGCCCTCTCTGTCCAGACTAATTGCTTCTAGGAGCCCGTCGAGACTCAGATAATGCAGGGTGTCAAGTCCTAAAAATCTCCTAACCTCATCAACAGAATGGGTCGCTGCGATGAGTTCTTTTCGGGTAGGAAAATCTATGCCGTAAAAGCAGGGGAAGCGATGGGGCGGACAGCTGACAGCCATATGAACTTCTTTGGCGCCTAATTTTCTGAGTGTCTTTACACGATTTTTGGTTGTAGTACCCCGAACGATAGAGTCTTCTATTATCAGGAGCCGCCTATTGCTCAACAGAGGCCGCACAGGATTCAGCTTGACTCTCACATGGAAGTCGCGCATGGCCTGCGTAGGCTCAATAAAGGTTCGGCCCACATAGTGGTTGCGGATTACTCCCATTTCCAACGGAATACCCGAGGCCTCAGCGAAGCCAAGAGCTGCATAGTTGCCCGAGTCAGGAAATGGCATGACTATATCTGCATCCACCTTGTACTCTCTGGCCATCTGGTGGCCTTGGCGTTTTCGCGCCATATAGACATTCTCGCCGAAGATGTTGCTGTCCGGGCGAGCAAAGTAGATGAACTCGAAGATACAGAAGGCAGTGCGGTCAGCACTTGGTAGGTAGCGAGATCTGAGACCATTGTCATCAATGAATACCACCTCTCCGGGTTCTACATCTCGAAGGTAGCGCGCCCCAATGAGATCCAGAGCACAGGTCTCCGAGGTAATGACATAGGCGTTGTCATCCAGAAGGCCCAGGCACATAGGGCGAAAACCGTATGGGTCGCGGGCACCGATAATCTGCTCTTCTGTGGCGATTACCAGCGAGTAAGCACCCTTAATCTCACTCAGAGCGCTTATAAGTGCCTCTTCCAGTCCATGGGTGAGCTGCCGGGCAATCAGGTGGACTATTACCTCGCTGTCCATGGTAGTTTGAAAGATAGAGCCACGCTGCTCCAGTTCACGTCTTAAGCTATGGGCATTGACCAGGTTTCCGTTATGGGCAATGGAGAGGCTACAGCCTGAGTGAGTGATGCAGAATGGTTGGGCATTGACGAGAACGGAAGAGCCGGTGGTAGAATAGCGCACATGCCCAATACCAAGATAGCCCTTCAGCCCGTCGAGGATATTTTCGTCGAAAATTTCGCTCACCAGACCCATGCCCTTGTGATGGCGCATTAATCGACCATCAGAAACACTAATTCCAGCACTCTCCTGGCCTCGATGCTGGAGAGCATAAAGGCCGAAATAAGTAAGACGCGCCGTATCTTCGTGTCCATAAATACCAAAGATACCGCACTCTTCCTTTGGCCTGCCATCAGGGATTATTATGCGGTTTTGCAAGATCATTTCCTGGTCAAATGTCTAAAATAAAGGGTCGTAGAAGTCGTAGAAATCAGCTTTATACCTGACCTCAGACCTCTGATATCTGACCTCTAAATTCTACTTGCTGTCATCTGTCATCTGGCTTCTGACCTCTGGTTTTAAACTCCATGCCCTATGCTTCCCCAGATCAACAATTCGAAATCATTGTTCTCCCACCTCCCACCTCCCACCTCCGATCTCTGTCTTCTGGCTGTTGGCGTGGTATTCCTGTAAGGAGGTGACCTGCAACTCTCCCTCGCAGATTGCGGCAATCGCCTGCACAAAAGCTTTTGCTCCGGCGATGGTTGTTGCGTATGGAAGATTATAAACCAAGGTAGCCCGTCGAATCAAATAAGCGTCGGAAACAGTCTTTCTACCTGTGCTGGTGTTGATAACCAAGTTGATCTCTTCGTTTTTGATGTGGTCTATAACGTGGGGACGTCCCTCGCTTAATTTTGGCACCATCACGTTTTCTAGGCCGTGGTGGGAGAGAAAAGCGGAAGTGCCTTGGGTGGCGTAGATTTTAAAGCCGAGTTTATCGAAATCCTCGGCCACTTTTAATATGGCCGGCTTGTCCTGATCCCGAACGCTAATAAAAACATTTCCCTCCAAGGGTAGAGAGTAACCCGCGGCTAACTGAGCTTTGGCAAAGGCCATGCCGAAGGTCCTGTCGATACCCATAACCTCGCCGGTGGATTTCATCTCCGGTCCTAAAAGGATGTCTATATTGGGGAAACGAATAAAGGGAAACACCGACTCCTTCACCGCCAGGTGAGACGGCTCCACTTCACTGGTAAATCCGAGTTCAGCCAAGCTCTTACCGAGCATGATCTTGGTGGCGAGTTTGGCAAGAGGTACACCAATTGCTTTACTAACAAAGGGTGCCGTACGAGAGGCCCGGGGATTCACCTCGAGGACATAGAGCAAGTTATCCTTGACCGCATACTGAATGTTCATTAATCCTACCACTCCCAGTTCTCGGGCAAGAGCCTTTGTTTGCAGCTTTATTTCCTCAATGATCTCCCGGGAGACACTGATGGGCGGAAGCACGCAGGCACTGTCGCCAGAGTGAATGCCCGCCTCCTCAATATGTTCCATGACGCCGCCAATCACGGTGATATTCCCGTCGGAGATGGCGTCCACGTCAATCTCGATGGTGTCTTGAAGAAATTGATCCACCAGGATGGGGTGCCCCGGGGCCACGTGGACCGCCTGGTGAATAAATGCCTCCAGTTGTTCTCGTTGGTAGACTATTTCCATGGCACGACCACCCAAAACGTAGGAAGGCCTTACCAAGACTGGGTAGCCGATTCGGCCTGCCGCCTCCAGGGCCTCGGCAGCAGTGGAGGCAATAGCGTTTTTGGGTTGCCGCAAGCCCAGCTTGTTGAGCAGGGCTTGAAATCGCTGTCGATCCTCAGCCCGATCAATACTGTCCGGAGTGGTTCCGATGATAGGAACTTTAGCCCTGGCTAACGGAACGGCGAGATTCAACGGTGTCTGGCCGCCGAATTGAACAATGAGGCCCTCCGGCTTTTCGCGCTGGACTATGTGGAGAACATCCTCAAATGTAAGGGGCTCGAAGTAAAGCTTGTCGGAAGTATCATAGTCGGTGCTCACTGTCTCGGGGTTGGAATTGACCATAATGGACTGCACTCCTTCCTCACGCAAGGCGAAAGAGGCATGGACACAGCAATAGTCAAATTCGATACCCTGGCCGATTCGGTTGGGGCCGCCGCCCAGGATCATTACTTTCCTGACGTCTTTGGGTCTCGATTCATCCTCCGCTTCATAGGTAGAATAATAATAGGGTGTATAAGCCTCAAACTCGGCGGCGCAGGTGTCCACCAGTTTGTAAACGGGAAGGATGCCAGCCTGTTCCCGGCGTGCCCGGATAGTTTCATCATCACAGCCGATGAGTTCCGCTAACCTGCGGTCGGAAAAGCCGAGAGTTTTGGAAAGGTGCAAGAGTTCATCGGTTAGCTCCTGTCCCCGCAACTGGTCCTCAAAATCCACAATCTGTTTGATATTGTAGAGGAACCAGGGATCAATCTTGGTGAGTTGGTATATTTCTTCCAGGTCAATGTCTGCCCGCATCGCAGCGGTCAGAAAGAAAAGCCTTTCTGAATTGGGTTCACGGAGCTTCTTACAGATCAAGCTCCGGCACTCCGGATCTTTCAGGGACTCGGGCGATAGGCCACTGTCCAGAGAGTGACGGCCGATCTCCAATGAGCGCACTGCCTTATGTAAGGCTTCCTTGAAGGTCCGGCCAATGGCCATGGTCTCCCCCACGGATTTCATCGAGGTGGTCAGGATATCTTGAGTTCGAGGGAACTTTTCAAAAGTCCAGCGAGGAATCTTAACCACGCAATAGTCAATAGTTGGTTCGAATGAGGCCAGGGTTTCTCGAGTGATATCGTTGGCAATCTCGTCAAGACTGTAACCAACGGCCAGTTTGGCGGCGATTTTGGCAAAGGGAAATCCAGTAGCTTTTGAAGCGAGGGCAGAGGAGCGTGATACTCTCGGGTTCATCTCTATAATGACCATTTCGCCGGTATCCGGATTGATGGCAAATTGGATGTTGGAACCCCCGGTTTCTACCCCTATTTCTCGGATGACCGCAATAGATGCATCTCGCATGGCTTGGTATTCCCGATCGGTAAGGGTCTGGGCCGGAGCCACCGTAATGCTGTCACCGGTGTGGACGCCCATAGGATCGAAGTTTTCTATGGAGCAAATAATAACCACATTGTCCATGTGGTCCCTCATAACCTCCAGTTCGAATTCCTTCCATCCCAAAACCGATTCTTCCAGCATAATTGTCCTGATCATGCTGGCATCGAGGCCGGCCCGGGCAGTCTCTTCAAGATCTTCTCGGTTGTAGACCACCCCACCTCCGGTGCCTCCCAGGGTAAAAGAGGGGCGGATAATGATGGGATAACCGATATCTTCTGCTGCTTGCCGGGCTTGTTCCATGGAGCGAGCAATCCGGCTGGCAGGCACACGCAGCCCAATGTTCTCCATGGCAGCACGGAAAAGTTCACGATCCTCACCTTTCTTGATCACCGGCAAAGAAGCGCCTATTACCTCCACTCCGTAACGATCAAATACACCCATCTCGCCGACGGCAACCGCCACATTGAGCGCGGTCTGGCCTCCGAGTGTGGGTAGCAGGGCATCCGGTCTCTCTCGCTCAATGACTTTGGCGACACATTCGGGGGTAATAGGCTCGATGTAGGTGCGCTGAGCCATCTCCGGATCGGTCATGATTGTGGCAGGGTTACTGTTTAGGAGAACGATGTCGAATCCCTCTTCCCGGAGAGCTTTGCAGGCCTGGGTGCCGGAGTAGTCGAACTCACATGCTTGACTTATGATGATAGGACCTGAACCGATTATCAGGATTTTATTTATGTCTGTTCGCTTAGGCATGGAGTAGGTTGAATTAGGAGGTGTTGGTCACTATGGTCCTTTTATCCAGCTAAATGTTTGTTTCTTTCATACCCGTGAAACGGGGAAAAGGTGAGACGGCGACACGGAGAGAGTGAAAAACCAAATGTATTCTCTGCAAAGAAGTTGAAAGACTCAAGCCGGTCACTACAAGGCCCCGCGTCTTCGTGTCCCCGAGTCGGTGCGTTTGAGAGAAACGAGCTTCACCACTGTTTCTTCTCCATTAAAGAGAGAAAATCGTCAAAGAGATAATTAGCATCATGGGGGCCAGGCGAGGCTTCTGGGTGGTATTGCACTGAATAGACGGGCAATTTTCGATGCCGCATGCCCTCAAGAGTCTGATCGTTTAGGTTGATGTGGGTGAGTTCCACATCTTTGTCCCTGAGTGAATTTATGTCCACACAGAAGCCGTGATTTTGGGAGGTTATCTCCACTTTGTTGGTGCGCAGATCTTTCACTGGCTGGTTGCTGCCGCGGTGTCCAAACTTGAGTTTGAAAGTGCTGCCTCCCATGGCCAGACCAAGGAGTTGGTGACCTAAACAAATGCCAAAGATGGGCAATTTAGTGAGAAGGGCACGGACTGTCTCGATGGCGTAAGTAACCCCGGCGGGGTCTCCCGGGCCGTTGGACAAGAAAAGCCCATCGGATTCCAAGGCCAAGATGTCAGCTGGTTTAGCCTGGGCTGGCAGTACGACAACATGGCAGTCCCGGTTAGCCAGATGGCGCAATATGTTATATTTGATCCCATAGTCGAGGGCTACCACCTTGTAAGGGTGTTTTGGCTCTGGCCAGACGTCTGCTCCCCTCATTCCCGGTTTCCACTCCAAGGCTCGCCTCGCCCCTTGCCACAAATATGGAGAGGAGGTTGTGACATTTGAAACCAGATCCCGGCCTACGAGTCCGGGATAGGCTTGCACCTTCTTCAAGAGCTCCTCAGGTCTTCTGTCCCCGGTTGCCATAATTCCCTTCATCGCGCCTGCTGTACGGATGTGTTTGGTAAGGGCTCGAGTGTCGATTCCCTCAGCCCCGAGTATTTTGGCGTCCTCCAGGAAGTCCTTCAGAGTCTTTTGGCTTCGCCAGTTACTGGGATAAGGTATGTATTCCTTGACGATAAAACCTTCAACCTGAATCGCCACTGATTCCATGTCCTCATCATTGACACCGTAATTGCCAATGAGCGGATAGGTCATGGCTACTATTTGTCCCTTGTAGGAGGGATCGCTCAACACTTCCTGATAACCCGTCATGGCCGTGTTGAAAACCACTTCACCAAGGCTTTCCCCTTCGCCGGCGAACGCCCTTCCGTAGAAGGCCCTGCCGTCTTCCAAAACCAGAGTAACCCCGGGTTGCTTGAAACTAACCATGATGGCTTGTCACCTCATGACCTGACAAATTATTTGACTATCGTAGCCCACGAATTCATCAACATAATCGTTTTGCTCTAGTAAGGCAAGCATTTTAGCGGGGCAAAAAAATCTTTTCAGTAGGGCTAAGTCTGCCACTTTTTTAAAGCGCTACACCGGAAAGAACTAGAGGATTAGGATTTTTACTGCCGAACTACTTTTCCATGATTTTTCGAACTCGGGCGAGATCTTCAGGGGTGTCTACGGAGATGGAGTCAAAGGGACTAACTACCACTGAAATAAAAAAACCGTGTTCCAAAGCGCGCAGTTGTTCGAGTTTTTCCAGTTTTTCCAAAACTCCGGGAGAAAGCCTGGTGAACTCCTGCAAAAAACCATTGCGATAGCCGTAGAAGCCCAGGTGCTTGTAATAGGCCGGGGGTGAAGACCCATCCCGGTGAGCAGGAATGGGAGAACGGGAAAAATACAGGGCTCGTCCCTTTGCATCGAGAACAACCTTGATAACTCCAGGGTCGGTAAAATCATCTTTGGTCGTCTGCAGATAGGCAAGAGTGGCCATGGGAACATTAATATTCTCTTGGAGGTTTCCCACTAGGCTATCGATCATTTCCGCCCTAAGAAGAGGCTCGTCACCCTGAATGTTAACCACGATGGTATCATCTTCGAGAATTAATAGCCGAGCTGCCTCTGCCACGCGATCCGTACCACTAAGGTGTTCACGGGAGGTCACGGGAGGTCATGAGCGTCTCCCCGCCAAATTGAGCAACTGCTTTTTGGATGCGGCGATCATCGGTGGCCACAACCAGTCTTGCGAGGGTGGCAGCCTGGGCGGCGCGCTGGTATACGTGTTGAATCATCGGTCGGTTGTGGATCAGGACCAGGGGCTTGCCGGGGAGTCTCTTTGACTCGTAACGGGCGGGTATGATTCCTATTACCTCTGCCATGAGATACCCTCAGGTCGAGTTTTGCTGGCAAACCTGAAGCTCGCCCTCAAATGTCTAGAATGATTAAAGTTAAGGTAATAGTGGGTAATAGGTTATAGTTTACGCATCGGTCAAGTCGGTCAGGTCGTTTAAGTCGTTTAAATCGTTGAACCCGTTCAAATCGTAGAAGTCGTAGAAATCGTAGAAATAATCAATTCAGCTCAAAAGTCGGGGCTCACACCTCACAGGGGCAGAACTCCCGAATAACAAATAAATAATAACGGATAACGCCACTGCCAGATGTCTTTTCCATTGATCCCTGACCTCTGACTCCATGCTCCATGCCCTATGCTCTATGCTAACTGGATTAAACCACAGAGAGGGCAAAGTGCACAGGGAAAATTTATCCCCCTGATGAACTTGACCACAATGTTGTCTGAGTTGTCCTACATGTAGATGAGGCAAAGGGTAGGGAGCTAAATGTTTCTTGGTCACTCGAACTCGGCTATTGTCAGCCATTCAAATAAGTTGGAAGGGTGCTACCAGCGCCATCCGGTCCTTAGTACTTGACCATCATCTATGGGGCGGGTAAGATAACCCAGCGTTTAACGCTGCCTCCCCTCAATGGGAGTTCTTTGAAACCGTCCCAATCTAACCCGAATGTTTGATGTATCCGCATGCGGCGGACTTTGGATATGGCCGTCCCTCTCTCCGAGCTGCAGGCTCTG
>JARRNM010000096.1:0-10807 GCA_037384945.1 Deltaproteobacteria bacterium
GGCTTTTTTTGCCCTTCACCTACGGTGGAGAAAAACTTTTCAGCATCGGTCCCCTGATTGCCACTCGGGAAGGCATCATCTACGCTCTCTTAATCACGGTAAAATCGAACGCCATCGTTGTCGCTCTGATAGCGCTTCTTGCCACTACCCCGATTATTACCCTGGGGCATGGTTTGGCTCACCTGCATGTCCCAAACAAGCTGATTCATCTGCTATTTTTCACCGTCCGCTACCTCCAGGTCCTTCATTTGGAATATGATAGACTGCGAGCCGCCATGAGGATCAGAGCGTTCAAACCCGGCACCAACTTGCATACTTACCGAAGCTTCGCCTACCTCATCGGCATGCTCTTGGTAAAGAGTTTCGATCGAGCAGACCGCATCCGCAAGGCCATGCTCTGCCGAGGATTTCGTGGAGAATTTTATCTCCTCAGCCATTTCGAACTGCAAAGATTAGACGTTGTCGTCTTCTTGATCATGCTGCTCGTCGTAGGTGGCATAGCATGGTTGCAATGGATAATTCCGAGGTAATCATAGACCTCAAGGAGGTCTCCTTCATCTACCACGGCAACCAGTCCCAGCGGCCGGTGCTTGATGGTCTTAGTTTGCAGATAAGTAGAGGGGATCGGGTGGGATTGATCGGCCCTAATGGGAGTGGTAAGACGACTCTCTTTCATCTGCTTATGGGTCTGCTGCGGCCTGCTCAAGGTGAAATAGTAGTATTCGGCAAGAAACGGCAAGAGGAGAAGGATTTCAGAGAGGTGAGGGAAAAAATCGGCTTGCTTTTCCAGGATTCTGACGATCAGCTCTTCTGCCCTACAGTAGCGGAAGACGTGGCCTTTGGTCCTCTCAATCTGGGCAGAAGCCAGAAGGAGGCCCTGGAAATTACCCGTCAGGTCCTTGCCCGTCTGGGCCTTGAGGAATTCGAGAACCGTCTGACTTATAAGTTGTCCGGGGGAGAAAAAAGGTTAATCTCCCTGGCCACAGTTCTGGCAATGCAACCCGAGGTTCTAGTTCTGGACGAACCCACGGCTGGGCTGGACGAAGACACGGTGAAACGGCTCGTGCAAATACTCAGAAGTTCCGATCTAACCTACCTCATTGCCTCGCACAATAGAGATTTCCTTGCCAAAACCATCGATACTGTCTACGAGCTCAGGCGGGGGAAGCTAGCCAGACCAACTTAGCGCCACCATTCTTGTCCTCATCCTAAATGGCCATTTCTTCTTTGGGCGCGGCCTTCTGTTGCAACCATGCCAGGAATAATTGATAGCCCACCACAAAAACAATCGCACCGATGAAGAGCCCGATAATCCCCGAGTTTATGAATCCTCCGATTGCTCCAATGAAGACGACGATCATGGGCACTTGAACGCCACGGCCCAACAAAATAGGCTTCAGAAAGTTGTCACATAGACCGACAAAAACGCTCCAGATAGCGAACAACACTGCAGTAACCATGCTTGCAGTGGAGAATACATAAATAACAATCGGTGCCAAGACCAAGAAAGTAGGAAGCTGGGCCACGGCAACAATCAGCACCAACAAGGCCCAAAGCCCTGCCCCGGGAACACCCGCCGCAAGACATCCGAGCCCCGCCAGAAACGACTGGATAACGGCGACTCCTAAAATGCCCTTGGTAACGCTGCGGAGCGTTGAGGCGCCGAGATCGACAAGCTCTACTCCCCTCTCACCCGCAAGTCGCGTGCCAATGGATTTTGCCGCCTCATAACCAGAATCGGCTTTTGCCAGGAAAATACCGGCAATGAAGATAGAAACGATGAACTTCAGGATTCCCACCCCGGTGCGTGCGCCATTCGATAGCAGCCAATGACTGAAGGCTTTCAGTTGAGGGGTGAACCTGCTCAGGGCAGCTGCGAGGTTAACCGAGGCAAGCCTCCAGGCCTGATACAGCGGTTTTCCGATAAGCGGCCAGCTCTTGATGCTTTGAGGGGCTGGCGGAACCGCCAATGTTCCCTCTTTGATCTTAAAGGACAACTCCTTGGCGCCGTCAATCAGGGTTCCAGAAAGCATAACCCCTACGACGATGACGAGGAGCAGGGCGAAAAGTGTGATTAATGTCGCCGCCAGCTTGCCTCGACCGCCAAAGATAGACTGTATCTTGCGGTGGGTGGGGCGGAGGGCAACAGCAATAATGATGCCCCAGAGGATAATCTGAATAAAGGGACGGCCTATCCTGAAACACCACAGGGCCAGCAGGCCGACGATGCCGATGCGAATGAAGGCCTCAAGCGCATTGGCAACAAAGTTCACTTGCTCGGCTGTTTTATTGGAATCTGTCATGCTCCTTTCCTCCCCTATGCATCTCGACTAATCAGGTTTCTTATTACCAAGGTGAACCCGTCTCTGCTATCTACTGAAATGAAAACACTCTTTTTCATTTTATTTGTTCTCCAAGGATCATCAGCAAAGACACTTTCATTTGCGCACCAAATGTAAACTGGCTCTTGAAAAGAGTCTAGAAGAATTATCAACTAACTTCTGGGAAAACTTCTGATAATGGTTTTACCTGTTGAAAATGAAGAGCCCAGCTGAGTATAAGAATAACAGTAAGTTGAGGATAGTACCCCAAAAAGGTTTTATCAGCACATAGAGTATGTAGAAGAAAGAATAGGCCACGAAGGCTTACCTTGAAGCAGAAGAAGGTAA
This sequence comes from Deltaproteobacteria bacterium, assembly GCA_037384945.1. GTDB lineage: Bacteria > Desulfobacterota > Syntrophobacteria > BM002 > BM002 > BM002. The sequence continues at coordinate 2,670 of JARRNM010000096.1, forward strand.
ACCTCGTGGCCTTTTTCTCGATTAAGAGGATGGTATGAAAAGAGTTGTCGGTACCGTCTTGCTTTCTCTGGGTCTGCTCTTTTTGGCAGTTGCACCTGTAAGGGCTCACTTCGGCATGATTATTCCTGCGGACGAGATAGTGATGAAGGATGATCGGCGGGACAATATTGACCTGACCACATCCTCTGTTTATTCTAAGCTTATTGGTTTTTTCGGGGAAGAATGCGGGGATGAAGAAAATGAGCTCGAGACAAATCATCCTTCTCAGCTTTATATTTCTCTGGTCTACCGGCTTCACCATCCTGTCCGTCCAGCCCCCAACCATCGAACCGACTAGAGAACAACTCTTGAGTGGAGAACCTTTCATTTACAGGATCGAACCGGACTCAAGAGGTGGCGAGGCCTACAAGCTTGTCTATTTTGTGCCGGTCCCTATCGAGGTATTCTGGAGGTTCAAGACGGATTTTCACGGTGATTTCGTCGAGACCAACAAATACCTTGAAGAGCAAAGAGTAATTCGAGAAGACCACAATTTGGTCATAATAGAGAACAGACTGTCCAATAAACCAGAGGTGACATTTAGATGGCGGAACATACTCTACCCCAGTAAGTATCGCCTGGATTTCTTCCTGGAAAACCCGGAACAATGCGGGCAGAGATTTCATTACGGCCACTTCCAACTCGAACCCCTGGGGAGCTATACCAAAGTCACCCATGTGGCCTACTTTGATTTCTTTGGTTCTTCCCTCTGGGCGCTATACCCATGGGAGGGCGGCATGAAGGCATTCTTGGATTACCTTGCCAGGTGGGAACAACAGACTATTTTGCGGGTTAAACAAAAATACCTTGGCAAGTCAGCAGAGTGAGATCATGTGCCGGTATCTGTCGATAGAGGAGTCTTACCCAATTCAGCCAGGTGCCCCCCGCAGAAGTCTTGATTATAATTATTTTTGATCTAATAGAGCCGGAGAACAGGAGGGGAGGAGAATCATGGGAAAGCCTAAAATGCCCCACCCTTACCACGAGCAGCATCTCTGCTACTTACACAATCTCGGATTTGTAAAATCGAATCTTGTCGAGTGGAAAGACCTGGTGAGACAGCCGCAGTTCATCTGCAGAAAGTGCGGCCGAGCTGCTGCTAATGAGAAAAATCTATGTAAATCTAGCAAGCTCTGAGAATCAGAGAGAACAACTACCATTAGGTTTGGGGCCACCTCCCCAGAGGGTTTTTCCTGGTGGCTGGAGGATTGCTTGAATTTTTTCTGGCTTGACATCTTCGGCGCGGCTCTGTTATCCTTAGCTTAATCCTAAACTATCCTAATTATTCTCGTCACTTAGCACCAGAACAGATCTTCAGCCACAAGAAGACAATCTATTGTTTGTGGTTAAAGTAGAGGATTCTTCTCTTGGGATATATTGCCTTTAATGGCTATATGGGATATTTTTTAGCATCTTACTATCTTCGTAATCATGACTACCATCCCTAAGCGACTACTCTTTTCCAGGAGCCAATTGTAAGGTGGACCGGAGAACCTTTCTGAAGATTGCCGGCGCTGGGGGGCTGTCGTTTGCCGCTGGTTGCACCTCTCAGCCTGCGAAGACCCTCTACTCTCTAGTACATGCCCCGGATGACATGGTACCGGGCATGGCCACCTGGTATGGTTCTACTTGCCGAGAATGCCCGGCAGGCTGCGGTGTTCTAGCCAAGAACAGAGAGGGCAGGATTGTCAAGGTCGAGGGCAATCCCTTGCATCCCATCAATCAGGGGAGTCTCTGCATGCGGGGCCAGGCCGCTCTCCAGGGAATCTACAACCCCGACAGGATCAAGACTCCCCTGTTGAAGGAAGGGAGCAAGCACCGCTCGCTCACCTATGGTGAAGCTGAGGCTTTGCTGCAAGCTAAGACTCAAGAAGCGGCCAAGAAAGGAAAGGGCAGAGCCCGCATTGTCACTGAGATTGCAGGAGAGAGCCTTCTCAAATTAATGGGCGAGTCTCTCAATAATTGGGGCTTCAGCGAACCGTTAATCTTTGAGCCTTACGCTTATGAAGATTTAAAGGAAGCTAATTCGCAGGTCTTCGGCCTTGACGGTCTGCCTTCCTATCTCCTGAACGAGGCAGATTTTCTCCTGTCCTTCGGTGCGGACTTTGTGGAAACCTGGCTGTCTCCAGTAGAATATGCCCGAAAATTCAAAGACATGCATGGATTGAAAGGCAGCAGCAAGGTACTATTCTTCCAGGTAAGTCCCTACCAGTCCATAACCGGAGCTAATGCAGATCTATGGTTCTCCTGTGCGCCCGACAGTGAATGTGCTGTAGCCCTAGGGCTGTTGCGGGAAAGCGTGCGCCAGGGCAAAGTCAGGCCGTTACCCGAGAATATTCGAACTGCCATCGAGGAAATCTCAGCACCATACACCCTTAACAAGGTCTCCGAGATCTCAAGTCTACCCCCGGAACTCTTGCAGAAGATTTACGTCCATCTTCACACGGCGCGGAGACCTCTTATTTTTGGCACCTCCACAGGGGCATCTGGAACCTCCAGCCTCCAGACGAACATTGCTGCCAATCTCCTCAATGTGGTTTTCGATCCTGGCCTCAGCCTGATTGACTTTGGCCACCGGCACAGAGTCGAGCTGGCGGCCAGAAGGTCGGAAGTGCTGAAATTTTTCAGCGAGGTCGACAGCGGTGAGGTGGATCTCCTTTTACTGAACAACGCCAATCCCCTGTATGCCTTACCTCCGGGAAGCGGCGTCAGAAAGGCCCTGAAAAGGGACAATTTATTTATTGTCAGTTTTAGTAATTTTATGGATGAAACCTCTGAACTGGCCGATCTTGTTTTGCCGGTCCGCCTTCCCTTGGAGACTTGGGACGAGTACGCAGGGAAGGGTGGCATCGTTTCCACTCTGCAGCCGACAATGGGCAGTCTGACCGGAGCGCCAAATCTCGGCGATTTGCTGCTTCGTGTTGGTTTTGGCCCCCATCGGCCTTACAAGAACTTTAAAGCTTATCTCTTCGCCCAGCTCAGCCTAAATCGGACTATCCAAGATGAAAGAGCTTGGCTTCGGGCTTTGCAAAACGGTGGGATCTTTGACCTTGAAAGCAGAAAGGTCACAGGGGGGCTGATTTCTTCAGGCAAATTTCAGTCGGTTTTTACTGCACCCCCTGGGCAAGAAAATACCGAATTGGTTCTCCTGGCAACTCCATCCATCCGGTTCTTTGACGGCAGGGGCGCCAACAGGCCTTGGCTTTGTGAGGTTCCTGACCCTGTAACTCAGGTCGCCTGGCAGACTCCCATCTGGTTACACCCCGAAACTTTGGCTAGAAGAGGTATGAAACAAGGGGAAATCGTCCAGGTAGAATCACGCTGGGGCCAGCTAGAGGCTCCTGCCTATGCATCACCTGGGGTCCATCCTTCAGTGGCTGTAATGCCACTGGGGCAGGGTCATACCGCTTATGGTCGTTATGCACAAGGCCAAGGATTGAATCCCTTGGCCCTCTTGCCTCCCGAATTGGAACCTGGATCCGGCGCTCCCTTTTTCACCGCCGGGCCCATTGCTCTCAAAAACACCGGCCGCACAATGGAGCTGGCTCACACCGACGGAAGTCGACTACAACACGACAGGAAAATTGCCCTCTCCGTGAACTTGAGCAATCTGGCTTACAGCGAACCGCATGGGGGACACGGGCTCTCCATGTGGGAATACCCTCTGGTGCTCCCCTTGCCCGAGGGCTACGACCGGAAAACCAGGGATTTCTACCCACCCCATGATCACGGGGATTACCGCTGGGCCATGGTTGTTGACCTGGACCGCTGCGTCGGCTGTTCAGCCTGCGCTGCCGCCTGTTATGCAGAGAACAACCTGGGGGTGGTGGGGGAGCAGCACATCATTGAGGGCAGGGAGATGGCCTGGCTCCAGATTCAGCGCTATGAAGCGGAACAACACAGAGAGAAGATCACCTTCCTCCCCATGCTCTGCCAGCACTGCGACGATGCCCCCTGTGAATCGGTCTGCCCGGTGTTTGCCCCACACCACAATAAAGAAGGCATCAATAATCAGATTTATAACCGCTGTATCGGCACCCGTTTTTGCTCCCAGGATTGTCCGTATAAGGTGAGGCGTTTCAACTGGTTCGACTGGCAGTGGCCTGACCCTCTCAACCTTCAGTTGAACCCTGATGTAACCCTGCGCAGCAAGGGTGTCATGGAAAAGTGCTCCTTTTGCATTCAGCGGATTAAACGGGCCCATGATGCGGCAAAAAATGAGAACCGCATGATCCTGGACGGCGAAGTCAAGCCGGCCTGCTTGCAGACCTGCCCCACTGGGGTGTTCACCTTTGGAAATCTTAAAGATGCAAAGAGCAAGGTGAGAAAAATGGTGGAAGACAGGAGGGCCTACCAGGTAATGGGCTACCTGAACACCAAACCTGCAGTGATCTATTTGAAGAAGGTGGTGCAGGAGATATGAGCGAGTCGACCCAACTCACATATGCTGAGATTGATCGCACCGTACTCGGCACCCTCAGTGCCCCTGCGGGTAGCTATTGGCTCCTCGTCATGGTACTCATCCTTGGGGTGCTTTTGGGAGCTGCCTGCTGGGCCTATCAGATCTTTATCGGTATCGGCGCAGGTGGGCAAAATATTCCCGTTGCCTGGGGAACTTATCTGATTAACTTCGTGTTCTGGGTGGGAATCGCCCATTCAGGAACGCTCATCTCCGCTATTCTCTACCTGTTCAGAGCAGGATGGCGCAATCCCATTGCCAGGGCAGCGGAGACCATGACCATCTTCGCCGTCTCCATCGCCGGGCTCTTTCCCTTCATCCACTTGGGGCGCGTCTGGGTTGTTTACTACATGCTGCCCTATCCCAATCAGCGCTACCTCTGGCCCAATTTCCAGTCTCCCCTGGTCTTCGATATGGTGGCCATCAGCACCTATCTCATCGTGTCAACCCTATTCTGGTTTACCGGAATGCTTCCCGATCTGGCCTTGGTGCGGGACAGGGCCACAGGATTCCGCAAAAAAATCTTTACGGTGATTTCCCTCGGCTGGACCGGCAAACACGAACAGTGGCGTCACTACACCCGGGGATATCTCTTCTTTGCCGCTCTGGCAACCCCTCTGGTAGTCTCGGTGCACAGCGTGGTCTCCTGGGATTTTGCCCTGGGCATCGTTCCTGGGTGGCACAGTACTATTTTTGCTCCCTACTTCGTGGCGGGGGCTATTCACTCCGGACTGGCAATGGTGTTGACTCTGTTGATCCCCCTGCGGAGGCTCTTCCATTACGAAAAAATCGTCACCCTGGACATTCTGGAAAACGTAGCCAAGACCATCATCTTTACCGGTCTGATTGTGGCTTATGCTTACGGGATTGAGTATTTTCTCGCCTGGTACAGCAACAACGGTGTCGAACAGGAGGCCTTTCGTTGGCGGGCTCTGGGCAATTACAGCCTGGAATTCTGGATAATGGTAGTGTGTAACACTTTGATTCCGCTGCTGTTTTTCTTCAAAAGGATTCGCAGAAGTATTCCCTGGCTTTTTGGGATTTCCATCCTGGTGAACATTGGCATGTGGTATGAGCGTTTCGTGATTATCATCGGCGGTGTGGCTCATGACTTTATTCCCCATGCCTGGGGACTCTACTGGCCGTCGGGTATTGAATGGGGAATCATGCTCGGCAGTTTCTCCCTGTTCTTTCTCCTCTTTGTCCTCTTCGTCAAGCACCTGCCCTCCATTTCCATGACGGAGATGAAGGAGACGCTCAGTCATGGAGGAAGCCATGTCCACTGAGAGACAGGTGTTTGCCGTCTTTGCCGACGAAGCTCAGACTGTCGCGGCCATAGAAGCTGTCAAACAGTCACCGTGGAAGCTCGACCGGGTTCACAGCCCCTTGCCCAGCCAGAGGATCCTTGCCGCCCTTGAGGTGAAGAAGAGCCCGGTGGGCTGGATCACCCTTATTGGGGGCATTGTCGGATTCTTCAGCGGCTTCGGACTGGCCGTCTATACCGCCAGCGTGTGGAAACTGGTTATCTGGGGTAAACCGGTAATTGCCTATATTCCCTTCGTCATCGTCGGCTTCGAATTCACCATCTTGTTTTCTGTCTTTGGCAATGTCTTGGGTCTTCTCATCTTTGGCGGTCTCCCCGATTACCAGGGTCTTAAGCAATACGATCCCCGTTGCTCAGGTGAACACTTTGGCGTTGTTGCCACCTGCCCTGAGGAAGAGCAAGGCAAGGTGATTCAGTTTTTTCAAGACCACGGAGGAGAAGCCAGGGTCTTTGAGTGAAAAGGCATAGGGCATAGGGCATAGAGCATAGAGCATAGGGTAAGCGAGACGGGAGGTCGGGCGAGACGGGCGAGACGTGGATTAGAGGAGAGAGGGCAGACGACAGATGGCAGATGACAGCAAGTAGAATTTAGAGGTCTGAGGTCAGGTATAAAGCTGATCTCTGATCTCCGACTTCTGACCTCTGTGATGGACGATTTCTACGGCTTCTACGACTTCTACGATTTTTACGACTTGAACGATTTGAACGGTTTTTAGACACTTTAGGCATTTAGAAACCATGACCAGATCGAACCCAGCGAGGAAGATACCAAAACCTGTTTTGGTGGTTTTTGCCCTTCTGGTGCTCGTGGGTCTGGCAACCTTCATTGTGCAACTTGCAGGCAATAATGCTCAAAGAGCCTGGCAGGCCTATCTGATCAATTTTCTCCTTTGGTCAGCCGTCGCCCAGGGAGGCTTGCTATTTTCCATCGTCATGCACCTCACCAAGGCCAGATGGAGCCGGTCCATGCAGAGCCTGGCCGAATCCTTTGCCGCCTTCTTTCCCCTTTCATTCGTCCTCTTCATCTTTCTGTTCCTGGGCAGGGACTATCTTTTTCCCTGGCTGCACCATGATTTTCACGGCCAGAAGCTCTGGCTCAACCTGCCTTTCCTCTTTTCCAGAGATCTCGTCGGTCTTCTCCTTTTGTACGGGCTGGGACTGGCCTATCTCTACTATGCCCTCCGTTCCAAGCTTGACCCCGAGCAGCCGCAGGGAAAACTCCGGGCCTTTCTGCTGCGCAACCTTTCCCACCGGCAGGAGGAAGTACTAAGGTGCAGAAAGCGGATGACCCTCCTGAGCGTCCTCTACATACTGGCCTACGCCCTTGTCCTTACCCTCCTTGCCTTCGATCTGGTCATGAGCATGGAGCCCCCTTGGTTCTCCACTCTTTTCGGTGCCTATGCCTTTGCCAAGGCTTTCTATCTGGGTCTCGCCGCCCTCATGGTTCTCTCTGCCGTCTTCTACCTTAGCCGAGGAGGAGAATCCGGGCTGACCTCCGCAAACTTTCATGATCTGGGCAAACTCTTGTTCGCCTTTTGTTTGGTTTGGGCGGACTTTTTCTACGTTCAGCTCCTGGTCATCTGGTACGGCAATATTTCAGAAGAAGCCAGCTATGTTATTCAGCGAACCATGCTCTCACCCTGGAAGTTTTTAGCCTGGAGCATCTTCATCATTAGCTTCATCATACCCTTCTTCGTCCTCCTAAACAGGAAGGTGAAGGAAAAGCCGGTCATTATGCTGTTTCTCTGCTTTTTGATTTTCGTAGGACTCTGGCTCGAGCACTTGCTGCTCATTGGCCCGGCCCTGAATCATCAGGTTCAGTCTTTGCCTGTGGGGTTGACGGACGGACTTATAACTCTGGGCTTCTTGGGCCTAATGGCCCTTGCTGTAACCTTTTTCTTGCGATCATTTCCAGATCTTATCCCTGGGAAGCCAAGGGAGGTAAACTGATGGGCGGCAGTTTCACCTCTAACCATGGTTTCCTCGCACTTTTGAAGGCAAACCGGTGGCCGTTGGCGCTGGCTCTTTTCTCGGCACTTGGAGTGGTTCTCTTCCTCTACTTCTTTTACGTACCCCCGGCAACGGACATCGGCCCTAAACAACCAATTCCCTTCAGCCACCGTGTGCATGCCGGGGTGAAGAACATCCAGTGCCAGTTCTGTCACCCTTATGTGGAGCGCTCCAGGTTCCCCGGGATTCCTCCGGTGGAGAAATGCCTTTACTGCCATAATTATATTATCAAGAATTTTCCGTGGATTCAGAAAGAGCACCAGTACTACAACACTGAGACTCCAACACCGTGGGTTAAGATAAACT
>JARRNM010000097.1:0-10753 GCA_037384945.1 Deltaproteobacteria bacterium
GCCCCGAAAGGTGGACGACCACTACCTGGAGGGTTTCTGGCGGGCACACCAAATTCCCCTGACGGACGTGGCCACCAACCCGGAGCACCTGAGCTTGCTGGAATCCTGGCTGCGCAACTACAAGCCGGAGGACCATTTTGACCAGGAGGGCCGCCTGATCCCTGAATTGAAGGTTTTAGCCCCCAAGGGGGAGCGGCGCATGAGCGCCAATCCCGTGGCCAACGGCGGTCTATTGCGCCGGCCTCTGGAGATGCCTGACTTCCGCGAGTTCGCCGTAGAGGTCAAAACCCCCGGGGGGACCCTGGCGGGGAATGTCCCCACCCTGGGCAACTTCCTCCGAGAAGTAATGCGGCTGAACATGGAGAACTTCCGTGTCTTCGGGCCGGACGAGACCCAATCCAACAAGCTCGATGCCCTCTACGAGGTGGCCAAGAAAGTCTGGCTGGCGGAGTATTTCCCCGAGGACGAAGACGGAGGGCAGCTGGCCCTGCAGGGCCGGGTCATGGAGATGCTCAGCGAGCACACGGTGGAAGGGTGGCTGGAGGGATACATTCTCAGCGGTCGGCACGGTTTCATCAACAGCTACGAGCCCTTTATCCATGTAGTCGACTCCATGTTCAACCAGCACGCCAAGTGGCTGGAGAAATGCAACGAACTGCCCTGGCGAGCCAAAGTGGCCTCCCTCAACCTGCTGATTACCGCACTGGTCTGGCGCCAGGACCACAACGGCTTCACTCATCAGGATCCCGGCTTTCTCGACGTGGTGGCCAACAAGAGTCCCGAGGTGGTGCGGATCTACCTGCCGCCCGACGCCAACTGCCTGCTGTCCGTAGCCGATCACTGCCTGCGGAGCATTAACTATGTCAATGTCATCGTGGCGGACAAACAGGTACATCTGCAGTATCTGGACATGGATGCGGCCATGGCGCACTGCACCAAGGGCGCCAGCATCTGGAATTGGGCCAGCAACGACCAGGGAGGCGAACCCGACGTGGTCATGGCCAGCTGTGGCGACGTGCCAACCATGGAGTCCCTGGCGGCCACCGCCCTGCTCCGCCAGCACCTGAGGGATATAAAGATTCGCTTTGTCAACGTGGTGGACCTGTTCAAGCTGGTACCGAACACCGAACACTCTCACGGCATGACTGATCGTGAGTTCGAGGCCCTCTTCACTTCCACCAAGCCGGTGGTCTTCAACTTCCACTCTTATCCCTGGCTGATCCACCGCTTGACCTACCGCCGCCCCGGCCAGCACAACATTCATGTGCGGGGCTACAAAGAGAAAGGAAACATCAATACGCCCCTGGAGTTGGCTATTCGCAACCAGGCCGACCGCTTTAGCCTGGCCATTGACGCCATTGACCGCATCCCCCGTTTCCGAGAGACTGGCTCCAGCGTGCGCGAGGCTCTGCTCACCGAGCAGATCGCCTGTGAGCAACACGCCTACGAGTTCGGTGTGGATCGAAAAGAGGTCACTGACTGGAAATGGCCCTTCTGAGTCGGGGCCTCAGCAAATGGGTGTGCACAACCGGACTGGAGAGAAAATGAGGTATGACAATGGCTGACTCGGAGCTTGCCACCACGGTCCGAGCCATGCTGCAGCCTGGCAAGGGACTTTTGGCCATGGACGAGAGCAACCCCACCTGTAACAAGCGCTTTGCTAAACTGGAGATCCCGCAAACAGTGGAGGCCCGCCGGGCCTGGCGGGAACTGATCTTGACCACCGACGGCTTGGGGCAATTTATCAGCGGGGCAATTTTATACGACGAGACCATAGGCCAGTCAAAGCATGACGGCACCTCCTTTGTCAAGTTGCTGAACAAGGCCGGAATCGTTCCGGGAATTAAGGTAGACGCTGGTGCCAAAGATCTGGCCGGCCATCCGGGAGAGAAAGTTACCGAAGGCTTGGATGGGCTGCGCCAGCGCTTATGGGAATACCGGCAGATGGGGGCTCAATTCGCCAAATGGCGGGCGGTGATCACGATCAACGGGGATATCCCCACACGGGGTTGTCTGGAAGCCAACGGTCACGCTCTGGCGCGCTATGCCGCTCTTTGTCAGGAAAGCGGCCTGGTTCCCATAGTCGAGCCGGAGGTGCTTATGGACGGGGAACACAGTCTGGAGCAATGCAGTCGCGTGACTGAAGCCGCATTGCACGCGGTCTTCTCCCAGCTCCACCGGCAGCGGGTGCTTGTCGAAGGGATTATCTTGAAACCCAACATGGTGCTGCCGGGAAGAGATTGTCCCCAGCAGGAGGGAGTGGAAGAAGTGGCTGACGCCACCGTACGTTGCCTGCTCCGGACCGTACCGGCGGCGGTCCCCGGCATCGCCTTCCTCTCGGGCGGGCAAGGGCCCGAACTGGCTTCGGCTCGCTTGAATGCCATGAATCTCCGCTGGCTGCCCAAAAGGCCCTGTATCACCGGGCCAAATGCAACAGTGCGGCCCGTCTGGGAGAGTATAGCGCTGATATGGAAAAAACTTGATTTTTCCTAACCTCAGGATGAGATTTTCGGTAAACCTGAGGTGTTGAAACAAAAGGAGGTGCCCGACCTATGGGCCTGACCGTTTACTTTCTCCGACACGGGGAGACAGAGGCCAGCAGGACTGGTGGCTATTGCGGAGTTTTGAACGCGGACCTCACTCCCGAGGGTCACCGAATGGCTGAAGAATTTGGTGCCGCCTATAAATCGTTGCCCTGGGCGGCGGTCTTTTGCAGTCCCTTGCGCCGCAGCATGGATACCGCCAGGCCCTTGTGCGACGCGGTAGGCCTTGAGTTGCAGCTTCGAGACGGCTTGAAAGAGATCGCTTACGGGCAGTGGGAGGGGAAGACTCCCGAGGAAGTCAACCGCAGGTTCCATGATGAATATGTGCGCTGGCTGGCCGATCCCGGTTGGAACAAGCCCACCGGCGGGGAGCGGGGGGTGGACGTAGCCCGCCGCAGTTCAGTGGTGCTGGAGGAGATTGAACGGGCACACCCTGCGGGCAATGTCCTGGTAGTATCGCACAAAGCCACGACGCGCATCATGCTGTGCTCATTGCTGGGCATCGATGTAGGTCGCTATCGCGACCGCCTCAGCATGCCGGTAGCCTCGTTGAGTGTGGTGGAAATGGCGGAACAAGGACCATTGCTCAAGTCTCTAGGGGATCGCTCGCACCTGAATGAAAGCCTGGGCTTGCGGCCGGACACCTGAGGGATGGGCCTGAATGAAAGAGAAACACGTGCCGAAACAGGTGCGCCAACAGACCGTCTGCGCCGTGGTACCTCCGGCGGCAGGGGAATGTTTTGCAGATTTTGGGAGCAACGTTGTCGAAGACATATTCACTCCTTGGACCGGATAGGGAAAGGGCAAAAAGGCTATGGCCAAAAAGCAAAATCAAGAACTAGACAAGAAGCCGTTGGAGGAGTTGAAGGATCTGCCGGTTGACCAAACCCTGGAGCGCCTCGGTACGTCTCCTGAGGGTCTGTCCAAAGAAGAGGTCGAGAAACGACTCCAAGAGTATGGGTACAATGAACTGGAGGAAAAGCGAGAGAGTGCCATATTGCTTTTCCTTTCCTTCTTTCGAGGCACCATCCCATACATGATTATGGCGGCGGCACTCATTTCAGGCATACTGCACCACATTCCGACACTGATAATTATCCTCGTCCTCCTTTTCCTGAATGCGATCATAGGGTTTAGAGAAGAGCATCAGGCAGGCAATGCCATTGAGGCCCTGAAGGAGAAGCTGGCGGTCAAAGCGAATGTCAGGCGGCAGGGCGAATGGATGAATATAGAGGCCCGGGAACTGGTTCCCGGCGATATCGTTCGTCTCCGCATAGGCAGTGTTATACCGGCCGATGCCAAACTTCTGGAAGGAGACCCTGTAAAGGTCGACCAGGCCGCTTTAACCGGAGAATCCATGCCGGTGGAGCACAAGACAGGGGATATGGTATACTCCGGCTCCATCCTTAAACAGGGGGAGATCGACGCCGTGGTCTTGGCCACCGGAGTCAATACCTACTTCGGCAAGACCGCCCAGCTGGTGGAGTCGGCCAAGACCAAAAGCCATCTCCAGATAGCCATCATGAAGATGGCCGATTACCTCCTTGTCGCCGCAATAGTCCTTTCAATCGTCATCATCGCCTTCGAATATATGCGAACCGCTCAAATATTGACCGTACTGCAGTTTGTGCTGGTGCTCATCGTAGCGGCGGTGCCGGTGGCCATGCCCGCTGTTCTCTCGGTCACCATGGCCCTTGGGGCCGGCAAATTGGCCGAGGAACAGGCGGTAGTGACCAAACTCTCCGCCGTCGAAGAGATGGCGGGAGTGGACATCCTCTGCTCGGACAAGACCGGCACCTTAACCCAGGGCCAACTGTCTCCCGGGGACCCTTTTACCGTTGAGGGCGTCAGCGCCGAGGACGTCGTCTTCTGCGGGGCCCTGGCGTCCCGTGAAGAGGACCAGGACCCCATCGACCTCGCCGTGCTCAGTGGCATCAAAGACAAAAACAAACTCGAGGCCCACACCATAGCACATTTCATGCCCTTCGATCCTGTGCACAAACGAACCGAGGCTTCAGTCAAGGGCCCAGAGGGAGAGGAATTTAAAACCACCAAAGGAGCCCCGCAGGTAATTGTGGAACTCGATGAGGGTGCTTCCAAAATAAGGGACAAGGTGGACGAGGCCATAGACGGCTTTGCCGCCAGAGGCTTTCGCTCTCTGGGGGTGGCTCGGACCAAAGAAAATGGTAAGTGGCAGTTCTTAGGCATAATACCTCTTTACGATCCTCTCCGTGAGGATACCAAGCCCACCATTGAAGCTGCACAAAAGCTCGGACTCAAGGTAAAGATGGTTACCGGCGACCAGATAGCCATCGCCAAAGAGATTGCCCGTCAGCTCGATTTGGGCACCAACATCATGGACGCCGCCGTTTTCGCAGAGACCAAACACCACGAGAGCGGCCAAGTCGCCGAAGCCATCGAGAAGGCAGATGGTTTTGCCCAGGTTTTTCCTGAACACAAATACCATATCGTCGATGTGCTCCAGCAGCGCGGACACATTGTGGGTATGACCGGCGACGGTGTCAATGATGCCCCTGCATTGAAAAAAGCAGATGCCGGCATTGCCGTCTCCGGGGCCACGGATGCCGCCAGGTCTGCCGCCAGCATTGCTTTGCTGAACCCGGGCCTTTCGGTGATTGTACACGCCGTAAGAGAAAGCCGCAGAATATTCGAGCGTATGCTGAGCTACGCCGTGTATCGAATTGCCGAAACCCTGGCACTGTTGGGATTCATTACCATCGTCATCGTGGCATTCAAAGTCTATCCGGTAACCCCGATCATGATAGTGTTTCTGGCCATTCTGAATGACGGCTCTATCCTGTCCATCGCCTACGACAACACCCGATCGGCCTCCGAACCGTTACGATGGAAGATGGGCTTTGTCATGGGTCTGGCGGGGGTTCTGGGAGGATATGCCATTATCCGCTCCCTCGGCATCTACCTCATCAGTCTTCATCTGCTCAGAATGGATGTAGAAACGGTCAAGACCATGATCTATCTTAATCTTTCCGTGGGAGGCATATTGACCCTCTATGCCGCCCGTACTCGCGGGCCCTTCTGGTCGGTGGCACCGGCCAAAACCCTGCTCATCGTGACCTTTGGCGCGCAGGCCGTGGCCACGCTACTGGCCGTCTTCGGCCTGCTGATGAAGCCCATCGGCTGGACCAATGCCGGCATTGTCTGGGGTTACTGTCTGGTACTGTTTCTGGTGCAGGACTGGGTGAAGCTGGGCGCGCGCAGGATCTTCAGTGAGGAGCACTCCGGCTATTTCGGCCGGCATGGAAAGTAACTGCAAGAGGAGAAGACCAGTGCTCCAGCGCAAACCAGTCAATTTGCCTCGGCAGGTCTACCCCATCCACCCCTGGCGAATAGTCACAAATTGAGGGTGAGGGTAGAAAATCTGAGCTCACAGCTGATTAAGAGCCAAGAGCACACTTGACCCCTTTATTATCCGGCTCTACGAACGGCCCGTTAGAGACTACTTGACAGCGGACTTGAGCCCTCTATTGAGCAGATGAACTATTGAACCCTAATTCTCCCAAGTGCTCTTGTCTTTGAGTGTTTTGAAGTTAAGGTCAAGGGAGGAAGCGTATGGAGCTGGTCACTTGGGCTGATACTGCTGAGCTTCTCTCTCGCTCGCCCGTTACCACTCCCTCACTTTAACAGGATGAACCCGGTGTCAGTAGAGCCGAAGGAGAGTGTAGTCATGGATTGTAGCGTTAAAGTCGTCATGAAGGATGGCAAAGAGTTTGTTTATTCAAACGCAGCTGTAAGGAAGGAGGAAAAGGGCATCCTCCATATCTATGAACCTGATGACGTCGGCAACTGTGTAAAAACTGAGGCCATGTTTGACCCCTGCAAGGTTAAGTCAGTCTATATTGGCTAAAGATTGAATCCTGTCGCCTAACCTGTCTATAAAGGGATCTGCTCTTGACTCTTGATAAAATGAAATTAGAGTCAAGAGCAGCTTGCCCCCTCTCTACTCATTGACATCAAACCGCCCCCCGAGAAATCTCTCGACATGTAGGGGGAAATCCAGTAGAGAAATGTAACGCAGTCTAAAGGATGGTATCCGGTAGTGCACTGCACTTCACTCCGGAGACAATGTTTCTGGTTATGTGCAAGAAGAAATTACAAGAATAGCAGATTAATATAGATGCCAAGTCTTAAAAGTAAAATATTTAACTTTCTGATGAGAAACAGACATCTGTTCAGAGGAAAATTAAAAAGAGATGTCTTTGATCTTAATACATCAATAGAGGATTTCAGAGAGCAATGTGAAAAAGGTGCCAGTAAATATGCCAAGATTCCTGATGGTATTGACATAAAAGAAGAGAATATTAATGGCATCTATTCAGAATGGATAATTCCCGAAGGGGCAAATAGCAATAATGTTATTCTCTATGTTCATGGTGGAGGATATGTGTCCGGTTCTTGTAATGACCACAGAGGCTTTGTTTCTAAATTTGCAAAATATTGCGGTGTTACTACTTTGCAGTTTGAATATAGATTAGCACCTGAATGTCCATTTCCAGATGGGCTGAATGATTCTGTTGGAGTATATAAATGGCTCTTGGCTAAAGGTTTTAAACCGAGCAATATTGTTATTGCCGGGGAATCTGCCGGTGGAGGCTTATCCCTAGCAATACTTCTTGCGCTAAAAGAACAGAATATTTCGATGCCGGCGGCAACTGTGGTAATCTCACCATGGACTGATTTAACCTGTTCAAGCAATTCGTATAAAACGAAGAACAAGGTATCGGTAGCGCCAATGAATTCCTGGATAGTATTCAGTAAGCACTACACGGGAGATAATCCCCCAAATTTACCGCTTATTTCCCCCCTATTTGGCGACCTACAAGGACTTCCACCTATTTTTATAAATTCGGGTGAAAATGATGAGTTGTTTGAAGATGGGGAAAAGTTTTATTTAAAAGCAAAAAAGGCAGGTGTTGATATAACATTCAGGGCCGGAAAAGGCATGGTCCATTGCTATCCATTGCTGACTCCTTTTTTCAAAGAAGCAACCGAGGCCATGGAAGAGGTATGTGATTTTATTAATAGGCGAATTGGAAAAGATTGAAAGGTAGATTTGCCCATAACAAGTCACTGCCCTGGATTTTTGCTCCGCAGCGCTCCGTAAAAACCAGAGAGTTCAAGCGTTAGCCCGGTTGATATGCATGACGAAAATCTATGATCTTTTGCAAGGTGGTGACCCTCGTTCAACGGGGAAAGCAGATCAAGTAGCCCGAGAAGCTGAGAATAACCCGACAGTAGTTGACGAACTTGTAGATGGTTTGAGAATTAGCGATCCTGTAATTCGTATGCGCTGTGCAGATGAGCTTGAGAAGGCTACACGAATTCAGCAAGCCGAAAAGTACCTCCCGACCCCATTTTGATATTACCGTTTTTCAAGCCGGCGAAACCGTGGCCTCGCTCAACAGGTATAAACTTACCCACCTACCCAGGCAGGTAGTCGTTGCCAACTGGTGCGAAACCTCTCCATACCGCTATGTTCTTCTTATCAAGATGGTTTTATTGCCAAGTTAGGATTTGAGAAAATTTTGGGAAAAAATGCTTGACAGGTGTTTTTTGATCTTATATAGGATTAAAAGACTCCTTTTTATCCTATTTACAGGCTTATCTATGAGACTTACCAGGGCTGGTGAATATGCGGTTCGATGTGTTCTGTACCTTTGTGGGCAGGACCGAGGACTTATTGTCCCTCGCCGCGAAGTGGCTCAATCAATGGAAATTCCTGAGCAATTCCTCGGCAAGATAGCTCAGCAGCTCGCTCGCGCCGGTATCCTTGAAATCGTTCAAGGAGCCAAGGGCGGATTACGTCTTGTGGTTGCACCTGATCAGGTTACCTTGCTGGATGTTGTCGAAGCCGTAATTGGAGAGATCTTTTTAAACGATTGCCTGCTGAGGTCAAGCTCATGTTCCAGGGTCAACAGCTGTGCCGTTCATCAGGTGTGGTTAAAAGCCAGAGCACAACTCAGAGAAACGCTTGCTTCGGCAACCTTCGCTGAGCTGCTCAAAGATAAAGTTTGTGTGGATCCCGAGTTTTTGGCTCAACAAAGGTTAGAGGAACTTCGATGAAGCTAAGTCAGAGAACTTTGTTTCGATGAGGAGGAATAGATGGATGCCTTACTACTATCCAGATTGCAGTTTGCTGTAGCTACCTATTTCCACTTTCTCTTTGTCCCCTTGACCCTCGGACTTTCCCTTATCATCGCCATCATGGAGACCATTTATGTCAAAAGCGGAGATGAGGATTACAAGAGGATGGCCAAGTTCTGGGGAAGGTTGTTTCTGATTAATTTCGCCGTAGGTATAGTCACAGGAATTACCCTGGAGTTCCAGTTCGGGACAAACTGGTCCAGGTATTCCAGTTATGTGGGAGATATTTTCGGTTCTCTGCTGGCCATAGAAGCCACAACTTCCTTTTTCTTGGAATCCACCTTCATTGCGGTGTGGGCATTGGGATGGAAGCGGCTGTCACCAAAGATGCACTGCCTGAGCATCTGGCTGGTGGCCATTGCCTCGAGTCTTTCAGCCGTGTGGATTCTCATTGCCAATTCCTGGATGCAGCACCCGGTTGGCTATGCGATCCGCAACGGTCGTGCAGAGCTAACTGATTTCCTCGCGGTGATAAGTCAGAAATACGCGGTCCTGACAATCTTACATGTTTTGAGTGCCGCCTACATCCTGGCCGGATTCTTCGTTTTGGGCGTATGCGCCTATAATATTCTTAGGAATCAACACAAGGAATTCTTCATCAAGTCATTCCGGGTTGCCATTGTCTTCACTCTCATCTTCAGCTGTTTTGAGATGTTCGAGGGACATCTCCACGGTGCACTTCTCAGCGAAGCCCAGCCCACCAAATTGGCCGCCATGGAGTCCCACTGGAAGACCGAATCCAGCGCGCCCATGTACCTGCTGTCTATCCCGGATCCAAAAAACGAGCGTAATCTCCTCGAGGTCGGTAAAATTCCCTACGTGCTCAGCATGCTGGCAACTCACTCTCCGACCGGGGTAGTCAAGGGATTGAAAGACTTCCCGAAAGATGAGCGGCCTAATGTGTGGCTCGCCTACTTCCCCTTTAGAATCATGGTAACCCTTGCGGGATTTTTCGTCATCATGGCGGTTGTGGGATGGTTTAAACGGAACAAGCTGGATACAAGCCCAGGCTACCTGAAGATTATGCAATATGCCATACCGCTCCCCTATATCGCCGCGACAATGGGATGGACTCTAACGGAGACAGGTCGCCAGCCCTGGATCGTCTACGGCCTCATGAAGACCTCTCAGGCAGCTTCACCCATTGCCACCTCGCAGGTGGCAATCACCCTGGTGGGGTTTATCTTGCTTTACTCTCTGTTGGGTTTGGCGGCCTTTTATTTGATCGCCAAATTCGCCAAGAAGGGACCTGAGCCTATAGCTGCATCAAAGGAATAAGAAAGGAGTGAACGATCATGTTGGAGACCATCTGGTTCATACTTTGGGGAGTCCTTTGGGCCGTCTATTTTGTTCTGGACGGCTTCGATCTGGGCCTTGGAAGTCTGATGCCTATTTTGGCCAAAAATGATACCGAGAGGAAAATAATCTATAGCACCATGGGGCCATTTTGGGATGGTAATGAGGTCTGGCTAATAACTGCAGGGGGAGTTACTTTCGCGGCCTTCCCAACTACTTATGCAGTCATGTTCAGCAGTTTGTATTCAGCCTTGATGTTGGTCTTGTTCGCTCTGATCATTCGGGCGGTCTCCTTCGAATTCCGCGGGCACCTTGACCATCCTAGCTGGCGAAAGCTCTGGGACATCTGTTTGGTCATAGGCAGTTTCTTACCGGCTCTGCTGCTCGGTGTGGCATTCGCCAATATTTTCCGTGGTATTCCCATTGATGCCAATGGTATCTATCACGGCAGCCTGTTCACTCTGCTCAATCCTTATGGACTTCTGGGAGGGGTGTTCTTCGTCCTGCTGTTCTTCGTCCACGGATCCATATGGCTCGCCACCAAATCAGAGGGTGAACTCCACCATCGTGCAGCGTCCATGGCAGCGAAACTTTGGGTGGTCCTGTTGATTGTGGCGGTGGTTTTTCTGGTCGCAACGGCGTTCTCCACCAAACTTTACAATAACTATCTGAGAATACCGCTCCTCTTTGTCATACCGCTCCTGGCGGTGGTGGCTCTCCTCCTGACCAGG
>JARRNM010000098.1:0-10719 GCA_037384945.1 Deltaproteobacteria bacterium
GCCTCCGCATTCCTGACCAAGGTGATAGCGGTTACCGAGGTGGACCCCCTGGAGACCTATACGTACGCATACACGTAGACCCACATGAGTTCTTTGAGCGAGAAGGCCACAATCTTTATTGCCGTATCCCCATTTCAATGGCGCAGGCTGCCATTGGAGACACTCTGGAGATACAAACTCTGGACTCTACCCGGAGTCTGAAGATTCCACCAGGCACTCAAAGTGGCGATGTCATTCGGTTGCGGGGAGAAGGAGTGCCCGGTTTGCGAGGCTCGGGCCGCGGAGATTTGTTTGTCGATATCCAGGTGAAAACACCGATGAACCTTAATCATCGGCAGAAAGAAATTTTGCGGGAATTTGCCGAGATCGAAGAGAGTAAGAAGTCATCGGATAAGCTTTTTAAACTCTGGGGTCGGGGGGATAAGAAAAAGCACTCTAAAGCCAAACATTAGATGTTGACACTCACAGATCTCATCTAAACTAGAATGTTTGAAGAGAACTTTTCATTATGAGCGCTCACCAGCATAAACAGTTTGACCAACTCCAGGCAACTGCTCTGTTCTGCCCTAAATGCCGGCAGGCTACACCTGTGAGACAACGGTTGTTGCTCTTTTTACCCGACGGAGAACTGCATGAATACCTTTGTCAGTATTGCGGAAGCTCGGTGGGCACCAAAAAAGTTACCCAGCAGTCAGAATTGCAGCTGCTAGTTTCCTGAGAAAGCTAGAGGGCTTTGCACACGGTGGTCCAAGGGCCGCCATTTTTTATATGTACGGACATGGCGCAACGGGCATGGCCCCTAGCGGACAAGAGAGTTAAAGGTAAATGGTAAACGGTGAAGGGTGGCGGAGCGAGAGTATGATCGGTTTCCCCTTCACCGTTTATTATTTCTTAGACTCTCTACGCTGTGCCCTCTGCGGCCAACGCCAACTGGAGGTTGAACAAAGTGATCGAAGTTGAAAACCTCACCAAGTTCTATGGCCCGGTCCCCGCTTTGCGGCAGGTAAACTTTAGGGTTGAGCAGGGCGAGATTGTGGGATTCCTTGGTCCCAATGGAGCTGGCAAAACAACCACCTTGAGGATTATCACTTGCTTCATGCCACCCACTTCTGGAGTAGCCCGGGTGGCGGGACTGGACTGCCAACAGAACTCCCTGGAAGTTCGTGCCAAGATTGGCTACCTTCCGGAAAACGTCCCCCTTTACGGGGAGATGACAACCCACCGTTTTCTTGAATTTGCTGCTGGTGCGAAGGGCGTGGTCCGCTCCCGTGCTCGACAAGAAATAGACCGGGTGATGGAGATATGCGCGATTACTTCTGTGAAGAGTCGGATCATCGGACATTTGTCTAGAGGCTATCGGCAGCGCATCGGCATTGCCCAAGCGCTGTTAAATGATCCGCCGATCCTTATTCTAGATGAGCCCACCATTGGTTTGGATCCCACCCAGATAGTTGAAATCCGCGCTCTGATAAAAAAATTGGGTGCTGAGCACACCATCATTCTGAGTAGCCATATCCTTCCTGAGGTAAGCCAGATTTGTCAACGTATACTCATTATTAATAACGGACAAATAATAGCAACTGACACCCCAACGAATCTTACCACACAACTCCAGAGGAACCTGCAGGTTTACCTTGAGGTTGAGGGGCCCAGGTCTGAGGTTCTAGCAAACTTAGGGGGACTTGCTGGTGTCTTAGCAGTTAAACCGTCGAATGGTGAATCCACCTACTTGGTGGAGTGCGAGCGCGGGCAAGACTTGCGACCTGAGTTGGCTCGCACAGTGGTTGAACATGGCTGGCATCTTCGAGAGCTCAGATTTCAGGACCTTAGTCTGGAAGACATTTTCATGCAGTTGGTGACTGATGAAGAGCCCGAGGAGGAGCAAGAATGAAAGGATTTCTTGTAGTTTATCGCAAGGAACTGCATAGGTTTTTCGCCTCACCCATATTCTACGTGGTTGCCTTCATATTTCTGGCTCTGGTTGGCTATTTCTTCTACTCCTCCGTTGCCTACTACTCCCTTCTGAGTTTTCAGGCAGGTACGAATCCCTTCCTTTCCGAGCAACTCAACCTCACTGACATGGTACTTGAACCTTTCTTTGGCAGCATTAGTATTGTTCTCTTGCTCATGGTGCCCCTAATAACCATGCGCCTCTTCGCCGAAGAAAAAAAGACCGGCACGGCGGAGCTCTTATTCACTTATCCTATATCAGACCGAGGTGCTGTCCTGGGAAAATTCACTGCCGGGGTCACAATACAGCTGCTGCTGCTGCTGGGAACTTTTCCTGCCATGCTATTGTTGGAAGTTCTTACCACCCCCCCTTGGGCGACCATCCTGGGTGGCTACGTCGGCCTCTTTCTAATGAGCAGCTCTTTTGTCAGCCTGGGTCTTCTTGCCTCGTCCCTAACCGAAAACCAGATAATTGCTGCTGCCATTGCCTTCGGCGCTCTGTTGCTTCTTTGGATCATTGGCTGGAGCGAATCTTTGGTGGGCCCCACCTTGGGGAGTTTTTTTAAATATATCTCACTACTCTCACATTACAACAATTTTGCCAAAGGAATTCTGGATTCCCGAGACGTGCTTTTTTATTTTCTTTTTATCCTATTTTTCTTGTTCACTACGCTGAGGGTTTTGGAATCTCGTCAGTGGAGGGGATAGCCTCAGATGACTAAGAAGCCTGGAAAGCTTGCCCTATTGTCCAGCACCACTTTTGGCTTTATCGCCTTCCTTGGCATTTTGGCCTTTGTGGCGCTCATCGGCCAACGCCATCCTCTGCGTCTGGATCTCACAGAAGGTGGACGATATAGCATCTCAGAACAGTCACAAAAGATTGTCAAAGCACTAAACGGCGACATTACTATCAAAGCCTTTTACCAAGAAGGTGATGCCAAAAAGGAACAGACCCGTGACTTGCTCGAGACCTATAGATATTACTCCAAAAAAATCAGCTATCAGTTTATCGATCCTGACCGGGATCCCAGCCTGGCCAAGCACTACATGATTCGCACTTATGGAACCTTGGTTTTGGAGGGCTTCGGCAAAACACAAACCATAACCACCGCGGATGAAGAATCTATTACTAACGCTATCTTGAAACTGACCCAGGAAAAACAAAAGGTCGTCTACTTTCTCACTGGTCATGGCGACAGGGAGATAAGCAATTTTGACAAAGACGGTTATTCAACTGCCAAGGCTGCCATTGAAAAAGAAAACTTTCAGGTAAAAACGCTCAATCTGCTGGAGGTTCCCAAGGTTCCCGAGGATGCCGCTCTCGTGGTTCTAGCAGATCCAGAACGGCCCTTGATGGCCACTGAACTCGAAGCCTTGCGCCAGTATCTCGGACGGGATGGCAGTTTGATGGTGTTACTTGAGCCCTTCTCTAACGGAGGTCTGGGTGACTTTCTTAAGTCCTATGGGATCACCATCTCACATGACATCATTGTGGACACCATGAGTAGAGTCTTTGGTGCCAGCTATCTTATCCCCGTCATTACCGAGTACACTCCTCACAAGATTACCGACGGCTTCAACGTCGCCTGTTTCTTCCCCACCGCAAGATCAATTGAGTCGGCTGGAAAGATTCCTCCCTCCGTCGATATAACCAAACTCGCCTCCACCTCGCCTTACAGCTGGTCAGAAACCCAGTTTAAGTTTGGCCAACCGGAGCCACCCAAATTCGACGAGACCAAAGACAAGAAGGGTCCAATCAATGTTGCCCTAATTGCCTCTATCTCGAACAAGAGCTCCGGGGATGGGCACGAGGGAGATGAACAGAGTACCGGCAAGGGTTCTGGCGCAGAAAGCCCCCAAGGGCAAGCCCAAATCCTGGTATTTGGTGACAGTGATTTTGCCAGCAACGGCTACTTCAATATGCAGGGGAATTCGGACTTTTTCCTTAACTCGATCAACTACCTAGCCCAGCAGGAAAACCTTATCGCCATTGAACGTCCAAAGACCAAGGGAACCCCCCTAACCCTCAGTCGCTCTCAGAGTCAGCTTTTGTTTTGGCTAGGGTTGCTTTTGATGCCGGCGGTAGTGCTGGCATCCGGTCTGACGGTACTCAGGCTGCGGAGAAAGCATCGATGAAGACTAGGACTGCTCTTATCTATTTTTCCGTGCTTTTGATCCTAGCTGGGTACTTTTACTACTTCGAGGTGGTGCGCCCCAAGGCCCAAAAAGAAGAGAAAGAAACGGCCCTCCGTCTTTTCCAATTGGAAAAAGCCAAGATCACCGCTCTCCAGTTAAAAAGAGGTGAAGACCAACCCATTACGCTTGAAAAAGAGGGCCATTGGCAAATAATTGGACCGATAGATTCTCCCGCCGATGAGTTCGCCGTGACGAGCATGGTGACAACTTTGGAGTCTCTCAAGATGGAAAGGGAATTAGAGGATAAGGCTCAAGACCTTCAGCCTTATGGTCTTGACAAGCCAAGGCTCCATTTGTCCTTCTTGGCGGGTGGTATCCGGCACCATCTCCGTGTTGGCAGCAAAGCGGCGGTGGCCAATGAGTACTACGCCTCGGGAGACCAAGAAAATCGCGTGGTTTTAATCGCCGCCAGCCAGGAGCAAGGGCTGAACAAGAGTCTTTTTGACCTCCGTAGTAAAAAATTTTTTTCTCTAAAAAGTGACGACATAGACCGTATTGAGATTGAGCGTGCCAAGGGAAGACTTACTCTGCATAAAGGGACAAAGGACCATTGGCAGGCCTCAGCGTCTCCTGAGGTCAGCATTAAAGATTCTAAAGTGGAGAGCCTTGTCAGCCGCTTGATCTGGCTGCGGGCAAAGAAGTTTCTAGACAAGGGGAAAAGCCAACCTTCCCAGCTCGGTTTTGAGCCTCCCAGGCTCAGAATCACCCTTGCCAGTAAAGAGAAGAGCCAAACTCTTCTCCTCGGCAACAGGAGTAAGAAGGAGGAAGGAATTTATGCCAAAGGAGGAGAACTGCCAGAAGTTGCCCTGGTGGATGAGAAGTTACTAGAGCAACTCCCGGTTAGTCTCAGCGACCTTGAGGACCGCACCCTGCTCTCCTTCGACTTGGACCAAATAAAGGCTGTAGATTTGAAACTTGATGATCATAGTGGGCGACTGGAGAGGCAAAAGGACAAATGGAAGTGGGCGGCCGGCGACAGTAGGCAGCACCCTGAAACCTGGCAGGTCAACTCTCTCCTATGGAAGTTGCAGGAACTGGAGCACTTATCCGGCCCTGCTCCCCAGGTGGGACCACCTGCCGGAGCAAGTCAGCTCGACCTGGTGCTTTATTCTGAGAAAGATGAGAAGCTCGGAACATTTTTCCTGACGGAAGTTCCATCTGAGCATACAGAGAAAGGGCTGCTCTGGTTCTCTAAGGATGACAACGCAACTCAGGCCTACTGGATGGGTGGCGAAAGCCTCCGGGAGCTGGCGGAGAAAACAAAAAAGCTCCTTCAACCAGAGTCCTAGGCAATCAAGATTACGACTGACGAATTTCCCTCAACCACAAAGAGCACAAAGGGCACAAAGAGACAGCCGATGCGTGAAATAAGATGTGAGATATGGAGGTCACATACCTGTGTATTTTCTTGCACACCAGATCCCACGTCCCCCATCTCAAATCCTAAATTTGCTCAGCCTTTGTGATCTTTGTGTCCTTGGTGGTAAAGTACCAACGAGTCTACCGCACTTGAGGCCGGCCAATGCTCTCTGAAAAGGGTTTAATCTTTTTCCCCATGGGCCAGCTGGAGGGAACACCAGAGGACTTCCGTCTCGAATACGAAAACGTCTTTTTCCCAGCTGCGGACGGTATTCGCTTACATGGTTGGTTCGTGCCCTCCTCTGATCCTAGGGAAAGGACCGTCCTTCTGTGGTTCCATGGAAATGCCGGCAACATAAGCCACAGGTTGGAAAATATCGACCTCCTACATCGCCACCTGAATATCTCAATTTTCATCTTTGATTATCGTGAGTTCGGCCTGAGCACTGGTCATATTTCCAAGGCTGGAACTTACTTGGATGCCAGAGGCGCATGGAACTACCTGGTCATGGAGCGGATGATTCAGCCAACTGACATTTTGCTCTTTGGTCGTTCATTGGGTACGGCCCTGGCTGTAGATCTAGCCGCTAGCGAATCGTGTCTTGGCGCGGTCCTCGAGGCTGCTTTTACTTCTTCCCACGAAATGTTAAAGCGCTATTTTTTCGGAGCAATCCCTCCAGAGCTTAGCCATTCCGCTTATGACAATTTGGGCCAGATTGACCTGATCCGAGCACCCCTTCTTTTCATTCATGGTGAATACGACGAAGCCATTCCGGTAGAGATGGCGCAACGATTATACCGGACCGCCCGGAGTCCGAAACGATTTTATTTAGTTTCAGGGTCGGGACACAACGATACTTACCTGGTAGGTGGCACGGAATATTTTCAACATTGGCAGGATTTTTTGCAGGAATGTCAAGAGAATTTGAGATTGCAGATTGAAGATTGAAGATTTTCCCTCAAGATTGACCAAACAAGAAAGATCAAAGCTGAGTTGCAATCTCTAATCTCAAATCCACAATCTGCAATCGTCAATCTACAATCTACAATCGTCAATGTAGCACTCGTTTTGTAATATCTTCCACCTCAGCAATCTCAAAAGGCTTACGCAGATAAGCGGTTATGCCCAGCTCCTCTGCCTCACTCTCGTAATGATTTTGGGTCGTAGCTGTTACCATCACCACTTCTACTTCCACTTTATCTTGCCTCAGCTTTTTGAGCACTTCCATACCATTCATCCCTGGCATTTTTATGTCCAGAAAGACGAGTCTGGGCTTGTGGGATTTCACATATTCAACGGCGGCAACTCCGTTGTCCAAAGTGACCAGTGGATAATCATCCCCAAGCATTGCATCAAATGACTCCAGAATCCCCAGGTCGTCATCTACCACTACTATCTCCTTATCTAGATATGCCATCTCACATCCTCCTTTCTTAGCCCGGACATTTTATGAATTGCCTGCTAAGCTCGTCTTCACGGTCTCGCGACTGCAATTCATGAAACATCCGGGCTAAACATGATGCTTCACTTTTTGCTCAGCAAGGATGATGCCAGAGTTGCCAGCAGAACCGTTGGTAAGGAGAAAGGCTGTAAATATTGGAAGTGGGCAGTGTCTACCCTTGGTTTGAGCGGGGCAGGGCAAGTGCAGTATGCCCATAATCATGTACAGCAGCACCACTAATATGGGCACGGATCATGCTTGCACTCTAGGGAAGGTCAAAGTAAAGGTAGTTCCCTTTCCAGTCACGCTTTCAACCTCGATGTGGCCGCCGTGCTCCTGGATGATCTTGTGCGTCAGGGCCAGGCCAAGCCCTGTGCCCGTGTCTTTGGTGGTGAAGAAGGGGTTAAATATCTTATCCTGAGCGGCCTCGTCCATGCCGGCGCCGGTGTCGGTGAACTGAAGTACCACTCCGCCTGCCAGTTCTTCTGCTGTGACTGTGAGATGGCCTCCCTCCGGCATGGCCTCAAGGGCATTAATCACTATATTGGATAAAGCCCGCACCAAGTGTTCTTTGTCAGCCCAGAGTTCAGGCAGAGATTGTTCCTGGCTAATTTCGAGAGTGATGTTGCTTGCCTCAAGCTTATCCCGATAAACATCTTCTACCTGGGAGAGACACTCACTTAAGGAGGCCATCTCGAATTCAAGCTTAGGTGGTCGGGCTAATTCGAGAAGGCTCTCTATGAGACCGTTGATTCGGTTCAACTCACGGGGTACTGTGGTCTGAAACTTATCTAAGAAAGCGGGATTTGACATCTTTCTCGGCAAAAGCTGGACAAAGGTTTTGATGGCAGAGAGAGGGTTTCTGATTTCGTGAGCAAGGCCAGCTGAAAGTGTCCCCAGGGCGGCCAGTCGGTCACTCTGCCGCATCCGCGCCTCCAGGGCCTTTACCTCAGTAATGTCGTTTATCACTACCACCACCCCCAATCTTTCCCCCTTTCCATCTTCTAGGAAGGAGGTGTTCACCATGAGGGTGCTCTGTTTTTCCCCGCCCGTGCTCAGTAAGATTTCCTGGTTCAGGCAAGGAGTCTGACTTTCTAGACATTTTTCCAGTAATCGAACGAATGAGTTGTCTTCGAGCCACAGGTCAGCAAAACGTCTTCCCTGCCAGTGTTTGCCCTCCAGTCCCAGTATGCATCCTGCTGCATCATTGGCGCTAACAATCCGTGAACCCAGATCCAGGGTTAGCAAGCCGTTGGTCATGGAAGCCAGAACTATATCATTATAAGCTTTTAGTTCTAGGATCTCGTCCAAGCGCTGCTCCAGTTGCACCCGCTGATCCAAAATCTCCCGAATCATGGTGTTGAAGCTGTTGGCAAGATCCTCCACCTCATCTCTGGTGTGGATATCTAGCCGATGATCCAGGTCACCTTGAGCGGCAGCAACAGTGGCGTTGGCTAATTGGCCTAATGGCTGGGTAATGCGACTGGCCATGACATGGGCTCCGGCAAGTCCTAAGATTAGAGCCACCGTGCCAATTCCCACCAGAACCAACTGGGTCCTTCGGATTTGCCAATACATCCGCTCGAGAGACAGCCCCACTCGTACGGTGCCCCATTTCCTGTCGGAACCGGAGATGAAAACTGGCACACCTATGTCTAATACCCGCTCACCCGTTTCTTGCCAAAATACAGACTGGATAACCGGCCTCTCGGCAGCCAGAGCTTTCTTGTTCACCGGATCGTCTAAATATTTTCCCTCCCAGCCGCTGTGACCACTAAATGCGGCTACTTTCTCTTCTTTATCTAAGACAATGACATAGACAATATCAGTGCCTTGGCTGGCCTGTTCGGCATTCTGTGCCAGGCTTACGTAGTTGTAGGTGAGTAATGCATTGGTGGAGACAGCTGCGATGCTTTGCGCGACGGCCAAGCCGCGAGCCTGAGCCTCTTGCTTAATGCTCCGGGTGAACCGATTGCCAACCATCAATACTATTATCACCATCAATACAAAGAGCACTGCGGCGGTAGCGACCATGAAGCGAGTCTTAAGGCGTATTTTCCGGGGAAACCAGGACATTGAATAAGTGTCCGTTATTTTCGGTCGAGCCAGATTTTCTTAAGGGGGATATACGGCTGACCCAACGAGCTGACTTCCAACCCTTTGACGTAAGGTTGAAAAACCGCGTCAAAGACCCAATAATTAAAGGGAATCATTGGAGCATCCTCCAAGATAATCCTCTCAGCCTGCCGATACAGCCTCACCCGTTTGATGATATTGGTTTCTACCAGAGCCTGGGACAACAGGCTATCTACCCTGGGGTTGCTGTATCGCATGAAATTGTAAACCGAGTTTGAGCCACAAAGTACATTGAGGAAATTGTCGGGATCAGGAATGTCGGCAGACCAGAAATACCGATACATCTGGAGCCCCTTCGATCTGAGAGCAGCCTCAAAGGTGGGCCAATCGGTTTCGTATTGGATCTGAAGTTCAACCCCAACATCGGCTAAGTCCGCTGCCACCATGGCCAATTCTCTTTGGGCCACGTTTGATTTCGAAGGAGATAGAAGAATCAAGGACAGCTTTTTCTGGGATGGACCATAGCCAGCCTCAGCCAGGAGCGCTCTGGACCTTTCCGGGTCATAGCCGTAGGAGGCGTTTTCCGGAGTATAACCGGTCATGCCGGGCGGCAGGATTGTTTGTGCAGGAATGAATTGATCTTTGAACACCTCTCGGATGATTTTATCTTTGTCGATGGCCCAGTTCAGGGCCTGCCGCACCCGTCTATCTTTCAACGGGGGACTGGCGCAATTCATTCCATAGAACTGCAGGCTCAGACTGGGCTTCCTGACGAATTGATAGACCTGTGTCTGAACCATTTCCTCTCGATCTGGTCCGAACACCTCTGCTTCCTCTAGGCGACCTTCCAAAAAATCATGCAAGATCTTCTGATGTTGCGCCCCCGCATATATGGTGTACACAACTCGATCCAGATAAGGCCTGCCCTCATAGTAGCTGGGATTAGCGGAAAGCACAATCTGGTTGCCTTCCCAGGATGTTAAGCTAAAGGGCCCCGTTCCCACCGGATGATGGCCAAAGTCTTTGCCCCATCTTTGTACCTCTTCTCTGGCAACCACCTTGGAATTGAACATTGCCAAAACTGAGAGAAAGGGTGCAAAGGGTTCGTTAAGGGTTATCTCCAACGTATGAGCGTCTAACGCCCTCAGACCAGTAACTTCATTGCTCTCACCCTTGCGGTAGGCTGAAGCCCCTTTGACTCTTGCAAAGAAGGGAAGAGCGCTGGACTCTTCCTTGGGATTGAGGATACGGGTGAACGAATAGACAAAATCATTGGCAGTAACTTGCCGGCCGTTGTGGAAATGGGCATCCTGCCGAAGACTAAAAGTGTAGACTAGACCATCCGGGGAAACCTTCCAGTTATTCGCCAGGGCGGGCACCACATTGAGCTCCCGGTCAAACTGAACCAGGCCGTCAAAGATTTGTTGAATCAGCGTCACAGAGTAGATATCCGTGGAGTAGGCCGGGTCCAGAGTTCTGGGGCCCCAGGGAAGTGCGGCGTGGTAGATGCCGCCTCTCCGAGGCTGTGACTTAACCTGCTTGGGCTTTTCGGCAGGCTCCTGTTGACAACCGATAATCAAGCTTAGTACAAGGGCGAGTGGCACTAGTAGTCTTTTCATGAGCCTTGATCCCATTATTGACGTGTCCTTACCGAATCTTTTTCTATCTTGGCTCTATGAAATATGTACTATACCAG
>JARRNM010000098.1:10748-27156 GCA_037384945.1 Deltaproteobacteria bacterium
AAAAAAGCATAGCCCTAATGTGGACTATGCCATGCACCAAACAACCACACGTTTATTGTGATTAGGAGCCCCCGCCCCCTGCTGCCAGCGCCGGGAGAACATACATTGCAACAATGCTACCGGTAATTAGGAGTTGCACCATGATTTTCCTGGCCTTTTTCATCTCTCGTCCCTCCTTATGTATTACTGATTAAAATTGAGGATGGATGCCCCGACTTTTGAATTGAGTTAAGCTAGAGCAAGGTCGATACCAGAGTGGACAACTGGGGAGGGATTGACGCCTATGCTTTTGAGATTACAGAATAATTAATCCTAATTGGGGAGGTGACAAATTCCTAGTTGCTGGATAGGTTTGCACAGGGTCAAAGATAACTGAGTTCAGAAAATACAGTCCATTACCTTTAGAAGGTTGCGAAGAGCTCAGGTTCTGTCAAGCCAATGCACATAATCCTGTGCATTGCCCAGGCTAATGTGCAACCCGGGCAAAGGGCTTCGCCTCACTGGCTTCGCCCTAATCATCTACCTGGTTATTTCTTGTCCCTAAATAGTTACAATTAGTAATCACGAGCAGGATAAACAACCATAGATGACCATAAATGATGGACCCTAGCCCTACTGACGGCGAAGCCGAACTAGGGACCTCCTTGTCCTAGATGGAGCTTGCGGTGGGGGACTGAGGGGAACCCTTCGCCCAGCAGAGAGCTGACGGCTGGCAGCTGCTCAAATGGATCTACTGCGCCCCGCCGGCTGCTCGCTGCCTGCACGACAGTGGTTAGTTATAACTGCGCTATAGGATTTGCACGGGGAGACTATTTCGGGGATCTTGCAGGGGATGATTCCCTGATCGCCAGGGATTTCATCTTTTGGATCAGGGTGTTTCGATGAATTCTGAGAATGCGGGCGGCTTCGCTCTGATTCCAGTCCGCCTTTTTCAGCGCTTTGAGGATGTATTGCTTTTCAAAATTGTCCCTAGCCTGAAGCAATCCATCTCCCAAAGGGGTAGTTTCCGCCCTAAGGCTTGAATCAAGGAGGATTTCCAATGGCAGGTCTTCATATGATATGGGTTCGCCCTCCCGTCCCAGTACGACCAATCTTTCGATGAGATTTTCCAACTCACGGACGTTCCCTGGCCAGGGGTAGCGCTCTAGGGTTTCAATAGCCTTGTCGGTAAAACCCTTGATCTCCCGCTTCAACTGCAGGTTGAACCTGTTGAGGAAATGTTGAGCCAGAAGTCTTACATCGCCTTGCCGCTCACGCAAAGGCGGCAGCTTAACCGGGATGACATTGAGCCGAAAGTAGAGATCGCGTCTGAAACTTCCCTCCTCTATGAGGTCCTCCAGATTGGTATTAGTAGCGGCCACGATACGGACGTTCACCTTCATAGTGCGGTTGCTTCCAAGGCGCACAATTTCTTTATCCTGGATAACCCGGAGGAGTTTCGCTTGCAGCTCAGTCCGAAGGGCCGAAATCTCATCCAAAAAAATGGTCCCGCCATTGGCGTGCTCGAACTTTCCAATGGTGCGAGTGTGAGCCCCGGTGAAAGCCCCTTTTTCGTGGCCGAAAAGTTGGCTCTCCATTAGTTCACTGGGAATGGCTGCACAGTTAATGGCCACAAAAGGAGCCTGGCAGCGGTTGCCGTGCTGGTGTAAGGATCTGGCTATCAATTCTTTGCCCGTGCCGCTTTCGCCGGTAATAAGAACGGAACTAGTAGCGCTCGCCACCTTGTTTACAAGTTGCAAGATATCCAGCACCTTTGAATCCCTGGTTACGATCTCCAGTTCCCCGTATCTATGGGCTATTTCAGAGCGCAGGTAACGGACTTCTCTCTGCAAGGTTTGTTTTTCCAGAACCCGATCCACCGCCGAGAGTATATCGTCAGGCTCAAAAGGCTTGGTGATGTAGTCATAAGCACCAAGCTTGATAGACTCCACTGCCTTGTCCGCTTTGTCGGATGCTGAGATCATAACAACGTCCATAGGCTGCTCCATGGCTCGAAGCTTTTTCAAAGTGGCAATCCCATCAAGCTCTGGCATGGTAACGTCCAAAAAAACTAGATCGTAGTCAAAAGTCTCACAGTATACGATTGCCTCCTGCCCACCGACAGCAGCGGTCACCTCATAATCATCCTCAAGGATGACCTGAAGCGCTTCCCTTGCCCCCCGTTCGTCATCAACTACCAGGATTTTTGCTCTTATGGATTTATCCTTGCTCATCTCTCCGTCCTGACCTGAGGTCTTATTAGCTAGGCTAACCCTCACCTCTCAAGGGAAAAAGAACCACAAAGGAAACGAAAGTCACTAAGGCTCAAGAGCTTTGGCAACTAAGGTATGGGATGCGTGATCTGGTATGTGAGAAAATACGTAGATGTGCGCCCCCATATCTGACATTTCACTTCACAAATGATCTTTCTCTTTGTGCCTTTTGTGATCACTGTGGTTCAAGCAACTCGGCTTGGACAGATTGCGCTTTCGCTCTGCCGACAACCGATCTGAAAGTAGCAACTCCGGCCCTGAGATGTCAATGTGAAATGAGTTGGAATCTTGATGGTCCATCTTGGATGCTGGGGGTTGATGCTGGATTTTTACAGACTTGATGACCAGAGTGGTTTGTTTTTGACTGGAAGTCTGTATAATTATCCAATCTCTATATCAAGTAACCAACATCAAATAGCCAGTATCTAGTTTAGTTGACAAGATCCTCGTATCTAAGCTAGTTATAGATGCGGGATGATTTAGTGTTCTGCCAACAACCACAGGTCGGACGATGGATAAGCACGAAAAGCGGGTGATATTTACCGCCGAAGAAATTGCCCGTCAGGTCAAAGTGCTGGCAAGCCGGATATCTGAGGACTATGCGGGCAAAGAGGTTGTCCTCATAGGTGTTCTCAAAGGTGCTTTTATCTTTCTCGCTGACCTGGTGCGCCAGCTGACCATACCAGTACAGCTGGACTTTGTCAGAGTGGCCAGTTACGGTACTGGCACAGAGTCTAGCGGTAAAATTAGAATCACCACAGATGTTGAACTCGACCTGCAGGGTCTCGACGTCCTTATTGTGGAGGACATAGTAGACTCTGGACTAACTACCGCATTCTTGAAACAACACCTGGCAAGTAGGAAAGCCCGTTCTGTCAAGATATGTACTCTCATAGATAAGCGGGAGCGGCGCACCGTCTCCATCCCGTTGGAGTATGTTGGCTTGCAACTGGAAAAGGGCTTCGTTGTGGGCTATGGCCTAGACTGCAACGAAGCCAACCGCCAGCTACCTGGTATTTATGAACTTATGTTGTAACCCAAGTTTAAGCGGTCACCCGGATTGTATGGAAAGCAGCGAGGTCTAGGCATGATTGTTCAGTGCGAACAGTGCAATAAGAGATTCAAACTCAGTCCCGACCTGATCAACAGGCCGGTTGTCAGAGTCCGTTGTTCCAACTGCAAACATGTCTTCACCGTCTCCCGCCCAGAGAAAATTGATGTCATGGAAGGGGCACTGGTTTCCCAAGAGGTGAAAGCCCCCCCACCTGCAAGGCGAAAAACCTCAAGTAGGATTCTGCTCCTTTTCCTCATCCTACTACTATTGATTGCCGGTAGTTTAGCTCTGTGGCTCTATGTACCGTGGCCCTTCAAACCGAAACCTGTCCAAAAGAGCACAGGTATTGAGCAGCTTCATTTAGTGGAGACCCACGGCTTCTTTGTGCAGAATCAAGAGTCCGGACAGCTTTTCGTCATCCAAGGCCGGGTACTCAATGAATATCCCAAAGCTCGCCGTTGGATTCACTTGCGTGCCAAGATTTATACCAGCGACGGTAAAACGGCGCGACAACAGGATTTTTACGCCGGCATTAATCTATCTAACCAGCAATTACAGAGTATGCCCCTGGAAAAGTTACTGGCTGTTGTTCAGAGTCAGCCCGCCAGCAAGGATCAGGCTCACGAGATAGGATCACGCCAAGAGGTCTCCTTCACCGTACCATTCGGCGATCTACCCGAACTGACCCAGCTCAGTGACTACAGTGTGGAGATTCTCTCATCTCAACCTGCCTGACAAGATAGCCAGTCGTCTGCCACGCTCCCAACTAAAAACAGGGGGCTTCCACGGTAACCTGCGCCTGACGGGACTATGAGAAAAACGCGCAATTTGATATTCGCCGCCGTTATGCTGACCCTGATTGTTAGCATAGGTACCGCCGGTTACATGATTCTTGAGAAATGGAATTTTCTAGATTCTCTTTACATGACTGTGATTACTCTCACCACCGTCGGTTTTAGCGAAGTTCATCCTATCAACGAGCAAGGTCGTATACTCACCATGACCATTTTGGTTTCGGGTTTAGGTGTGGTGGGCTATCTTGTTGGGACCCTCACCCAGATTCTGATTGAGGGACAGCTGCTCCGAATTATGGGGAGGAAAAAATTGGAACGTCAGATTGAAAAACTTAAAGATCATTTTATTATCTGCGGTTATGGACGTGTGGGTCGGATTATCTGCGAGGAGATCTACAGATCCAAACCAACTCCTTTGGTGGTGATCGACAGTGACAGCACCGTTACCGCCAAAATCGAAGAGGACGGTCATCTATATCTACTCGGCGACGCCACAGAGGAGCAATGCCTTCTTAGGGCTGGTATTCGAAGTGCCAAGGGATTGGCAACCGCCCTGGATTCGGAGGCAGACAATGTCTATATAACCCTCACCGCCAAAGGTCTGAAGCCTAATTTATTCATCATTGCCCGAGCTGGAAGAATAGGTTCTGAGAAAAAGCTTTTGCAGGCGGGTGCCAACCACGTGGTTTCGCCCCACCAAATCGGGGGCTACCGAATGGCTCAGGCCCTGCTTCGGCCAAACGTCACGGAATTCATCGACTTTGCCACCCACGATCCTGGTGCTGGCATGGGAATGGAGGAGATTTCAGTTAAACCGCACAGTAAACTGACGGATGTGGCCTTGGTTGATTCAGGTATCCGTAAAGAGCTGGATCTGATTATTGTGGCCATTAAAAAAGCCGACGGCACAATGCTTTTTAACCCTGCCTCTCACACTACTATTCAAATTGGCGACACCCTTATTGCTTTAGGACAAAGAAGCAGTTTGATTAAGCTGGAGGAGCTTCTAGGAAACTGACAGTCCTGATCAATCAAGCCCTGGGCGTGACTGAAGGTATGGCCGTCCCTTCCTTTAGCCTTTGACTTCTCGCTCTTCTCTATCGATCCTTTTGTTGCCAGCGACAAGGGATCATTTCTCCAATAGTCTGTTAAAGAGCCTAGATTCGAGGTAATCTCGGAAGTAATAAGTATCATTGACAAAAGTAGGTTGGCATGGTAAGTTTTCATGCTTTTTAAGGTAAAAAGAAACTTAACTGAGGAGCCTAATGCTAGATATCAAGTTTATCAGGGAGAACAGGGACACCGTAGAGCGTATGCTGGAGCAACGTGGCTATGACCTTGAGCTGCAAACCATTCTATCTCTGGACCAACAACGTAGGGAGTCCATCCAAGAGGTTGAAGCGCTGAAGCATGAGCGGAAGGTGGTTTCGGAACAGATTGCCCAAATGAAAAAGGAAGGCGAGGATGCCTCACAAATTATTAGCCAGATGCGGCAGGTCTCCCAGCGTATAAAGGAACTGGATGGTAAGCTGGGCGAGCTAGAGGATGAAATCAACAGATCTCTCTTGCTGATCCCCAATGTACCTCACGAATCTGTGCCCATCGGTAAGAACGAACATGATAACCCGGTGGTAAAACGTTGGGGGGAGATTAGCCAGTTCTCTTTTACTCCTAAACCTCACTGGGAACTGGGTGAATACCTCGGAATTCTCGATTTCGAACGGGCTGCCAAGATCACTGGGGCACGTTTCACTCTCTACTGGGGACTGGGCGCTCGCCTTGAACGCGCCCTAATCAACTTTATGCTCGATCTGCATATTAGCAAACACGGCTATGTGGAAGTGCTGCCCCCCTTTGTGGTGAACAGTTTGTCCATGACGGGAACAGGTCAACTGCCCAAATTCAAAGAAGACCTGTTCAAGTTGGAGGATTGGGATTACTACCTGGTGCCTACCGCAGAGGTCCCGGTTACAAATATCTTTATGAATGAGATCCTGGAAGAGGAAGATCTGCCACTGTATTACACAGCCTACACGCCCTGTTTTCGCTCCGAAGCGGGTTCTTATGGCAAAGACACCCGTGGTCTGTTCCGGCAACTTCAGTTTAACAAGTTGGAAATGGTTAAATTCACTACCCCTGAACAATCTTATGATGAGCTGGAAAGTTTGTTACTCGATGCAGAGGAGGTTCTACAGAAGTTGGAGCTTCCTTATCGGGTGGTGACTCTTTGCACTGGAGACTTGGGATTTTCTGCTGCCAAGACCTACGATATCGAGGTCTGGATACCCGGCCAGCAGGCCTTTAGGGAAATATCCTCTTGCAGCAACTTTGGAGACTTTCAGGCGCGGCGAGCCAATATTCGCTATCGCCCTAAAGGCAAGAAGAAAATCGCCTACCTTTATACACTTAATGGGTCCGGACTTGCTGTGGGGCGCACCTTGGTTGCCATCATAGAGAATTGGCAACAAGAGGATGGTAGCGTGGTGATTCCTCCTGCTCTTCGAACCTACATGAACGGAGTAGATATCATCACCCGGCAAGGCTGATCTTTCTCTACCGAGAAAAAGGAGGATTTTGTATGACTAGGCGTGAACTTATCGCCGCTGTTGCCTCTACTCAGAGTATAACCATCAAAGAGGCAGAAATGGCAATCAAAACTGTGTTTGGTAATATGGAAAGGGCACTTGCGGATAACGGCCGGGTCGAAATCCGCGGTTTTGGCAGTTTCAAGGTTAAATGTTATCGGAGTTATCAAGGGCGAAACCCCAAAACTGGTGACGGTATCCTGGTAAAGAGGAAAAAACTCCCCTTTTTCAAAGTTGGGAAAGAACTCAAAGAGCGAGTCAACCAGGAATAAGGCAGGTCAGTTTACCACGAAGTGCAGGGAGATTTGAGATTTGCTGAGGCATAGAGCATAGGGCATGGAGCATAGAGTCGGAGGTCAGAGAGCGGAGATCAGAGGTCAGTTAGAATTCAGGCAGTAGAATCCAGAATGCAGGAGAAAGGCGGTCATGATAGAGTTTCTTTCGGCTACTGGCTACGGCCTACTAGATTTTATCCTTGAGTCTTGCG
This sequence comes from Deltaproteobacteria bacterium, assembly GCA_037384945.1. Lineage (GTDB taxonomy): Bacteria > Desulfobacterota > Syntrophobacteria > BM002 > BM002 > BM002. The sequence continues at coordinate 17,921 of JARRNM010000098.1, forward strand.
CCCTGAGCCTTTCGCCTCTCTTTAATCTGCAATCTATAATCTACAATCGGCAAGGTTATTCCCTTGTGATTTGGCTGGGTAGTCGCTACACCCAGATCGGAACTGAGTAAATGGGCTTGAGGCAAGTATTAAAGCGGAAAGGTCGACTCTGGCTGCTCCTTCTAGTTGTAATGGGGCTGGGCTTTGCTGCATCTTTCATCATCGGGAAACTATTTTCTCCCAAATCCGAGCCAGTCGGCCCTCCTTCAAAGGCAGGCGATTCAATCTCAGTTCGAGAGGCCACAGCCCGAAGAGTCCACCTTTACTTTGCCGACCGCAAGGGAGATTATCTCCAGGCCGAGGAGAAAACAGTATTGGCCGAAGACACCCCTTCTGCCATTGAGGCCATAGTAAATGCTCTTGTAGAGGGGCCCGATAGCTCCAAACTTGTTTCCACCATCCCAGCAGGGTCGCGCTTGCTCCACCTTTTTCTCACAGATGACGGAACTGCTTATTTGGATTTCAACTCAGAGCTTTCCCGTCTCCATCCTGGGGGAGTCACGGCGGAGCGGCTCACACTGTACGCCATTGTAAACTCAATCGTGCTGAATTTAGAACAAGTTGAACGGGTGCAATTGCTCATTGAAGGTAAACCAATATCAACTCTCAACGGTCATGTGGACATTCGCCAGGCCAAAACAGCCAATCTCTTGATCGTTCGCTAGGAGGGGGAGTCTTGCAACTATGGAGTGGTGGAATGCTGGAATGTTGGGTCAAGATGCTTCAATACAAGTCACTCGATTAATTAGTGTCCATTTGCCCGTTATTCCATTATGCCACCATTCCAGTATTCTGAGAAAACTTTATAAACAGTAGATTTCTGTTAAAACCCCTGATTAACGAGGGCGGGTAAAAGCCCTGAAAAGTTAAGTCCTATGTCCGGAGTTAAACGACTGCAAAAAACACGCAATATCGGCATCATAGCGCACATAGATGCTGGTAAGACCACGGTCACCGAGCGCATCCTCTATTACACCGGCAAATCCTATAAGATGGGGGAAGTCCACAACGGCGAAGCAGTTATGGATTGGATGGAACAGGAGCAAGAACGGGGCATAACTATTACCTCCGCATTTACTACCTGTTTCTGGCGAGACCATGAACTACACCTCATTGACACGCCCGGACATGTGGATTTCACCATCGAAGTGGAGAGATCTCTTCGAGTTCTAGATGGTGCCATTGGAGTTTTTTGTGCTGTTGGTGGGGTAGAACCCCAGTCAGAGACAGTCTGGCACCAAGCTGATAAATATCGTGTTCCCAAGATAGCCTTCATAAACAAAATGGACCGACTCGGTGCAGACTTCTCTGGCGCCGTGGATCAGATGCGTGACAAGCTAGGAGCCCGACCACTTGTTCTCCAGACTCCTATGGGATCAGAAGCAAACTTCCTCGGGAGCATCGATTTGCTTAGGATGCAGGCAGTGCTCTGGGATGACTCCACCCTCGGTTTCGCTTATGAATTCACGGCTATTCCCCCTGAGTATGAGGAACAGGCAAAAGTAGCTCGGACGGAGCTCCTTGAATCTCTAGCCGAATTTGATGACAGCATAATGGAAAAATACTTGGCCGATGAGGTTTTTGAGCCGAAAGATCTTCTGCCAGTAATTCGTCGGGCCACCTTGCAGCTGAAAATGGTTCCGGTTCTCTGCGGTAGTGCCCTCAAGAATAAAGGCATCCAACTGCTGCTGGACGCCATTGTTGATTTCCTTCCCAGCCCTTTGGATGTTGAAGCCGTGGCGGGGCATCACCCTGAAACCGGAGAAAAGGAAATCCGCCACAGCAGTGACAGCGAACCCTTTGCCGGGCTTGCCTTCAAGATTCAAATGGATCAGGGACGAAAACTCGCCTATGTAAGAATATATTCAGGCACAGTCTCTGCGGGAGCCGAAGTTTACAATGTCAACCGCAAGCAGAAAGAGAAGGTTGCCCGAATTTTTCAGATGCACGCAAACAAGCGGGAAAGAAGGGCCAAGGCCGGCGCTGGAGAAATCGTAGCCATGGTTGGTCTCAAATCTACCACCACTGGGGACACCATTTGTACGGCAAATAAACCTATTCTGCTGGAACGCATCGAGTCCTATGAGCCGGTAATTTCCATTGCCGTGGAGCCTCGTACCCGGGCCGATGAGGACAAGACCCAGCAGTCTCTGGAAAAGTTGGCGGAAGAGGACCCCACCTTCTACTTTCGCCAAGATCCAGACACCGGCCAGACCATTATCTCAGGAATGGGGGAACTCCACCTGGATATTCTGGTTAACAGGCTGCTCAGAGAATACGCCATCCAGGTTAATGTGGGAAAGCCTCAAGTAGTCTATCGTGAAACTATCACAAAGTCTGGTGAGGTCGAGTCAAGTTTTGACCGAGAGATTGCCGGGGTCTCCCACTATGCCCGAGTGGAGCTTCATTTAGAGCCAAGGTCCAGGGGAAAGGGCAACCTCTTCCGTGACTTGGTTAGGGATGGCTCCTTACCGAAATCCTTAATCCCTGCTGTGGAGGCAGGGGTAATGGAATCATTGGACAGTGGTGTAATCGCAGGGTATCCTGTAGTGGATGTAGAGGTGGCACTAATCGGCGGGATTTACAGAGAACAGACCGCCAGTGAACTCGCCTTTAAGGTGGCTGCTTCCACCGCCCTGCAGGAAGGTTGCAGAAAGGCTGAACCTCAGCTGCTCGAGCCCATAATGTCGGTGGAAATTATTGTTCCTGAAGAATTCACTGGCGAAGTCATTAATGACCTCAACATAAGGAAGGGGAAGATTGAAGGTGTCCGCTCCCGGCGAACTGTGAAAATTATCCACGCCACCGTGGCCCTCTCTCAGATGTTTGGCTATTCAACCGCCTTGCGCTCGGCCAGCCAGGGACGTGCCACTTTCACTATGCAATTTTCCCACTTTGACTCTTTGGTGGAGAAGAAAGAACTTCTTTTTTAATTGGACCGACTTTGATTGTTCTCTTGCTGTTCTTCTTTAATCTGCCCTTTCAACTCCTGCAGTTGCTTCTCGATAGCCTCTTTACGGTTGGGACTGTCAGCATACTTCAATGCTTCCATGAAGTGAAACTGGGCATTCTTGAAAGAGCCCGCACGCCTGTAATGAATCCCGAACTGGTAGTGCGCTTCCGCCAGTTGATTCAACCTGCCGTAAGCTAGTCCCAGGTAGTAGTGGATGGCCGGCAACCTATCATTGACCCGGGCAGCCTTTGCCAGGTTCTTGCTTGCTTCGGCCACTTTGCCCTGCTCCAATTGGCTGCGGCCCAAAACAAAGAGGGCCACGGGTTGCTCCGGTTCCAGAATAAGCGCTGAAGACTCCACTGAGTCAGCTTTATCAAATGCACCCATCTGGAAATAGGTATCTCCTAGCTCCACCAAGATGGGGACCAGATCCGGACGCAAGTTGATGGCGCTCTTGAAGGAATCGACCGCTTCTTGCATCATCCCTTGTCTCTCTTGCAGCAAGCCCATTCCATAGTGGGCCATCGCCTTGGTTTCAGGTCTTGCCAGCCAGTCGCGAAACTTGGCTAAGGCCTCTGGGGGGTTTTCGTAGCCGCCAAAAAGTTTAGCCTGCATTAACAGGAAGGCGTCCGAATTATTAGTATCCTTCTTTGCGGCTTGGGAAGACTTGGGGTGGGTCTCCACTGTTGAGGCCAAGTAAGCGACACGCTCGGGTACTCCCGGGTGGGTGGTGAGATAAGCAGGCACATGGCCGCCAGCTTTCCAACTGTCCTGGCCCATTTTTTTCATAATGGTCACAAAATCCTCACCATTATAGTTAGCCGCCTCCAGATAACGAAGCCCCTTGCGGTCAGCTTCCTCTTCATCCTGGCGGCTGTAATTCAGCATTGCCGAACTGGCGCCCGCCTGACTGGCTGCAATAGCCGCCGCCCCCGCCTGACCGCCCAAAAGGATCCCCGCCAAAAGGCCCCCCAGGCTGGCTATGGTCAGTTTTTGCGCCCTGGCCACCCGCTGGGCAATATGCCGGGACTGAACGTGGGCAATCTCGTGACCCAGGAACGCGGCCAGCTCACCTTCATCGTCCATTGTTAACGTAACCAACCACCTCCGGGTCCTCGACTAACTTGAGCTGCTGCAAGGCCGCATGGAGAAACTTGTCCCCAAGCCGCTTTTCCTCCTCAATTGACAAATCAGCACTTGCCTTGCCGGGAAACCACCCCCCTAACATCGAAAATATCAGCACAAAAACCAATACTTTCAACCGATATCTTGTCATCATAGTAAGATCTCGTCTTTAGTTATATCTGCAAACTATTTTAGCAGAAATTATATTTTAGTTCTTCTGGCTTCTCAGGCCCGCGGTGCCTGGCGCTTAGTGCATAGTGCCTGGTGATCTGCTGCCTGCTGCTAACCGATACTTTCATTGCTCTGAGTCCCCTGTCTCTGAGAAGTCCACCTGGCGGGCCTCCCACCATAGTCCTTCCAGATCATAAAATGCCCTCACCGGATGGTAAAAAATGTGCACAACCACATCGTTGAGATCAAGAAGTACCCAGTGACCTTCTAACAACCCCTCTATCCCCAAGGGTTTGACCCTTCGCTGACTCAAAGCTACTTCACTGTGCTCGGCAATGGCTTGCACGTGTCGAAGTCGAACGGCCGGAACAGATGACAAAATAATCAGCATAACCAACAATTTCATTTACTTCCCAGATCAAGGGTCTCTCCGCCTTATGGGCAGCCGCGACCTCAGCGCACAACATCGCTTTTTCCAGTCCGCCTATCTTTTCGACCTTCTTTGAAGTTTGTTGTTCCATATCCCGTGGTTATTTATTTTAGCCCATTTGACCTTTAACCACAAAGGGCACAAAGGGAGATTTTAGATTTTAGAGTGTCAAAAGTATGAACCAGAAAATTTTTCGACCTGCAATCACCAATCATCACTGTGAAATTGAAACCTTTGTGTGCTCTGTGGTTTCTGGGTTTCACTCCTTCACGGTTTTTTCGCCTAGTCCCTCAGATCTTTATATTACTACCTATAGAGACCCTGCTGGCGAATGTAGTGTTCAACCTTGTCCGGTAACAGGTAGCGTACCGAACAGCCATTAGCCAGAAGATTCCTAATATTGGAAGAAGAGATATCCAAGAGGGTTATTTCCCGATAATAGACGACATATCGGTTCGGATGGACATAACCCTGAACCGCAGGGTCAAAAAAATAGCTGCCATCAATCTGGGTTTTGAGCATTTCATCCAAGGATTCCGGGGCAAACCCAGGCCGGGCTACTACTACAAAGTGGCAGAGGTTGAAGAGCTCGCGATAACTCTTCCAGGTGGGCAGTTCCAAGAACGCATCTAGCCCCAAGACAAAGTAGAGTGCCTCATCACGGCCATACTGGCTTGACAGTTGCGTTAGGGTTTCCACCGAGTAGGACTTACCCGGACGTTGATGCTCCAGGTCCGACAGCACGAATCGGGGATTTCCCCTAACAGCGAGTTCCAACATGCGCCAGCGATGATTAAAGGAAACCAGCCCCGCCGCACTCTTGTGAGGTGGTTTTGCTGCAGGCATAAAAATTACCTGCCCCAACTGCAAAGATTCCGCCACTTCCTCGGCAGCCCGCAAGTGGCCAAGATGAACCGGATTAAAGGTTCCGCCCACGATTCCGATACCCAAAGTCCTGTCTCCCACTGTAATACTACGCACTAAGCACTAGGCACTAAAGACTTGTCTTTTTAGTATGTTATGGTGCTCAGTGCATACTGCCCAGTGCGTAGTGTGCAGAGCACTAGCCGCCCTGCGACTCTCCGTCTATCTCGATTGTTTCGCTCAAAACAAAATTGTCTCGGTGAATTACTTCGTCCGAATGTTTGTATCCCAGAACCTCCTCTATTCCATTGCTGCGCACTCCCATTATTTTTTCTATTTCATCTGCCCCGTAGTTCACTAGACCAATGCCGATCACTTCCTCGTCGCTGCTCAAGCAGCGCACTGGCGCCCCCACTTCAAACCTCCCTCTTACCGCGACTATGCCGGTGGACAAGAGGCTCTTACCTTTTAGCTTCAATGCCTTTGCTGCACCCGCATCCAGGATCACTTCCCCCTGTGGTCTCAGTGTATGGGCAATCCACTGCTTTTTGCTGGGAAGACGCCGCTCGGCCGCTAAGAAGAGAGTGCCTACCCCCTCGCCATCGAAAATTTGTTTAAGAACATATCGCTTTCTGCCATTGCCAATGATCATTGGTACCCCAGCAACGGTAACCTTTTTGGCTGCCATTAGTTTACTGAGCATCCCGCCGGTGCCGAAGCCTCCCGGACGAGCTCCGGCAAAGCTCTCCACCTCTTTGTCAATACGTTTAACAACGGGGATAATTTTCGCATGGTGGTTTTCCCTGGGATCTGAGTCGTAGAGACCGTCCATATCCGTCAATGCCACCAACAAGTCGGCCTCGATTAGCTGGGCGATAAGTGCCGAAAGGTTATCATTGTCGCCAAACTTGATCTCGTCCACCACCACCGTGTCGTTTTCGTTGACAATGGGAATTATCCCCCATCCTAGAAGGGTTTGTAGGGTATGACGGGCATTCAAATAGCGCCGGCGGTTGGTCAGATCATCACTGGTAAGTAAAATCTGGGCTACCTTAAGGTCGTAATGTCTGAAGGCCTCTTCGTATGCTTGGATTAGGCTACCCTGGCCCACGGCGGCGGCAGCTTGTTTTTGGGGAATGGTCTTTGGCATTCCCCGCAAACCCACCTTGCGAATGCCGGAAGCAATTGCCCCCGAAGAAACGATCACCACTTGCCGACCTTGCTCCCGCAGCAGGGAAATCTCATCGCAAAGACGGTTGATCACACCCAGACTAAGGCCTCGCCTGCCCGCAACTACAGAACTTCCAACCTTTATTACTATCCTTTGGGCACGGGCCGCCACCTTTTTACGATCAGGAGAAATCACCTACTTGCATCCGCCTTGGTGAAGTTGTTGGTAAATTGTAGTACAAAGATTGAAAGCTTCCCTAACAGCTCATTGTATCACGACTGATCCTCTTTGCTCGCAGGATCTTCTCCATCGACAGACACCTTTTCTCCAGACCCCTGGCGCAATCTCACAAGATGCTCTGCCGCTGTCATGACCAATCCCTGGGTTCCCTCACCGGTCACCGCAGAAATAGCCTTCACCGGCATGCCAAACTTATGGAATGCTTCTCGCAGTTGTTCCAAACATTGCCGCTCCCTGAGCAAGTCTATCTTGTTCAAGGCCACTATCTGGGGCTTGTTAAGGAGTTCAGAACTAAAGTGACCCAGCTCGTCATTCACTTGGCAGTAATTGTCTATAGCCGTTTGGAGACCTTGGTCACAGGTGGACACATCCACCAGGTGGATTAATATTCGGGTCCGCTCAATATGGCGAAGAAACTTGACTCCAAGACCAGCCCCACGGTGAGCACCCTGAATGAGCCCTGGAATATCAGCGATCACCATTGATTCGCCCAGGTCTAAGCGAACAACTCCCAAAGTTGGAGTGAGAGTAGTAAAAGGATAATCAGCGATTTTGGGACGAGCCGAGGATATGCGAGAGATGAGCGTGGATTTGCCGGCATTGGGAAGACCTATTAGACCTACATCGGCCAGGAGTTTCAATTCCAGCCTAATATCTCGTTCCTCGCCTGTTTTGCCCGGCTGAGCGATGCGAGGGGCACGGCGGGTGGAAGTGGCAAAGTGCAGGTTGCCCTTCCCCCCCTGACCGCCTCTAGCAACTATTATCAGGTCGTCTTCCTGGGTGAGGTCCCCGAGCAACTCGCCGGTGTCTGCATCCCTCACCTCGGTCCCCACCGGCACCTCGAGAGTGAAGGGCTCACCATTTCTGCCAGTCTGCTGTTTGCCGCGGCCATGACCACCTCGGGCCGCTTTGAAGTGACGCTGGAAATGAAAATCGAGGAGAGTTTGTCTGGCACCCGTGGCTTTGATTACCACATCACCGCCATTGCCTCCGTCTCCACCGTCCGGACCGCCTTTGGGCACGTATTTTTCGCGCCGGAAACTCACACAGCCGCTGCCGCCGTCACCGGCCCGGACGTGGATTTTGACCTCGTCAACAAAACGCATGGTTAGCGGTGATGGGTGGCCTTCGAAGTATTGTCCTTCCTGGGGCTCAAAAAAGCCTATTGACTAATGTGTTGCCGACAAATTTAGCTGTCCACTAACTTAAGGCATAAACGCTAACCTTTTGACGGCTCTTGCCCTTCCTTTCAAAGCGTACAACCCCATCTATCTTGGCAAAGAGGGTGTAATCTTTACCCATCCCCACATTTTGTCCAGGATGAAACTTGGTACCCACCTGACGCACCAGAATATTTCCGGCCCGAACAGACTGGCCTCCAAAACGTTTGACCCCGCGACGCTGGGAAGCGCTGTCCCGACCGTTTCTTGAGCTTCCCCCAGCCTTCTTGTGTGCCATGGACAGTTACCTCATCAGGTGAAGGGAAAAAACTTTTACCTTTCTATGTTCTCTATAGCAAGTTCAGTGAACCACTGCCTGTGACCTTGCTTGCGGCGATAGCGCTTGCGCCGTTTGTATTTGAATACCACTATTTTTCGACGCCGCCCGTGTGCCGTGATCCGTGCGGTCACTTTGGCTTGGGACAGGGCGGCTCGTTCAGCCTCAATATTCTTACCGTCGCTCAGAAGCAAGACATCGTCGAAGGTTATAGTATCGCCCACCTGGGCGTCCAATTTCTCAACGCGCAGCACATCGCCGGCACTTACCTTGTACTGCTTGCCTCCGGATTTCACCACTGCGTACATGTGCTAATCCTCCAGAAAAACAAAAGATAAGCATAGACCACTCGATAGCTTTTGTCAAGCAATTCTCGCAACCAGAGGCCAATCTACATTTTCAGCATTTCACCAACCACGAAGAGCACAGAGGCCACCAAGAAAATATACCTGACAGTATTATACCTCACTTATTGTAGATACCTTTATGTTCTTTGTGATCTTGGTGGTCAATTTTCCCTTGAGCTTAGGCACAAAAGCTAGGATATAGCATAGATATCATATTGCTCGAGGTGGAGACTCTGGTCTGCCTGCACCGTAATCCGTGCTTTAAGCTTTTTCTCCAACTCCTCTAGACGGTGGCGCTCCTCGTCGTAGAGCAGATGCACAACTTCCGGGTGTGCGGTCACCATGACACTCCGCCCAAACAGTGTCACATGATCTCGCTCTATCTCGCGAAATATTTCA
>JARRNM010000099.1:0-10671 GCA_037384945.1 Deltaproteobacteria bacterium
CATGTTAGAGTTGGATATCAGGCCAACTTGAGATGGGATCGGTTGAACGCACTATATGCATCCCTGCATCGGCAAATCTCTGAAAAGCGGTGTTGGCCTGCTCGGTGTAGTCCATAGCTCCAGGGATAACAACTGGGGAAGTGCAGTCTTCCAGAAGATAGACTTTCTCCACAAGCTTTCTATCTGACAGCTGAATTTCCTTCAACAGATCGTCGATGGTCCAGGCAACACAGTGGCTCTTGGCCTGTCCGGCAATTACAACGGCATCAAAATCCAAAAGCTTTTTGACAAATCCGACATTTTTCTCGGCCACCTGCTCTCCCACCGCGTCCTCCAATACCTCTGGGCTGAGAACAGAATAGTTCTCAGTAAAGGGATTACCTCCTTTGACTTGAAAGTCCGGCTGGCTATATCGGGCAACACTGTGAAAGAAAATGGCTTCCTCGACTGCTGAAACCAAGGCATGGCCAATTCCCCCGAGCATGGCATGATACGGCCAGATGGTGAGGTCATACTTGCCGCCTTTTTGTAGCTGCCGGGTATAGTGGCGCAAATATTCCTGACCGTAAGTTTCATCGATACTCAGGCTGGATGAAAGGTCGGGATTAAATTTCCAAACACCCTGCTCAATGTCTTTCAAGGTAATGAGCGTGTAAGGTTGTGGATGTTCTCCCCTGTCGTTTACCAGAAAAATGGAATGGAAAATCTGCATGGCCTGGTGGGTGTCCATGGTTGGGCATATTTCAGTAATCACATGTAAGTTGCCATAGATGAATTCACACAATCTGCGATTGTCATCTACAGCTCCTGTTCCTGAAGCGCCGCCGACAAAAAGTTCAAAGTCTGGAATACAGAAGGTGTTCTGCACATCAACCAACAGCAGGGAAATCCGGAATTTGTCCCTATAGGCTGGCTGGAGCAGGTGTTGCTTTGCCCATTTTTTAGCATCTGCCGCCCGTTCCTGATAGGCTACCTTCCACACCTCGCCAACTCTTCCTGGATTGAAGTGTGAGGGAATGGGAAGTCTCTCATTGGCCATGGATTCTCCCTAACTAATAATGTGTCATACACTCCATCACTGGTCATAGATCATGTAGCTTCGCACCTCATTAGTTGTTTCGCCACCCCATAAACACTCCATTAGCAGGAAAACCACTTCCAGAGATGATCCGGGCCCGTCGCAAGAGATTATCCGGTCATCCATAACCACATGGTCGTCGTTCACCACATTCGCGCCAGATTGCCGAAGTCTCTCAACATTGTCGTGGTAACGGCTGTAAGGATAGGTAGTGGCCTTTTTCCCTTTGAGGAGACCTGCCTCTGCAATGGGCAGGATTCCCACGCACATGGTTGCAATGTAGCCGCCGTTCTCATGGATTTCGGCTGCTAACTTGTGGATTCTCTCGTCGTGGGCCTCATCAAAACCGTGGCTGTGAAAGCCACCCGGCAGAACCAGTGCCTGGTAATCCGATGGATTGATCTCGGGGTAGAGGAGGTCAGGAGTGATAGTGAGGCCAAATCGACTCTTGATGACCTTGTGAAAACCTGCCGTGGTGACTGACACCCTGGGTAGATGCTCTCGATATTGAGTCCAACCAAAGACATCCAGAGTGGTTACGGCCTCGAGATCTTCAAAACCTTGAGTCAGGAATAGCAATATTTTAGTAATTTTACTTGGCATAATATATAATGAATTCAAATAGTTATAAATACACAGAGGGTGCGCGCTTTATGTACGAGCAGCACTTTTGGCATGGAGTTGTAACGAGAGGAGATTCTAAATGTCAAGCAGTGTCCGGGCTTTAAAATCTACACTCTCACATCAAATCCGCAATCCGCAATCCGAAATTCGCAATATGCTCCTAATCCCATTTCCGCAGATCTAGAACACGCTTGTCGGGCTCTCGAAGATCACTGGCTTGGACAAAAGCTACATCTGCTCTTAGCTTTAGCACAGCGTGGATTCTTTCCTGGAGAGGCGAGAGCAATTCTTCTTGGGATGAGTTTTGATCTAATACTGCAAAAAATGTGAGTTTGTCTCGGCCTTGTTCTCGCTCCACAACTGCCTGAGCAGCTTGAATTTCTGAAAAAACAGCTACCACCTCTTCCACCTGGGAGGGGTGGATGAACATGCCGCGTACTTTAGTAACCTGATCCACCCTCCCTACAAGTTTGATAAGCCGAGGCGAAGTTCGGCCGCAAGGACAAGGTTCGTCCTCGTAAAAGGAAAGATCTCCAGTGCCGAAGCGAATCAAGGGATAGACAGGATTTTCGAGTAAGGTCACCACTACCTCACCAACTTGCCCTGCTCCAAGTTGCTTGCCGGTTTCAGGATCAACCACCTCTATGATTCGGTAGTCAGCAAAGTGCATTCCATTCTTCTCACCGCACTCATAGGCGATGGCCCCTACATCGGCAGTGGCGAGGAACTGGCGAACGAGAACACCATACTTTTCTTCGAACTGGTTGCGGGTCGCATCGGTTAGCATTTCGCCTGCGGTGACCGCTATCTCCAGATTAAAATCACGTCGAAAGTCTTTGCCGTTCTGTTCTGCTCGTTCAATAATGGCCTGGAGAAAACTAGGAACTCCTACATAACCGGTGAGCTTAAGTTCGTCCATGAGTTGCACCTGAGTTTCAGTGTTGCCCACACCACCGGGGACTACGGTGCAACCGATGCCGCTCAAACCCTGGTCGCACATAAGCCCGCCCGGCGTGAGGTGGTAAGAGAAGGTATTTAGTATCCTGTCTCCAGGGCGAACACCGGTATTAAAGAAAACCGCCTGCAACCTCCAGTAGTCAGCCTGAAATCCTTCGGGGTCAAAAATAGCTCCGGGAGAAGAATAGATTCGGCGGAGTTTGTCCAGGTCCACCCCCAGAAGTCCACCAAAAGGGGGAGAGGCTTGCTGGAGTTGACGCATTTTTGCTTTGGGGGTAATTCCTAGTGACTGAAGATCTTGTAAGGAGCGAATGTCGGTGGGACCCACTCCTGCTGCCTCGAATTTTTCTCGCATGGCGGGGGCTTGCTCATAAGCTGTCATGACTGCCCGCTGCAGTAGATTTTCCAGGAAGTTCTTTTTCTGCTCCCAAGGAAGGGTTTCCAGCTGTTCATCATAATAACCGCGCAAGCGCTCGTCTTTTTTCATGGTGTCACACCTCGATGTCTTGGACTCAGGCAGTTGTGGATGAGTTATCGTTTTAAGGGCTCAGATAAAGAATGTGAACAAGGATCAACGAGAATCCAGCTCTTTTTCGCTAATTTCCCGTTTGACTTGATCCTGGAGTGCTTGGAGCTTGGGGGTTATTTTCACAGGGTAGTTGGGATTTCCTTCTAAGTCCTTGTAGGTTTCTGGGAGGAGATTGAATTCCTCCTTAAAGCGTTTTTGAATATCGGGTAAAGGCTCCTGTGGGAGCAGCCTTTTCCCATCTCGCATCACCATTTCCAGGAGAGATTCTGAATCGGCCACTTCCTCGTCTAGCAGTCCGATGAGATCCCCCTTGAACAAACCCTGTTCATCCCGTTGCCGAAATACCTGCTTCGGACCCGCTAAGGAAACCTTGCCGCTACTCAATTTTAATACGGGTCTGCCGTTGTACATGACCATTTTATAGGCCATGTTAAGGTAGGGAGCATCAGCAGATACCCCCATTTTTGTGCCCACACCGAATGCATCGATGTTGGCGCCGGCAGTCAATATCTTTTGGATCTTGAATTCGTCGAAGCCCCCACTGGCAAAGATTCTCACCTCGGGGAAGCCAGACTCGTCAAAGATTTCCCGCACCTGCTGGCTGAGTTGGACCATATCGCCGCTATCCAGGCGAACGGCTCTAAGGTTCTGTCCGGTTTTTCTCATCTCGCGAGCCACGGTCACTGCTTTTCGTGCCCCGGCTAGGGTGTCGTAGGTGTCTATGAGCAGGACGGTATTATCCGGGAATGACTTGGCAAATGCACGGAACGAGTCGATTTCTCGGTCGAAACTTTCAACGTAAGAATGCGCCATGGTGCCGTAGATGGGTAGATCATAAATCTTCCCCGCCTGAACATTGCTGGTGCCGATGAAACCGCCGATAAAACTCGACCTGGCAACCATTAGGCCCGCATCCATGCCGTGAGTGCGGCGCAGGGAAAAATCCACCAATCGTCTGTCCCCAGCGGCATAGTGACAACGAGAGGCCTTTGTCGCAACCAAGGTAGGGAGATTTATGGAGTTGATCACAAAGGTCTCCACCACCTGAGCTTGCATGACGGGGGCGGTGATTTCAACTAGTGACTCATCACAGAAGGCAATGCGGCCTTCGGGAATTGCTCGTACGTCACCGGTGAAGCGGAGCGTTTCCAAAAACTGCAGGAACTTCGAAGGGAAAAGAGAAGTCTGTTCAAGGTATTCGAGATCGTCGGCACGGAAATGGAAAGACTCCAGATAATCCAAAAGAGGATCCAGCCCTGCGCACACCAGGTACGAGCGCTTGGGGGGATATTCTCTTACCATGAGACTGAAAGTGGCCGGAGCAAACATATCCTGTTCGAAATAGCTGGCGGCCATGGTAAGCTCATACAGATCAGTCATTATTTCTCTGCTCTTTGGCTGATCTGTACCCATTGGCAATACCCTTCTGTGGGGAATGGTTCTATTTTTCAGGATGGACGATATCTACTTTCTTTAACAGAAAGGTGAAAAGGGTTCAAGATATTATAAAATACAGGAGTTTCCCCAAAAATATTCTAGAGACATAGGCCACGGGGAAGCTACTCCACAACGCGCATGATTCGCGCCATCAATTGGCAGGGTTCCTGCTTAGTGGGCACCATATCTTCATGCAACCCCTCGCAGGGCTGAGAGAGTGAAGATCGGTTGCTCAGATGCTCGTTGTTTCGCAGCTTCTCCGTTTGGCCTTGGCTGATCTCTCTTCCCCACGAGAAGGTGACAGGGGGAGCTCTGGAGCAGAGGGCATCTGGGGCATCCGCTCGGTACTACCCAGTGCACTTCCGCACTCTCAGGGTGGCACGCCGGTAAGATGAACTTTTCCACGAAGACGACGCCCTTGATTATAAGATGGGCAACGACTATGCGCTTTGCAGAAGAGCTTTCCCTGTCTTAGGGCAAAGGCGGCTGGCCACAGCTGGGCTAGAAGTGAGCTCGGGAACGGCAGAAGAGACATCAGCAAGACCATTTTTATTTACTCACCAAGGCAGGCTGGCTACTGAAGATAGGTTACAGGAATGGCCCACTTATTTTTGGGGAAACTCCTGGTAAGTAATTGCGGAACTAAGGAACACTACAATTTAGGGATTGCGCATCGAGAAAACAATTGATAGAGGATTAACAGATGGGATCGTGCTGGCGATTCCCTCAATTTCTAAATGGGGCGTGTCCAATGGACCTAAAAGTCAAATGGTGGCTGGAAAAAGATGGGGGGCTGGTGCTGGGCAAGGGTCGGTGTATGATGCTCGAGGCTATTGACCGTGGGGGGTCGCTCCGCGAAGCAGCGCGGATTTGTGGCATCTCATATCGTGCTGCCTGGGGAAAGCTTCGGGCCTCGGAAGAACGGCTAGGCGAACCACTGGTGGAAACCCAGCCCGGCAAGCGGGGCATGAAAATAACTCCAAGGGCTCGTCAACTAATAAAGATCTTCCACTCCATCGATGCGAAGTTACAGAAGACCTCTGCTTCTATAGTGGAAAAGATCCTTAAAGAGGAGTAGCCTCGCTACCTTGCTTTTTATGCGGCTTGCAGAGACGATAGCCTTGTTGTTAACCACCTATGCGCCACGATTAAAAGGTTTGTTGACAAAAAATCGTTGGGGTGTATAATGCCGTCAACATTTTATTAACATGAAAGCACCCCTTTTCACAAATCAGCATCATTAATCATTGCCTGATAAAACGCTTCGCAAAAAATATTCCTGCGAGAGGAAATCTGAACTGAGGATTGCTTTAGCTCGAAGGTCGATGAGACAGCTCCCGCCACACAGAGGTAAACAGACTGTAA
Organism: Deltaproteobacteria bacterium; assembly: GCA_037384945.1. Classification (GTDB taxonomy): domain Bacteria; phylum Desulfobacterota; class Syntrophobacteria; order BM002; family BM002; genus BM002. The sequence goes on from JARRNM010000099.1 coordinate 5,991, forward strand.
AAGAACAGCCAATTTCGGGTCTTTATCGCTCGGGTGCGAAAGATATAGGGAATCTGGCTCAGGAAGCCCGAATCAGAAGTAAAGATTTTTGTTCCTTCCCTAATTGAAGACAACTCAACAAGTGTTATGAGTTCCAAAAGAGGTATTTTGGCACAGGGAAAAGTCGACTTCGGAACTGTTGATCTCCGAATCGATCCTACCCACACAGTCACACGTTTGTGTATGTGGTTATAACTTAAAAACCCCAAGGCGCTTAACTGGAGGACGCGATGGAAAAAGAAAAGGACTTTTATCGGAGGCTGTCGGAAAATGGGGTCTCGCGACGAGACTTCATGAAGTTTTGTACCGCCCTGACAGCTACTATGGGTCTCAGCGCCGCCTGGGTGCCCAAGGTGGCTGAAGTCTTTGCCGCACCCAAGCAGAGACCGCCGGTCGTTTGGCTGCATTTTGCCGAGTGCACCGGGTGTTCTGAGGCTGTCTTGCGGACCATGTACCCATGGATCGATACTCTCCTTATCGATATCGTATCCATGGACTATCACGAAACGATCATGGCCGCTGCCGGCCAGCAGGCAGAAGAAACCTTGCACGAAGCTGTCAGCAAGAACAAGGGCAAATTCATTTGTGTGGTAGAGGGTGCCGTGGCAACCAAGTACAACGGGGCCTATGGCAAGATTGGCGGTCGCACCTTCCTTGAAATTGCCAACGACGTTTGCAAGAAGGCCGCTGCCACCATCGCCATTGGGGCCTGCGCCACTTTCGGTGGTATCCAAGCGGCTGCTCCCAACCCAGGTGGCTACAAGGGGGTTGGCGATGCTATCGGCATCAAGACCGTCAACGTTGCCGGCTGTCCACCTAATCCCATAAACTTTGTCGGTACCGTAGTAAACTACCTCCTTCTGGGTAGACTGCCTGAACTGGACAGCCTAGGCCGACCTCTCTTTGCTTACGGAAAAACGATTCATGATCAGTGTCCATGAAGGAGCCACTTCGAAAATGGTGAGTTCGTCACGGAATTCGGCTCCCCCGAGGCCAAAATGGGCTACTGCCTCTACGAAATGGGCTGCAAGGGTCCATCGACTTACAATAACTGCCCCTCTGTTAAGTTCAACGATGGTACCAGCTTTCCCATTGAGGCGGGCCATCCTTGCATCGGGTGCAGTGAGCCGGATTTCTGGGACAACATGACCCCATTTTTCGAGAGTGCCTAGAAATAACCTATGAATCGATTGCTGAATTCCAGAGACAGAGAGGAGATTACATATGGCTAATAAGATCATGATCGATCCGATCACTAGAATAGAGGGCCACCTGCGGATCGAAGTGGAGGTGGCCGGAGGCAAGGTTGTCAATGCCTGGAGCTCTGGTCAGATGTTCCGGGGTATCGAGATTATTCTTCAAGGGCGTGATCCCAGGGATGCACCCTTATTCACCCAGCGTTCCTGCGGGGTCTGAACGTACACCCATTATCTGTCCTCGGCGAGGGCAGTTGAAAGTGCTCTTGGCGTAAAGATCCCCGATAATGCTCGTATTATCAGAAATTTACTCATGGGAGCCCAGTTCCAGCATGACCATATCGTCCACTTTTACCACTTGCATGCCTTGGACTGGGTCGATGTGGTCAATGCCTTGAAGGCAGATCCCAAGAAGACAGCGGCTCTGGCAGACAATGTGAGCCAAGCCCCATGGGGCGGCACCGTCTACTTCAAACAGGTGGCGGAGAGGCTCCAGACCTTCGTAAATAGTGGTCAATTAGGTCCTTTCACTAATGGCTACTGGGGACATCCTGCCTATAAACTGCCGCCTGAAGCCAACCTGATGGCCGCTGCCCACTACATCGAGGCCCTTCGCCTTCAGGCCAAAACAGCCAGAATGCACGCTGTATTCGGGGCTAAAAATCCCCATCTCCAGAGCCTGGCAATAGGCGGAGTAACCTGCGTCGATGATCTGACCCCTGACAGGATTGCTGAGTTCAAATACCTGTGGCAGCAGACCCAGGACTTTATTCAGAAAGTCTACATCCCCGATCTCTTGGCTGTTGCCAGCTTCTACAAGGACTGGGGAGGGATCGGTGGAACCTCCAACTTCCTGGCCTGGGGTGAGTTTCCCCAAAGCGACAAGGAACCGGAGAGTCTTTTGATGCCCAGAGGGGTGATCATGAAGCGGAACCTCCAAGGGGTGCAAATGGCCAAACAGCAACAGGTCACCGAGCATGTGGCTCACTCTTGGTACAAGGGTGATAAGGCCCTGCACCCATTCCAGGGTGTAACCGATCCGCAGCATGGTGATTACAACACAAAGGGCAAATACTCCTGGTTCAAATCACCCAGGTATGATGGCGAGCCTTGTGAAGTGGGCCCCCTGGCTCGGGTTCTCGTGGCCTATGCCAAAGGAGACAAGGCCGCTCAGACCGTGGTCAACAAGACCCTGGCGGATCTGGGTATCCCGGCCACCGCTTTATTTTCCACTCTTGGCAGGACGGCAGCCCGCGGCCTAGAAACCGTCATCATTGGCCAGGCAATGGACGGTTGGATCACTGAACTGGTGGTTAATCTGAAGAATGGCAATGATAAGACCTATACCCCCTGGAAGATGCGGGACGGCATGGGGTACGGCCTCAACGACGTGCCCAGGGGTAGCCTCGGTCACTGGGTCGAGATTGAAAAAGGAAAGATCAAGAATTACCAGTACGTGGTGCCCTCAACCTGGAATCTGTGTCCTCGTGATGAGAAAGGGAAAATGGGTCCGGTGGAGGAGTCTTTGATCGGCACGCCCATCGCCGATCCGAAGCGACCACTGGAAGTACTGAGGACCGTCCATAGCTTTGATCCTTGTATTGCCTGCGGGGTGCATGTAATCGATCCCGATTCCAACCAGGTTTACAAGATCAGGGTAACATAAGCAGGCCAGTTTCACAGTTATACCCCCCAACCGGACACAGTTGCGGTTGGGGGGTTTTTGTTAAGGAGTATAGGGCATGGAGTAGAGACTTAGAGGTCAGAGGTCGGAGTTCAGAGGTCGGAAGGCAGAGGTCAGCAAACAGCTGGCAGGGGGCAGCAAACAGCCGGCAGATGATTTCGGATTATGGGGTTTTAATTTCGCAATTCGCAATTCGAATTTCGCAATTTCAACTTTATGCTCTCCGCCCCATGCGGTTAAAATAGATGGTGTGAAAATGGAAGAGAAACTGATTATGATCCTCGGGGTGGGGAACCTGCTCTTCACCGACGAGGGAGTGGGGATACGGGTTGCTGAAGCCTTGCAAGACCGCTATGAGTTTCCGCAGAACGTCAGAGTAGTGGACGGCGGGACGTTGGGGCTAAATCTCCTGGGAGTCATTTCCGAGGCTGATCACCTAATTGTGGTCGATGCTGTGCGCCAAGGGGGTGAGCCTGGCTCTCTCTACCGGTTGGCAGGGGAGGAAATTCCCCAGCGCATTCGGGCGAAGAATTCCCTGCACCAGGTGGAGTTTCTGGAAGCCCTGACCTGTTGTCAGGCCCTGGACAAGGTCCCGGAGACGGTGATAGTAGGAGTTGAACCTGAAGATATTACTACTATGAGTATCGAGCTCACCGCAACTGTTGGCGCCAGAGTGGACGACCTGGTAAGAGCGGCACTCAAGGAATTAACCAACGTGGGAGGAAGCTACTGCGCCAGAAAAGAAGGCGACACTTGCACTGATTCGGAATTTGTGAGAAGAATCTAAGAATAAATCGTCAACCACAAAGATCACCTCGCCTCTTAACCTAGTTCGTGATCTGCGTCAAAGGCGACGAGATAATTGGGAATTTCAGGAGAGTAACTCATGTGCTTAGCGATACCGGCGAAGATTGTAACTATTGAAGACAACATGGGCACGGTGGACATGGCAGGGATTCAGAAAAAGGTGAGCCTGATCCTCCTGGAGGACGCCCAGGTAGGGGATTATGTCATCGTTCACGCCGGCTTTGGTATACACAAGATCGATGAAGAAGCGGCCAGGGAATCACTGCGAATCCTCAGAGAAGCGGCACACTTGTTGGATGTTGAGGATGCAGCCGAACCAGAGGAAGTGACCATTACGCGCTTTGGGACCGAAGAGGCAGATTCGTAATTAGTGGCCAGTAGGGCAGGAGGCCTAAGGCTCAGGGCGCAAGGCGTAAGGTTCAAGGCCGGTGTCACCCTCCAGGTTAGACCTAGCTCTGGGTTGACCTCGTCACGATCAGTTTCTTCATCGTCGAAATGATCGTAACTTACTCCTCCGGTGACGTTAACCTCGGCCCAAGGTAGGAAGGGGGCATAGATATATCCATTGGTATGGTGGATGTTTGTGTGGGTCTTATCATCTGTGCCTTCAACCGCACCATTAACAAAAGAAGTGGCCACTTTCAGAGTTCGTGGTATCCGGCTTAAGAAGTCAGCAGCACCTGACAGCAGTTTGAGTAACAGAGTTTGGTCTTTTTCCGGTCTGGCAAAGGTAATTGTGGTGTTCTGATCAAGACGGAGGGTTGCCTCGTGGGGTAGAACCACAGCAGCCCGGCTTGACTCCAGAACCCGGATTATATCGCCGGGCAGTAAGTATCATTAAAATTGACCGGTAGCCATTCGGTTTCACCTGCTCTTCGGATCTGTACAACACCTTGCACTGAGACAACTTTGGCGACCCACTGTTCACAGGTTTCTGCTGCCCCGACAAATGTGG
>JARRNM010000100.1:0-25420 GCA_037384945.1 Deltaproteobacteria bacterium
CTCCGAGCTTTTTTCTCCAAGGAGACTGGTGATTCCGTGGTTCTCATGGCGGCTTTGGATGCCGGCTTCTTTTCCGGGGGTATCTTTGCAGGAGAATGATCTCTACTGGTAAATTTCGCAATGGCAAAGGCGGCAACAGCGAGGAATGCCACGACAGTCCATATTTTGAAACGGCCTTTCTTTTGCTTCTGGAGGTATTTCTCTATGTTTACACCACAGTTGGCGCAATAAATATCATCGGGTTGACTGAATGAGCATTTTGGACAAATCATTAGTTTGCTCGCAAAGGGCCAAGCGCAGAGCGCATAGAGAAATCTACCAGTCTGCAAGTACCTAAAAAAGCACCTTTTACAGGCAGCAAGCACCGTGAAATTTGCCCTCGAAGCCAAGGCTAACTGCCTGGTAAGAACTTGCACTTACTATTTGGCCTGAAATTTACCTTCTTGTCAACATTTGAGAATAGAAGTCCGGATTAGCCCGGATATTTCACGAATCGCCTGCTGCGACCGCGGATATGACTGTCCTTCCAAGCGTCCTTTGGCGTCGGACCTTGCAAAGTACTGTTCAAGTACGCCTCAGATCCAATCATGCGGTAGCGCGGGACGGTTACCCGGTGGCACATCCTTCTCCACGGTCTCGCGACGACAATTCGTGAAACATCCGGGCTAGAGTTAAGCCATTGTTTCCATATCCATAAGGCCAGCGATGGGAAGCTACGGCTCAGCTGTGTCTGGCATGTCTTGTGCGCCGATGATTTATCATCATTACCTTGGACAGGCTATTCAAATTGCCTTGCTTGTTTTAAAATTGCAAGATTAGAGTAAATGTGCCACGCTACTTCCGACCATGACATAGGGTGAACCGCAGCAAGATTAATCTCATCTGGTTTGACGATTCTTAGGGAAGGGACGGTTTTAGCATTGAACCCAGAGGGTGTGCCAGTAGGATCTTTTCCCAAATAGCAGTTACTGGGGCGAATACAAATTTCTACAGTGATACAGGGCTGGATGGATTGGCTAATTTCATCAGAGACTAGGAAGATCGGAGGTGAGTTTTTAGAAAAGACCAAGAGGGAAGGGAACCTGATTCAGCTGGTGGCTGTCTTAGATAGAGAAAGTCTCTTGATTTTCAGAAGTTGGGCATCTTTCTTGCTATTGTACTTTCTGCAGTTTTTTGCTAATTGTTGAGTGTTGGCTCTTTCGACTTCCTCCGGGGTGGTCAAGAATAAGGTCCTACGAGGGTAAATTAATACCAAGAGTTGGAAAATGTTTTCCTTTAGGCATCGCTGGATCGCTGACATTTTTGTCCTCAGCCTGATTGTTTATTTCGGCGTTGGTGCTTTCCTGGCCATATTGGACAGCAGACTTGCCCCTACGTCGGTAAAGGAGAGAGAAGCGATCAAGTTTGGCCAACAGGTGACAGCCGAGGTGAAGCCTCTACAGGACTACGCAATTATTACAGAGAGAAATCTATTTGGCGGGAGTTCTGGGGGTCTCTCGGAGGTTAAAGCTGAAAAGATTGATCTTGAAGGGATGCCAGTGGCCGTGCAAAGCCTGGGACTGAAATTGGTCGGCACGGCGGTGTCAAATGAACCAGAAGATAGCTCAGCAATTATCGAAGATCTAACCAGCCGCAAACAGGAAGTCTACCGTGAAGGAGATGAGGTAAAAAACACACGGATCAAAAAAATACTCCGGCAAAATGTGGTTATCAATACCGGAACGCGGGATGAGGTGCTCACCATGCTGCCGGAGGAGGAGAGACCAGGAAAATCTGCGGCTCCGGCACGTCCAACTCGGGGGCGACCGAAACCACCAGGCGGGACAAGTTCTATTCAACTGGACCGAGAGGAGTTGGAATCCCAGATGGCAGATTTAAATGAGTTGATGCAGCAGGTGCGCATTCGTCCTTTTATGGAGGGTAGAAATCCTGCGGGTTTTCTGGTGAGCAACATCAGGCCAGGCAGCCTTTTTTCCAAGATGGGATTGAGAAACGGCGACGTGATTCAGGGGGTGAACGGCCAAACAATAACTACCCCGGACCAGGCGATTGAGCTCTATGAGAGTCTTATGGAAGGTGGCTCGATTGACCTGGATATAAAACGCGGCCGGCGGACGCAGCAGTTGCGCTATGCGGTTGAGTAGATTACTAGGAGTCAGAATCCAGGGGATAACATAGAATACCTTTACAATCCCCGATCCTGAAAGTTCCTTGTATAAGCGAATCGTAGGGATGTAAGCCACAGGGGGCCTGGAGAGAGCAGATGGCCAAGAAATTTTTTAAGAGATCCAGGTGGTTATTGATTGTCGTCATGCTTTTTTGTCTGACGACAGTAGTGCATGGCCAGACAGAGCAACGGGCTGACAATCGGGGAGGATCAACCAAGACCATCAGCATGGATTTCGACCAGGTTGATATCAAAGTCTTCATCAAGTTCATCAGTGAACTGACCGGCAAGAATTTTGTGATTGACGACAAGGTCCGGGGCAAGGTGACAGTTCTCTCTCCCAGCAAAATCTCGGTGGATGAGGCCTATAAGGTCTTTGAGTCGGTACTGGAGGTAAACGGTTATACTACAGTGCCCGCCGGCAAAGTGATCAAGATTGTTCCCTCAGTGGAAGCCAGGCAGAAAAGTGTGGAACTGCGCAGGGCCCCCCTCTTTGTTCCCCGGCCGGAAGACCGGATCATAACCCAGCTCCTGCCGCTGCTCTATGCAGATGCCCAGGAAGTAAGAAAACTGCTGGCGCCGCTGGTTTCAAAACAGGGAGTGGTAATTGCTTATGACCCCACGGATACTCTGATAATCACCGATTTTCAATCGAACATTCAACGGCTGCTCCATATTGTTGAGGAGATAGACGTAGAGTTCCAGGATGCGACCATAACCGTGGTCCCCCTGGAATATGCCAGTTCGGAGAGCTTGGCCACGACAATTTCCGGACTCCTGGAAACCAGGCAAAAACAGGTCAGGGGCCGGAGAGCCGGACCGCCTCTCAAGGTTCTCTCATACGACAGGATAAATATGCTCATCGTCCTGGCCGACCGCCAGAACACTCAAATGATCGAGGCTCTGGTCAAGACCCTGGATCAACCAACTCCCAAGGGTGCCGGTAATATCCAGGTAGTTTATCTGGAAAACGCCCAGGCGGAAGACCTGGCCAAGGTGCTCACCGGTTTGCCCTCAAAGTCTCAAACAAAAGGTGAGCAACCGGTCATTTCTAGCGAAGTGAAGATTGTGGCGGACAAGGCCACCAACGCCCTGGTGATCACGGCCAAACCTGAAGAATATAACGTGCTCCAGCCGATTATCCAGCAGCTGGACATCCCCAGGAGACAGGTCTACGTTGAAGCGGCTATCATGGAGGTTAGAGCCACCATGCAAATATCTGTAGGGGTTGATTGGTCCGCGGCCGGAAAAACTGGTTTGCCTCTCGGTGCCAATGATGGAGTGGCCTTTGGTGGATCCAGAACCAGCGGCGCATCTGTTTTGGACGAAGCCGGGAATCTGGCTCTCCCATCGGGTCTAACTGCGGGGGTGGTATCATTTCCCATCACCATTGGGGGTATCACTTTCACGAATTTGGCGACCCTAATAACGGCCGCCCAGACGGACAACAACTTCAATGTTATTTCCACCCCCCAGCTTATGACTTTGGACAATGAGGAGGCAAGCGTGGTGGTGGCGGAGAATATCCCCTTCAGCACCAGGGTGGATGAGGGTACGGCAGTTACCGACCGGGCTATCCAGAGTTTTGAATACAGGGATGTGGGCGTGACTCTCAAGATCACCCCGCAGATTAATGAAAAGCGTATTGTCAAGCTCAAGATCTTCGAGGAAATCAGCCGGGTGGTGAGTGAGACCACCCAAGTCAGTCCCACGCAAGTTGTGTTAGCGCCAACCACCACCAAACGAACTGCCGAGACCAACGTTCAGGTGAGAGATGGACAGACGGTGGTAATCGCCGGACTTATGGGCAACAACGTGGATATTACCACTACGCAGGTGCCGTGCCTCGGAGATATTCCTATAGTAGGTTGGCTGTTTAAGTCTGAGCGGAGGGACACTACTAAAACCAATCTGCTCATTTTTCTGACGCCATACATTGTGACCGCCCATGAGGAGGCACAGCAGATCTATTTGAAGAAGTCGAAGACGATGCGCAAGGTCCAAGAGGGTTATGGCCCGGCTGCGGAGTCTCTGGAGGTGCCGGCACCTAGCGGTGAGCAGCCGCCAATAAGCGGCCCTTCGACCAGTTCAGAGCACCCGGCAGCGGACAGCAAGCAGCCTACAGCGGGCAACGGGCCGAATGAACCAGGAACCGAGAACTAAGCATTACAGATGTGGCACAAGGCATAGGGCGCAGGGCAAAGAAAGGGAATGTTGGAAAAATTGAATATTGGAATGTTGGTAGTAAGGAAACAGCCTGAGTTATAAAAACCCATTGTTTCATCATTCCAATATTCCGATAGAAGGGCGAGCGAGGTTGGATGAGTCAAGAGTTGCTCCTACCTATTGTTGCGAGGCGTGAATCATGAGCATACTACCAAGACTGGGTAATGTCCTGGTAGAGCAGGGCTGGATTACTCCGGAAGGGTTGGAGGACGGCCTGGCGGCCCAGGCAGAAAACGGCGAAAAGCTGGGGCAAATTCTCGTTCAGCAAAAGAAGATAACCGAACGAGAGCTTCTTGAAGCCCTGGCCCTCCAACTTGACTTGGAGGTTATAGAGAGTATTGATGATAAAGAGCTCCGCTTCGACCTGGTTGAAAAACTGCCCATCCAATATCTAAAGAAGCACCTGATTTTTCCATTTCAGAGTGAACACGGTACCTTACAGATGGCGGTAAATGATCCTCTCGACCTCGAGGTCTTGGACGATCTCCGCATTCTATTCAGCGTTGATGAGATCAAACCGGTTCTGGTGCAGGCCCGGGAGATAGTTTCCGCCATCAATCGTACTTATGGCCAGGCCAACGACACAGCTGAGCAAATCATCCAGGACCTAGACCAGGGGGAGGAGAGCCATCATCTTTTTACCGAACTGGAAGAAGGGGGGGACCTATTAGATGAGACCAGTGAGGCACCCATAATCAAGCTGGTCAATCACGTTTTCGCCCAGGCTGTTAAGAGTCAGGCCAGCGATATCCATATCGAACCTTACCAGCAGCACTTGCAGGTGCGCTTCCGTTTGGACGGGGTGTTGCACAACGTGCTCAGCCCACCCCGAAGATTACATGCGGCGATAGTTTCACGAATAAAGGTAATGGCTCGACTGGACATTGCCGAGAAGCGACTGCCTCAAGACGGTCGCATGGAGGTTAAGATCGGCGAGCGCCTTGTAGACGTCAGGGTTTCTAGTCTCCCCACTGCTTTTGGTGAACGGGTGGTGTTGCGTTTGCTGGAAAAGAGCGGCAAACTTCTCAGCCTCGGAGAGATTGGCCTGACCAGTGCAGCGCTGGCTGAAATGAAAAGACTGCTGCAGCTTTCTCATGGAATAATCCTGGTCACCGGGCCTACAGGAAGCGGCAAGACCACTACTCTATATGCGGCGCTCAGCCACATTAACTCTCCGGACAAGAACATTCTCACTATCGAGGATCCGATTGAATATCAGATGGACGGCATAGGCCAAATGCAGGTGAACCCCAAGATCAATCTCACCTTTGCCGGTGGACTGCGCTCCATGGTTCGCCAGGATCCAGACGTAATCCTGGTTGGCGAGATTCGCGATCGGGAAACTGCAGAAATAGCCATTCACGCGGCCCTTACCGGGCACCTGGTTTTCTCCACTCTGCACACCAATGATGCTGCAAGTGCCGTCACCAGACTCACTGACATGGATATAGAGCCTTTTCTGGTGTCCTCGGCAGTCCAAGCGATCATCGCCCAAAGGTTGGTGCGGGTACTATGCCCTCATTGCAAAGAACCGTACGAACCTGAAGAGGCACAGTGGAATGAACTGGGCACGACCAAAGATGTGGCAGGCCCAATTTTCAGGGCGAAGGGCTGTGAGAAGTGCTTGGAAACCGGATACCGTGGCAGAACCGGAATTTACGAATTTCTCCGGTTGACTGAATCGATAAAAGGGTTGGTGCTGCAAACCTCGGATTCTAACCAGATTAGCAAAGCTGCCAGGCAAGAAGGGATGGTGAGCCTTCGACAGGATGGCATCCAGAAGGTGATCGAGGGCAAAACGACCGTTAGCGAAGTGTTGAGGGTGACGCAGATCTAGCCAACACTAGATCACTTGGCAGGATGCACTAGGGACCAAACACTGGTAAATAGCGAGACGGGCGAGACTGGCGAGACGAGCGAGACGCGTAAAGTAAAAGTCTTCTAATTGCTTTATTACCCAACTTCTCGTCTCGCCCGACATCACGCCTAGCCTGAACCGCAGGGCGGTGAGTAGATGCCGGTATTTGAATATGTGGCCATAGACAGGGGTGGGAAAAACCGCAAAGGAATCATTGATGCGGACAGCGCCCGAGCCGCCAGACACAAGTTGCGATCGGACGGTATCTACCCCACTCACTTGGAAGAGACCCAGGCGGATGAGATCAGTGAGAAACCAAGTCGGCTGCAGTTCAAACTTCCCTTGCAAAGAGTGCGAAGAGCAGATTTGGTCAGCACCACCCGGCAACTTGCCACCTTGCTCTCAGCAGGATTACCTCTGGTGTCTGCTCTGAGCGGTGTGCTTGAACAGATTAAACGGCCAGCTTTGCGCAAGGTTCTCTCGCAGGTGCGTGAGCGGGTAAAAGAAGGGATGAGTCTGGCGAGCGCTTTAATGGAACACCCGACCGTGTTCCCATCAATATACACCGCCATGATCAACGCCGGGGAAACGTCCGGCACCTTGGAATTGGTGGTGGAAAGACTGGCCGACTTTGGTGAGCAGCAGTTGGACTTGCAACGAAAGATCCGATCGACTCTGGCATATCCGCTCCTGATGCTAACCGTCGGCGTGGGAGTGGTGGTTTTCCTCCTGGCCTATGTGATTCCGAGAGTCACCCAGATTTTTGTGGAAATGAAGCAGGAGTTGCCACTACCCACAACCATCTTGATAGGGGTGAGTGATCTCTTCCATAGATACTGGCCTGTGGCTCTTTTGGCCATCGTGGGCTGCTACTTCGCAGTTCGCCATTACGTCAAGACTGATGGGGGCCGCCGTCGCTATGACAGAATGTTGCTAAAGCTGCCTGTGGTTGGCGTCATCGTGGAAAAAGTGGCTATAGCGCGCATCACCAGGACTTTGGGAACCTTGCTCCACAACGGCGTGCCCCTACTGAGTTCAATGGAGATCGTTCGAAGCCTGGTGGGCAACGTAGTTCTCAGGCAAGCTCTGGAGGAAGCCCGTCAAGAAATAAGTGAGGGGGCAAGCATAACTGCGCCTTTGGCAAGGGGTGGTGTTTTTCCGCCTTCTGTTATCCAGATGATTTCGGTGGGAGAGCAAAGTGGTAACCTAGAAGGGATGCTGTTTAAAGTTGCTGATACTTTTGACAGTGAGGTGGAAACTAGTGTTACCACTTTTACCTCACTGCTGGGACCGTTTATGATTCTGTTCCTGGCTTTTTTTGTAGGCTTTGTGGTTCTAGCGGTGCTTCTGCCTATCTTTGAGATGAGCCACCTCATTGGATAAATTCGGATTGCGATCCAAATTTCTTCTATTTTGCCCCTGAACACTGGCAGGCCCTAGTCTCCTTGAGTAAGGGTATTGAGGATCGATGTGGCCTCATGTTGTTGCTTGGTGAGGTTGGTACGGGAAAAACCACGATTTGCTACCATATTCATAACCACGATGGTTACCTGTCCGCCTATATAAACTACCCTTATCTCACTGAAGTGGAATTTTTGCAAAAGGTTAACCAGGAGCTCGAAGTCCCAATTGGCGATGGCTCGAGATACTCCACTGCCAAGGAACTTCAAAACTACCTCTTAGACAAACAGCAAAAGAGCAAACCGGTGGTGCTTATTGTCGACGAGGCCCACCGTCTGGCCACACCCATTCTGGATGAAATTTTAATTATGTCTAATTTGCAGGTTTCCAATGCTCATCTGCTGCAAATAATTTTGGCTGGGCAACCCTCACTGCTAGATACCCTCAGACATCCGCGCCTCATATCCCTGAACCAGCGAATAGGGACGAGGTGCGAGGTACCTCCACTGGATCGGGCGAATACCATTGACTACGTAAGTCATCGTCTGACAAAGGCCGGCTGCACCAATCCGTCCCTTTTTACTGTCAAAGCTTTGGACACTATCTGGGTGAGGTCAAGGGGGACACCTAGACTAATAAATCAACTCGGCGAGCGCGCACTCAACGAGGCCTATCACGATGGCAAGAAAAGAGTGGGAAGGCGTGAAGTGAGGATGGCTGCAGACGATCCGCTCTACCAACCCCTGTATGGACCTATACCCAAACAGAGGACAATGAGAACTGCCCTGGCCGGAGCAGCTTTGGCCCTCGCTGCCGGGGTGCTTTTCGGGTTCTGGTATTTCGGCTTTGGCAGCAAATACTTTTCGCAGGTGGCCGGACCCGAGGCTCAGATGTTTATGAATAACCGTACCCTGATCAGAAAACCAATAATGCTGCCGGAATTTACCAAAAACCTGGCAGCCGAGGAGGTAGAGGTAATTACAGTGGAGCCAGATGAGACAGTACCCGTTGCCCTTTACGGGGAGGAGGCAAGGGTTCCGCCTGATTATCATGCTTCTGAACTGGCGGGTATCGGGGAACCACTGGAGACTGTAGATGCTCTGCCAGATATCAAGCTCAATGCCATAGCCTGGGATGAAGACCCCGAAAGAAGTATAGCCGTTTTGAACGACAGGATTGTTCACGAAGGCGATTTCCTGGGAGAGGTCAGGGTGCTGCGGATTAAGCCTAATCATGTTGTTTTACTCCAAGGTGATGTTCACCTAATCAAAAAGATCCATAAAAAGAAAAGAGATCAAACCCCCGAAATCGGTGCGACGGAAACCAAGCCTCACGAGGAAGACCTTTCACCACCACAGACTGGGGAGGATTCTTCTCTTATCAATTACCGGCCGATTATCAATTTCGATTACCGGACTGCCAAGATAACTCCTGAGGCATATGAAAAATTGGACAGGATGGCTGCCATAGCAAAATTGACTCCGGACTACGACATCGTCATCCGTGGATACACAGACAATGTGGGATCTTATCGATTCAACAAAGAGCTCTCGAGGTCGCGGGCAAGCATCGTTAAAGGCTACCTGGTGAAAAATGGCATAAGTCCAGAAAGAATTGAAACCGTCGGCATGGGAGAGTCTGACCCGCTGGTGCCAAATGATACCCCAGAAGGAAGAGCGGCAAACCGGAGGGTAGAGGTGGAGTTGGTACGGGCTGGAGGCAGTGAAGGTTAAAATTGGGAGGCGGAAGGATGCAATTAAATATGGGATCGATTGCTGAAGCTCACCAGGCAGAATCTGTTGATCGGGAAACCTCGGCGGGCGACAAACAATCTCTTGGATGTCGAATGGCCCAAGCTTCGGTTAGGCTTGTCTTCAGCAGGTCGGGCTTTACCCTTATCGAGATAATGGTAGTTATAATTATTCTGGGCATACTGGTTGGTCTCATCGTACCACGTTTGATGGAAAAGCCGGAAAAAGCAAGAGTGGTGAAAGCCCAAATGCAAATAGAGAGCATTTCCGGGGCACTGAAAGAATACAAGTTGGAAAGTGGCGACTATCCCACTACCGAACAAGGACTGGAGGCTCTGGTAGAGAAACCCTCTATTGGCAAGATTCCGAAAAAGTACCCGGAGAAGGGTTACTTACCCAAGATTCCCAAAGACCCTTGGGGAAATGATTATGTCTATATCAGTCCAGGGGAGCACGGCGATTTTGATCTCATCTCCTACGGCGCTGATGGCGAGGAAGGCGGCGAGGGAAAAAATGCCGACGTGGAGAGTTGGGAGATCGAATGAGGCGCAAGGCTTTACTCTGGTGGAGCTTGCCGTTGTTATTATGATCCTAGCGGTAGTCCTTGGGTTAGTCCTCCCGGAAGCTTCCTCTTTATTGTTTCGCAGCGATCTGAAAGCAAGCTCAAGGCGGCTGGCAGGGGCGGTTTCATACGCCAGGAGCCAGGCAATGTTGGAAGGCCGGCCCTGGGAACTTACTCTAGACTTAGATACAGGCAGCTTTTGGGCTAAAGCTTTAGACAAAGAGGCCTCATCGTCTGACCTCGACACCGTGAAGAAGCGGACACTCGCTGGAGAGGTTCGCTTTATGGATGTGAAGAAGTTGCCCGATGAGACGAAGCGCGCTGGCCAAGTAGTGCTCCTTTTCCATCCCAAAGGTTTGGTTGAACCCGCAGTAATTCATCTGGCCGGTCCTGGCAAACAAATCCAGACTATATTTGTCAAAGCGTTCAATGGCCGTTTGCAAGCGAAGGATGGGTATCTCGAAGAGAGCGGGTAGATGCGTTAACTAGACACTAAGGACTATGCACCAGGCACATTTGTCATTTCACATTTCGCCTTTATCATTTTTCATTTTGACTGAATGGTTTCATGATTATCGGTTGAAAGAATACAGAGCTAAATGTTCAATGAGAAATGAAAGATGAGCACTGAGAAATGGGTTGGTTGAAATGAGATGCTTCAGGAGAAAAACCAGAGCACAGGGCTTCACGCTCTTAGAAGTGCTAGTAGCGGTTGCCATTTTGGCAATTGCCATGGTGGCTATTCTGAAGGCAAATGTGCAGAGCCTGGACAAGCTGACAAGAAGTAGAGAAACGAGCACTGCTTCTCTGTTGGCAGCGAGCAAACTGGCGGAGGTCGAGGCGGCCGGTGGAGCAAACTGGAGGGAATTGCAGGGGGATTTTGCCGAGGACTATCCGGATTATACCTGGGAGGTGGAGACTTTGAGTACCGAGGTGGAAGGACTGATCCGGGTGACAGTGACCGTCCAGCGGGCCGGAACAGCATCAGGTAGCCAGGTAAGGATAGAGGAGCTTCTCTACGCACAATGATGGGCAGAATTAGCATAGGGCATGGAGCGTAGGGGTCAAAATTTCGAATTGCGGATTGCGAACTTAGAATTTTTACATTCGAATTATGATCTTGGAAAGTGACAACAGTGATGGCGGACATTTAATTATGCATAAGGCGACACAACAGTGTGAACAGTATAAGCCCAAAGCCAGGGGTTTTACTCTACTTGAAATCCTCGTCGCCATTGCCATTCTCGCCCTGGTTATCTCCTGCCTCTATGGAGCCTTCAGTGGCACCCTGGACACTACCCAGATGGTGGAAGGTATGAGAGACGTTGATCAAGTGGCACGACTGGCCCTGATGCAAATGGTGGATGATTTCGAGTCCCTTTACTACCAAAAAGCACAAGGAAAGGATACGGAGTCGCCCTACGCTTTCGGCGGTGTCGAGGAAACAGAAGGGGAGGGGGGAGAAATAGTGGCGTTCGCCACTACCTCGCACCTGGATTTTGACATGACCTTTCCCAGTCAGCGAATAGACCGGGTAAGCTATATAATGGAGAAACAACCGGATAATGAAAAACTTTATCGACTTGTCCGGAAGGAGATCCCTTTTGCTGATTTGCCCGGGAAAGGGCAGGAGATTTTGGTTGAGATTGCCGACGGGGTGGAGTCATTGTCCTTAACCTACTTTGATAAAGATGGTCAGCAGTTTCTTCAATGGGACAGCAAGGCCGAAGGCCTTTTACCCAGCTTGGTCCATATTAGGCTGCAAATGGCAGGAGAGAAACCTAGGTTATTTACTACCTCTGTGGCTCTTCGTCGGCAGGAGAAAGAAGACAGCGGGCAGCAGGCAGCGGGCAGTTAAGTGCGGAATTACAGATCCCAATTGATCTCTGAGGCCTGAGCCTTGATTTTCTCATTTGATTGGCTGGAATGCTCAATGAAAAATGATAAATGCCATATGAAGAATGAGAAATTGCCCTTTGGGCAATCTGGGGTGGCACTGGTCCTGGTGCTGCTTATGGTCAGCATCCTGGTGGTGTTAGTCTTGGAAACCCTGCGTGCCATGCAAGTGGAGGGGGCAAGTTCCCGGTATTTTCAGGACAGTCTCCAGGCCGAGGGTGTGGCAAAGTCCGGGGTGAGCTTGGTAATGTCCCTGCTGGCGCAGGATTTAGCTGAGAACGAGGTGGACCATTTGGGAGAGCCCTGGGCCAAAGTGATCGAACCTGATGCTTTGCCGGTGCAATTACCAGAAGACGGGACTCTGGAAGGAAAGGTGGAGGACGAGGCGGGTAAATTCCCCATCAACTACCTGGTGGATGAAGAGGGCAAACCGCAGGACATCTATCAAAACGTTTTGACCGGGATGCTGACAAATATGCCTTTTCAGTTAGAGGAAGAGGAGGCGCAGGGCTTGGTCAATGCGATCACCGACTGGCTCGACACGAATGACGAGCCAACGGGAGTTCTCGGCGCGGAAACCGACTATTATCAAAGTCTGGAACATCCTTATGAATGTAGAAACGGCCCCTTAACCTCTCTGGCTGAGCTTCAGCTGGTTCGAGGCATGACAGATTCCCTGTATTTTGGCTCAGAGGGAAACCCCGGCTTGAGGGACCTTCTAACGGTCTATAGCGATGGCAAAATCAACATAAACACCGCGGGCCCTGTAGTTCTCAGAGCACTGGTAAGCAAAAGTGTTTCCGAGGATACAGCTCAGGAATGGGCGAAAGAAGTCGTAGATTACCGTGACGATGAAATGCACTGGGACTTTTTGGGGGAGTCGGATTGGTATCGCAACAGGATGCCCGGCTACAACGACATCAGCCTGCCAGCCGAACTCGTTACAACCCAGAGTAACCATTTTTCGGTGAAACTTACAGGTAAAGCGGGGGTGGGACGGAAATCGATATTCGCTATTGGGAAGTTTACTAGTCAGCAACCAAGGATAAATTTAACCACGAAGCACACGAAGAGCACAAAGAATTAAGAGTTTGAGAGTTTAGTAAAACATGTGAATAAAAATAAAAGCTGTTTTGCATTGAAGACCGATTTGTCTATGGCCCTGTGAGCTTTGTGCCCTTTGTGGTTCCATTCTTGCTATGATCCGAGTGGGGGTTAATTGATCCATGGCGGAGAAAATTCTCGGAATTGACATTGGCAGCAGCCGTATAAAGGTGGTTCAGGTGAGCCGCGGCCTCAGAGCCAGCCAGATGACGGGTTACGGGAGTGTCGAGTTGCCAGCGGATGCTGATCCCCGGCAGGTAGCCACCACACTCGCAGGACTAATCTCGGAGGAGAATCTGGAAAGCGACCACTATCTTGTGGCTCTGCCTACTAAGGAAACATTTCTGAGACGACTCAACTTTCCCTTTTCTGCCCAGCGCAAGATTTCCCAGGTAATAGATTTCGAGATAGAATCAGGTCTGCCTCTACCTCTTGATGCGGTTGAGATAGACTTCGTCAAGACGGTCCCCCGCCCGGACGGCACTCAGGGGGTCCTTGCCGCAGCCTTCCCCAAGGTTGCCCTCGATCCTTTGCTGTCGGAGCTTCAGGAAGTGGGAATCCAGGCTGAGGTGGTCGATCTGGATGGAAGTGGTTTATTTTTTATTGCCGGCCAATTGAAACAAGACCTGCCGGGGCAATTTGCCATTCTGGATATCGGTCACCGCAAGACCAATCTTCTCTACCAGGACCTGGCAAAGGACACCTACCTGAGGTCGCTCAATATCGGCTGCGACCATATATCCAGGAATATTGCAGAGATCCTGGGGATACCCGTAGATGAAGCGGTGAAGAAAGTTTTTCCCATGGGCTTGGAGGGGGAGACAACTTCGCCCCTGCAAAGCGCTCTTATCAGTGAGATTGAGTCATTGGCTCGAGAGATTGAGCTGTCATTGTTGGCGGCTAAGGCGCAGGATCGTGAGGTGCGGCCAGAGTTGATACTATTGAGTGGTGGGGGATCACTCGTAAAAGGCTTGCCGGAAGGTTTGGAGAAAGCCTTAGGAATAAGTGTGCGTTGCCTGGTCGATATGGAGAATCTGGGTTTGCTCGACCAATTTGGAGAACACCTAGCTGATGTGCCGGTGTATGCGGTGGCAGCAGGTTTGGCCTTCAAAAGCACAAGTCGTAGAGTGGGGTTTAACTTCCAAGCTGGAGAGATCCAGGGACAAAGCCCATTGATAAAATGGCGCCGCCAGTTGAGCTATGGTGTGGTAGCCTGCGCTCTCGTGGCCTTTGCTTGGCTCGCTTCAACTGGAATAGACATCTATACCGAGAAACAGAGGCTAGGGCGGATCGACCAGAGTGTGGAGGAGGTTTTTCGACGGACCCTACCGCAATTTAAGGGATCAGTTCGGCCAGAACAATACGCCAGCATCGTCAAGAACAGGATTGACGAATTAAGTCAGTCGGTAGCTCTTTTTGGGGCCGATGCCAGAGAAAATTCTTCGGTGGAGTTACTGCGAATTATTAGCCAGGCAATTCCGAAAAACCTGGATGTAACTGTTAACTTATTAACGGTGGATAACGAGCGAGTCAGGTTGAGCGGGCGAGCAGATGGTTTTAACACCGTCGACGGGGTAAAAAATCGTTTGGTGGCTTTAGAAGACTTCGATCAAGTCACCATCACCGGGGCGAAGGCGGCAACAGACGGTAAGGGAGTGCAATTTGGTTTAGAACTGCTCCGCCGGCAACTAGCTGGAGAAGGCTCATGATACGGCTTACCCGTAACCAGTTAATTGTGACCCTAGGCACCATTTTGGTCATTCTCGCGGTGGGCCTATGGATCGTGCGCCCAATTCTGGGGCGACGGAGAAAATTGGCGGTAAAGATTGAACAGAGCGAGAAGCGCTTGCAGGAGCTTATTAGTCTCGAGCAGCTGTATCGGCAAATGAAGGCAGAAAACGGGAAAATCGAGAGTAATTTGCGCAAGCGGTCGAAGGACTTTACCTTATTTGCATTTCTGGAAGGTTTGGCCGGCAGTGACGGGATAAAGGGGCAGATCGAATTCATGCGACCTTCTGTCAAACAACTGAGTGAAAAACACCAAGAAGAACAGGTGGAGATGCGGTTCAAAGGTGTGTCACTTGAGCGGCTAATCCCTTACCTCTACCATATCGAGACCGCGCCAGAGCAAGTGCGTGTCAGGAGGCTCACCATTAGGCCGCAACAGCGCAATCCATCTGAGTTGGAGGTAAGCTTGTTAGTGGTAACTCGAAAACTCAGCGAAACTGTCCAGGTGGTGGGGGGTAAGGAGGCGTAAAGAAGATGGTGAATTTCGAAATGGGGATTGCGAATTTGGCTAGGCATAGAGGGAAGATTGTGGATTGTGGATCGCGGATTTGGCCAGGCCTAGGGCATAGGACCCCTGTGAAATAGTGCTAACGCCCCCAGTGGAATAGCCTTCGCCCCAGTTGAATACTCTGCGGATTCAACGGGGGAAGGATTCCACGGGGTAAAAATTTCACGGGGCAAGCAGACGACAGAGGACGGACGACAGAAAACAATTTTGGATTTCGGACTGCGGATTGGGGATTTGGCCAGGCAAAGAGCGAAGAGCATAGGGTCTAGAGGAATTAGCCAGGAGTCAGAAGGGATGAATGAAATAATGGAATGATGGTAGGTTGGAATAGTGGCGAGTGGAAGAGACACTAGCAATGGGGTAGTGAGAGTGTAGGGGCGGGTTTTGTACCCGCCCGAAATTTTTTTAGATTGGCAGAACCGCATGAAACGCTTACTGAATAAAAAAGTAATAGGCTACATTCTCTGGGCGCTGGTGCTCACTGTTGTCCTGGTCATATGGCGCTTTCCTTATGAGAGCTTGCAAGAGAAGCTGGAGGCGGTTGCAGGCGCTAATCTGGGATTGCAGTTTGATCTCTCAGACATGTCCTTCACCATCCCACCCGGGCTGAAATTCGCTAAATGTACTATTCGATCAATGGATATGGGGAGCAAATCGCTTTTTGAACTGACCAAGGTTCATACCCGGTTTAAGCTTTTGCCCCTGCTGAAGGGAAATCTTGCCTTCACCGTTCGGAGTGAGGCCTATGGAGGGTCCTTGAGTGGAGACTTCCGCTTGGCGCCGATCCATAATTTTCAAAACTACCGAATGCAGGTGTGGGCAAAGAAGGTTCGACTGGAAGCTCAACCCGGTTTCTCTCTGATCCTAGGCCGCCCAATCGAAGGTGAGATTTCAGGAGAGATAGACTTGAAAGGGGTGGTAGGTGATTTGCTGAAGGCTGCCGGTGGAGGAAATTTTAAGCTTGTGGATGGGCGTTGCCCGATTGACTCCCCCTACCTGAAGGTTAAGACCCTGGAGGGACTCGAAGTGTCGGCCACCATCAGACTCTCTGGAGGGAGTATTACCATAAGCGAATGCCGGTTTAGGGGCAAGGGATTCCAAGGTGCGCTGACCGGTGAAGTGAGACTTCAACCGGGGTTGACCAGCAGCGCTCTCAACTTGGCAGGGCAAGGTCAGGTAGATGCTGAGCTGATTGACTTTCCTGCGGATAAGGGCACTATGGCAGAAACCTTCCTAAGTCGGGGTAAACCTCTACCGTTTAAGGTGCGGGGAACCATCGCAGAGCCGAGACTGCAGCTGTTCTAAGCCAAAGCCATTCCTTAATTTGTCAGCGGCTCACGGCGCAGGGCCCACGGCGCAAGGCGTAAGGTAAGGGATAGGAGTCAGGAGTCAGAATCCAGAGGCAAAACAATCAAAAATGGCTTCATCTCAGCTACCGCCTCTTTGAACCGCAGAATGTCGAACAAGGAATATCGAATATCGAAGTGATGACTTCATCATTCTGCGGTTTTTTGTTCTGCTGTTCGATATTCAGTATTTTGAACCATCTGACCTCCGACCTCTGATCTCTGACTACTTACTCTATGCTCTATGCCCCATGCCCTTTGCCTTATTGATATCCAAATTCCTTGAGGGCTCGGGGGTCCTTGCGCCACTTTTTCTGGATACGGACCCACAATTCCAAGAAAACCCTGGCACCAAGAAACTTCTCCATTTCTAGACGTGCCTGTTTGCCAATTTCCCGCAGCATCGAACCGCCCTTGCCAATGATGATTCCTTTCTGGGAAGTTCGCTCAACGTGAATATCAGCCTGAATGCGGATGAGATTCTTCTGCTCATCTTCCTTAAATGAGCCGACCGTTACTGCCACGGCATATGGGATCTCCGCTGAGGTCAAGTTCAAAATCTTTTCCCGGATTATCTCGGCGCAGAAAAAACGCTCCGGTAGGTCGGTAAGTGTGTCTTTCGGGTAGTAAGCGGGCCCGGTAGGGAGCAAAGAAACGATTTGGTTTAGAAGTTCATCTATCCCCAAGCCATGGAGGGCGGAGATGTAAACAGAGCCTTTGAACCGATGCAACCGTTCAAATTTGTCGATCACCACTGACAGGGATTTTTGCGGAACCAAGTCTATTTTGTTCAAAACCAAGAGGCTTTGGGTTTCAACACTCTGAAGGGCCTCGAGCACGGGCTGGTTACTCTTGCTTTCCGGTAATTGCGCCTCTAACAGGAATAGAATCAGGTCAACTGTCGACAGGGTGGCCAGGGCAGTGCGCACCATGGCAAGGTTGAGTCTACCCTTGGCTTGGTGAATGCCGGGGGTGTCCAAGAAAACAATTTGGTATTCGGCAGTGGTCTTCACAGCCAGAATACGATTCCGGGTGGTCTGGGGTTTGGGAGATATAATGGCAACCTTTGCCCCAATGAGCCGGTTTAACAAAGTAGATTTACCCACATTAGGTGCGCCTACTATGGAAACGAAGCCGGATTTGAAATCATTTTGCATTTCTCATCTCACATTTGCCATAAGTCCTTAAGTGAGGAGCCAGAAGTCAGAATCCAGAATTCGGGAGATAAGCCATTCATGTTGACTTCCAATCAACTACTGGCCAGCGGCTAATGGATTCTTCAGTATCTGCTATGGGAGCTCTAATTGCATTTTACCAACCTACAAACCGGCAAGCAATGGTATCGTTTTTGCATTATGGCAAGGGGTCAACAAGAAGTGTACTAGAGGGGAATATACACTTGCTGGCATTTCCCCCAAAGTAGTTTTTGGAGGAACCATGCGGGACGGGGTTAGGGATCATCCTATTGAATTTCCCGAGGGAGCCCTATTCCACAGGACTAGCTCCACAATTTTGGTTCCATATTTGGGGGAGTCGTTGATTTACTGCTGTTACCACGAGTGGAAGAGCTACACACGAAGCGCTGAGATGGCATATGAATCACACCGCTCCAGGGGTTACGATGACCAATCCTAAGGAGATACCATACTTCGTTAAGGTTAATGGTTGCAACAATTGCAAAGTGTTCAAGTCTTACACCTCATTAACCGGCACAGAGTACGGCCAAGATCACGATCTCCATGCCAAGTGTGTCCACATGGGGTGTGATCGCTACGGCCACAACATTCTGGCTCCTTTTATTACCCCCATTGAATATTTACGTATTGGTCTCAACACTGGACTACGCAAACAGGCCGTGACTAAAGCCAAGCGCGTCATTGCCCGTTTCAGCGAGTTCTATGATCATAAAGGTAGGTTAAAATCCTGGGTCGGAGAAGCGCTTTCTGCGGAGAAGTTAGGGGAAAATTGGTAACAGCGATTCTGAGACTTAAGAAGCCATTGATTTGACCCAAATCCTGTGACTTTTCAGGACAAGCGTGCTACCATGCACAGCCAAAAATGACTGACGGACTGGAGATATTCCGGTAATGAGTGAGCAGGAGATCCACCAGATCATCACCAGAGAGCTCATTAATACAGTCCGTGATCGTTTGCAGTACATTTATTTGGATATGCGCCGTATTGGGCCAAATAGTCATGAGCATGACCTAATGATGGAATGCGTACGGGAGGCAATCACCCCTCACTTGCCCTTTAGCATGGACAAGTTGGAGGTGGTGGTGGATGAGGCCTACGCCCTTTACTTGAATTTCTTGGCAGTGGAGAGATCCAAGAAATAGTACGGACAAACCTTGAATCGGTGATTTGCTCTGACAGCGTGGGTATTTTATGAGAATACATTCAGCTGGACGCAGCGACGTAGGCAGAAGAAGAAGCAACAACGAGGACTTCTTCCATAAAGACGATGAGGTGGGCCTTTATATCGTAGCAGACGGTATGGGAGGACACCGGGCGGGTGAAGTTGCCAGCAGCACAGTGGTCAGCAGCGTCAAAGACTACATGGAGGCCTTTCACACCTCCCTTGCGGCAAAGGAAGACGCAGAGAGTAATATGTCACCGGCAGCCACAGCAGTCTGTCACAGTATAGAGTTAGCCAATCGGGTAGTATATCAGCTCTCCCAAGATCAGGGATCATACAAAGGTATGGGTTCAACTGCGGCCGTAGCCTATTTTTTCGGGGACACCCTGGTAACAGCCAATGTGGGAGACAGTCGAATTTACCTTATTCGCGAAGATGTAATCGAGCAACTCACTCAGGATCATACTCTCCTTGCTGAGCATATGCGCAAAAACCCTGATTGGGATCCAAATACTGCCTCAATTCCCATGAAGCATATATTGGTGAGAGCGGTTGGAATCCATGAGGCCGTGGAAGCCGATGTCTACGAGACGCAGGCTCTTCCGGGTGATTTGATCCTCATGTGCAGCGACGGTCTTACAGATATGCTCTCCGACGAGGAGATTCACCGGACTGTGCTCGAAGGGAGAGAGCTCGAAGAGATTTGCGATCAATTGGTGAATATGGCAAACGAGAAAGGCGGTCTAGACAATATCACCGCAGTGCTCCTACTTGTTCACAGGGAAGAAAAAGGGCTTTTGCAGAAGCTGTTTAGATCCAAGTAGTAGAGTCAGCGGAGAGGTTGTATCGCTGGCGGGTGGAGTAATCCCATGGCTCTATTAACGCTCAAGTTTAAGGACCTGCCCTTAAAAGAAATTGAACTTGCAGGGCACAGCAAGACAATAGGCAGGGAACCGGCAAATGACATCGTGGTAGAGAATCTTTTAGTCTCCGGATACCACGCTCGCATAGATCCGGCAGGTAAGGACTATGTCCTCACCGATTTGCAGAGCAAAAACGGCACATTTCTAAATGGTGAGCGGGTTACTAGCACCAAGCTAAAAAACGGAGACCAGATTCTCATAGGCAAACATACTCTTGTTTTTACTCTGGATCCAGCTGAACTCCAAGAGGACCCCAAACTCACCGAGGAGACCATGTTCATCCAAGTGGCTCAGGGTGATGCCGAACCATCAGAAGAACCCGAGGCACCGGGTTTTGACAGTACTGCCGTGTCCGCTGAACGGCCGGCAATTTTGGCTTTTGTCTCCGGTGGGAGGGGGGAACATGAAATCAAAAAGAAATTAGTGAAACTGGGGAAGGGTGAAGAGGCTGACATACCCATCGGCGGGCTTTTCACCCCGAAAGTGGCTGCAACCATTAGCAGGCGCCCGACAGGATACCACCTGAGCCCGGCAGGGCGGGCCAAGGTTAAAGTGAATGGTGTTCAAATCGGGGCAAGTTACCGACTGAGAGAATTCGACAACATCGAGATAGGACCAGCCCGACTTCAATTTTATTACAAGGGCTGAGGATTGGAATATGGGAAAAATGGAATAGTGGGATAATGGGTCAAGAACCATCTGGGTATTTATGATTCTCAGTATTCCAGCATTCCTGAGGTATAGTACGAAGCTGGAGGCTTGAAGAGCTAACAGTCATTGCTCGGAGCGGGAAGCTCCGAAACCAGAGGCTCGGGATGCCCTTAAACGGAGATGTCAAAACCTTCCCTTTGTCGGCAGTTGTCCAGATGATTCATGATGAGGGCAAGACTGGTGTGCTGGCAGTGTTAACTCCTAGACGTCGCTGCAGTATCTACTTCAAGGGGGGGCTTATTATATTTGTCCGGGGCAATACGGATACAGAGCTGAGATTGGGTGCTCTTTTGAGGGCAAATAATCTTATTAGCGAAGACCGGCTTCAGGATATGCTTGCAGTTGCCAAGGCGATGGAAAAGCGTCTGGGGACAGTTTTGCTGGAAAGAAAGCACGTCACCGCTGAACAACTGTCAAGTATCCTCAATCTTCAGTTCAAGGAAGTGGTCACCACAACCCTCAGCTGGGACGACGCCAAATTTACTTATACTGACGGCCTCGATGGTTACGTGGAAGACGTCAAGGTCGAGCTTGATCCTGTTCGGTTGGTAGCGGAGGCCAGAAAGAGAGGAGAGTTCAAGGGCATCATACCCAACGACCAAGTTGTATTTCAAATAAACCCCCGGGTCGATACGACCAAATCCGTGCATGCCGCAAGGGATTTGCGAGTTCTCCTGCTCCTCGACGGCAGGCGGAGCGTGGCACACATCATCAAAGAAACGGGCTATTCTCGCCTGGCAGTATATCGATCTCTTGCCAAGCTCCACGCCCAAAACGCCATTATCAGAAAAGGTGGGGACAGACAGCCTGCCAAAGCGGCCACCTTGGAACTCACCCCTGTCACTACTCTCTATTGGAGTCTGGTGCAGCTGGTCATGGCTGATCTTGCCGAGGAGCTTGGCGAGAGAAAAGCGGCAGCCTCGCTTGAAAGCTCATTTAAACAGTCTGACTATTACGAGAATTTTCTAAAGGCTTTCAGTATGGATCGGGATCTTGCGGCCAACATTAACAAGATGCAGGCCCTTATCAGGCAACAAAGAAGACAGTTTTCTCAACAAGATGTCATTAGTGGTTTCAATCAGGCGGTCGTTGGTCTCCTAGGTGAGGAATATCGGTATCTGGGATTCAAGTCGACTCACAAGACGGTCCAAAGAATGAGGGCAGTCCTGGAAAAGGTACCTGCTAATCAGCGGCCGTTGGCTCAGGCACTCAGTAAATTTTTTGGACATTACCAAGACGAAGATTACCTAAGAGGTGTGAAAAAAGAAGCGATTGCTGAGATGTCGGTTCCCAAGGAAGCCACTGAGCAAAAAGCCAAACCATTCAAAGCGGACGGTACCAGCGGTAATGCTGTTATCAGTTTTTATAACGATATGTTTCGACTGGTAGTAAACGATCTTGAAAATGCGGTGGGGGCAAAGGCTCAAGCCTTGTTTAAGGGATTCATTCGATGCTGCAAACACTCTGAAGCCCTTTTTGCCCATTTCGACATGGAGAACACTGCTGAGGCAATTCCTTTGCAACTGAAGGAAAAGATCAGTACTGGTGAACTCAAACTGAGCAGCCATGATCTGGTTCAGACTTTCCAGCAGGTTTTAGGGGGACTTCTAACGGAGGAGAGCCGACTTCTGGGACCAAAGGCGACTGAGGCGACTATGTCTCGGATGGTGGAAAAAGTGACTACGACCTATCAACAGTTTAGACCATTATTGGATCAACTCTCGGCGACTTTGAGGAATAAGTCGGCTTAGGTAGGAAGATGCGGAGCAATTATTTTAACTTATAGGTAGACTTTGAGCGTAGGGAGGTGAATCCTTACGGAAACATTATTTGCAAATGACCGTGGGCAACAATGTCGATGAAGGGGAACCCTCATGGTTGACAGCCAAAACCCTTGGATAGCACAAGCATTCATCCTAGTCCTTTATATTCTTACCCTGGTAATCTATAACCGGGCAAAGAAGGAATACGTTGGTGGCAAAATTGGAGCGGCCATTAACTTGATTATGGTGTTTGTGGGCTTTCTTTTTCTCTCCGATTACGTGGATTATTTCATAAGTTCTTTGCTGCCGTTGGGTGAGCAGGCCAGATTTAGCGTAAAGATCCTCTTTAGGTTGATCGCCATCTGTGTTCTCGCTTTTGGTGGTTTGAAATTTTTCGCGAGCAAACAAACAGAGAGCACCCTGGCCCGGCCAGCGCCCCTGCCAAACATGGATGAGGTTGCTAGCGCTGATGTGACTGATCTTGACGCCGTGGTTCAGGCAGGCATGGAGGAGGTGGGTTCCGGGCCAACTCCCCCAGATGCTCCTTCGCCACAGATGGTAGATTTGGGACCCGATGAAACAGTTGTGGTGCAGGAGATGACCCAGTCCAAGCCCAGGCTTGGACGTTACGAGATCTTGGAAGAGCTTGGTCGCGGCGCTATGGGTATAGTCTATAAAGGGCGGGATCCCAAGCTCGACCGGTTGACGGCCATCAAAACCATTCGCTTTACTGATGACTTCGATGAGGATCAGGCAGCCAAAATTAGGGAACAGTTCTATCGGGAGGCCGAGGTGGTGGCCAAACTTTCCCACCCTAATATCGTAACCATTTATGACGTGGGGGAAGATTTGGACCTTTCCTACCTGGCCATGGAATACCTGGAGGGTGAAAGCCTTGAGACATATGCGTGTAAGGAAAAACTTTTATCCATAAGAAAGACCATTGATGTGACAGCCCAAGTATGTGATGCTCTGGCCTATGCCCACAGCCATGGCATTGTGCATCGGGATGTTAAGCCAGCTAACATCATGATTCTGAAAAATGGTCTGGTAAAGGTTACTGATTTTGGCATTGCCCGGGCCACAGCCAGTTCAAAGACCCGTACAGGGGTGATCAAGGGAACGCCCTACTATATGTCACCGGAGCTGATGGCCGCTCAGACATTTTTTCTCTGGGAATTGTGTTTTATCAGTTATTAACGGGCGAACTCCCCTTCGGCGGAGAAAATTTGGCGGCTATCATGTATCAGATTACCACAGTGGATCCAGAGCCTCCCACCAAATATAATCCCAAGATCTACAAAGCAGCTGTGGCAATCTTGAACAGGGCACTGGAAAAGAGTCTCGAATCACGCTATCAGAAGGCGCAACAGATGGGAGACCATCTGCGGCTCCTGGCTCAGAAACTTGATGAACTCAAGGGCAAGTCCCAGGCCCAGGCGCAAGCGTAATAAGACCGCATAGAACATAGCCATTCAGCTAGCAGCGGGCAACTGACAGCTGGCAGGAAATGATATCCCAATATGCAGAATCATTGCTGCTTGCTGCGAGCTGTCAGCTGCAAGCTGCTCGCTGAAAATCCCGTGTCGCTCGACCTCCCGTCTCGCCAGTCTCCCTTTGCGCTGTGACCCTAAATTCTCCCGGCTTGAGCTGATCGCTGGCAACCGTTGTCAAAGAGATAAGCTTTAATTCCTTGAGCCAGCCATTGATGTTGGAATTGTGATGTCCGCGGATTTCGCTCAACTGGGATGATGGAGTGTGGATCACCAAACGGGGTGACTTGAGCCTGGCCTTTCTCAGAGCTGGTGAAATCCTTTCTTGCCAGACTGCGGAATTGACCAGGTGGCCAAAGGCGGGATGGTATGGTCCTGCAACAATACGGCCAGGTCCCTCCAGGGTAGTGGTTGGCTGCAAGCCCATCCTGATAACAGGAATGGAGCAGCTATCGAAGCATTTCTTGCCTGCCTTACACCAATCTACCGCTTCCTTTAAAGAAAGGGGCTGGTAACGTCCACTACGAAGAAGTCGCTCCAGGGGAGTGGACGATAGCACTATGGTTGGGTAGATCCTAACAAAGCTGGGTACCAGGGCAATACTTTTTGCCACTGTTTCAAGAAAGGTCTCACGGTTGTCTCCTGGAAGACCCAGCATCAACTGCAGGCCCACCTCAAATCCGTGTTTTTTCAGTCTCTTTGTTGCCTCATATATCTCCTTACTACAGTGTCCTCTGGCAGAGGCGGCAAGTACCCTGTCATTATAGCTCTGGGCACCGAGCTCGATAGTCTTCACCCCCATAGCTTGCAGAAGACGCAGGTTGTCATCTTCAATAGCATCTGGCCTAGTGGACAAGCGCAGAGAATGCACTTGCCCTCGCTGGATAAATTCCTGAGCAGATTCGAGAAAAAGTCGCTGGCGAGCCGCGGAAAGGAGGGTAAAGGAGCCACCATAGAATGCCAACTGCACTGGATAGCGGTGCTGCTGGTGGGGTAGAAAGCTCTGCACGTGCTGACGAATCGAATGACGGTTCCAGGGGGCTTGAGAACCACCACTGATAGTCGTCTGGTCGCAATAGACGCAACGGTGCCGACAACCCTCTTGGGGGATGAAGATGGGGATGATCAAAGGCTTTTTCTTCATACTAACCCCGGAGTCCAAATAACAAATCACATGACTAAGGTTGCGGGTGTCAGGTTTCAGGTGTCGGGAAAGAGAAGAGTCAAGGGTAAAACCTGAAACCTGAACACTGAAACCTAAAGCCCTCGTAAGAAATCAAAACGGTTTATGAAAACCCGCATGGTTGCAACTAGATTTCTTTGGCATCGTTTTCGAGGAGCCGGAGGGCTCGGCCTGCAGCCTTTTGTTGGGCGGACTTTTTGGTGGGACCTGAACCCAAGGCGAGAAGTCGATCTTTTAGCCAGACGCTGACGCGGAACAGTTTATCGTGATCCGGTCCCTCCTCAGCCTCTAAGCGGTAGTGAGGCACAGTTTTTTCGCGGCTCTGAATGATTTCTTGCAAACGTGTCTTATAGTCCTTGTCCAGAGCCTGGGGTAAATCTT
>JARRNM010000101.1:0-18381 GCA_037384945.1 Deltaproteobacteria bacterium
CAGGCATGGTCGGCTGCCGCGCCCTGATGTACTTACGGATCCGGTCGGAGCTGTCTTCCAGGAGAAAGGCAAGAAGATGACCGTCCCCCACTGGCTCATCGTCCGACTCAAGAACCAGTATCCCATGCTCGATTACCTTACTGAGCGCACCTTCGGAGTGGAGATCGAGTTTTACGGCTTGGAATACATCCTTACTCCCCCAGATGCGGGAATTATCAAACCTTACAACATTCACTCTAAAGCCAGAGACGGGAGAAGTTTCTCTAAACTCTACCGGGAATCCAAGATTAACCTCGGTCCCAACAGGAATTCGTGGCACTTTGAGGAGGATTCCTCTGTTAGGGGCAGGCTTCGCACCCGCCATGGCGCCGAACTTATCAGTCCCATACTCAGTGGTCTTGAAGGTCTGGTACAAATTTATCAAGCTTTTTTGTTTTTAAATGAGATCGAGGGAGTAGATATTGACGAGACTTGCGGCTTCCACGTTCATCATGGAGTCGATAAGCAGGTGTACACCTGTGAACAGCTCAAAAGATTAGTGGAGATCGTCCACCCCATGGAAAAACTCTTCTACCTGCTCATCCCGGGGGAACGACAGAACCGAACAACTTGCCGTCCCATGGAGATTAATGTGCAGGCATTTTTGCAGGAGTGTGATCCCGATTGTGGGCCAAAGAACTGCCGTTTAAAAAAACTCTGGTACTCCCCTGAAAATCGCTATGACCCCGAGCTAGCCAGGAGTCCCCGTTACGACAAAACTCGCTATCACGGTCTAAATCTGCACTCATATTGGTTCCGCTCCACTATCGAATTTCGCTACCACTCAGCTGTGCTCCACCACATTGACGAAGCCATGCAATGGATCATCTTCAGCCAGTTTCTGGTTGAGATGAGCCAGGGAAATATACCGGCAGTCACTTTTCATGCCGATGGTAACAAATGGCTGCAAACAATTTACGTGATTTACCACGCTCTGGGCTATTCTGACCTCATCAAAGGGATGTCTTCTAATTAAGTGAATTGAGATTTTATCCTGCTACCTTGAGATTCGCCTGTCCAACTCCCGCTAGTGTTCGACCTGGTGTTCGAGAGTAAAGCACTAAAGTCCGGCAAAGCTTATTGCCGCAACCGTTATTTAACTTCAGTGGGGATTGACATGTGTGACATTTTTGCTCTCTCGGCAGGCTATAACTACACTGCCAAGGATTATCTTCCTGTTTTCGCCGAAAAGGCCAAACAGCATATGAATGGCTGGGGCATCGGCTTTTTTAGAAACGGTAGTGCCTTCGTTGAAAAATCATTAGAGCAAGTCATGATCGGTGACCAATTACACGAGGGCTTCCAGCGATTGGCCCGGGTCATTGACAGCCGGATTATCATCTCTCACATAAGCTGCCCTTTGAGCGGCGGTAGCCATAGTGCTCACAACAATCCTTTCTCCCTCTCTTTTTTGGACCACACCTGGCTCTTTGTTAATGTGGGTGGAGATCTGGATATCGAACAATACCGGACTGTCAATGAGCCCCGTCTGGAGCCTGGGGTCAACGCTGCCAGAATCTTAGAGTATCTCAGGGACCATTTGTTGGATCGGATAAAAAATTATCCCTATGGGAGTCTTTACGGAGCTCTCCGCGATGCTATCCGTGAGCTCTTGTCCGATTACCCCGGCCTTTACACCTTTTTCCTGGCCAATGAATCGGTTCTTTTTGGCTTCTCCAACTTCCGACGACTTCTGTTGATGAAAAAATCCGAGGCCATTGGAGACATCCTGATTATAACCTCTGTTAGAGATCTGCTCACTCCAGGGGGATGGATACCCATCGAGCCCGGCAAAAACTCACTGGGCAAGCTAATGGTTATCGCCGGTCCGGATGTGCTGTATCTGGGAGATGTTTGACTGTCCGTTGTGGCTCACTCCGTTCGCCGCATGGAGCAGAGAGCAAAGAGCATAGAGTCTATTAACATTGATAATATATATACTCCATGCCCTATGCCCCATGCTCTATGCGCTTTACACAACTGACCACTGACAATAAGGCTTTAGACTGGAGTCTTGCTAAGTAATACTTCTCGTAAGAGTCAGCTGTCTCTATGGATTGAGGGGATATGTGCGATTTATTTGTTCTGTCGGCAGGAAAGGATTATTCCGCCCCCAAGTCTTTGCCCCTTTTCGCCAAACAAGCCAGTAGAAATATGGATGGCTGGGGCATAGGGTACTTCAAGAAGTATAAAGCCTATGTGGAAAAATCGGCAGACAGGGCCTACGCGGCCGGCCGACTCCACGACGGCTTCCAGAGACTTGCTCGGGTGGTGAACAGCAGGATCATCCTCTGCCATGTTCGTCTTCAAACCAGCGGTCCGGTGGATGAGTGTCACGCCCATCCCTTCATCCTTGAATTCGGCGGCCACAATTGGCTTTTTGCCCATAATGGTAAAGCCCCCGCGGTGGAGGATTACCGCACCAGCGGCTCTGCCATCGAGGGTGCTCAGAGTGATTCAGCCAGGACTTTCGAGTACTTGCGCGACCGGATGGCCCACTATTTCCACAGCCCCCCTCAACCCCTGCCCACCTTGTTCGAGACTATTTATCGAAGTACAAGGCAACTCTTGGAGGATTATCCCGGCAATTACAACTATCTGTTAACCAACGGCTGGGTTCTCTTTGCCTTTACCAACCATCGACAGTTTATGATCTTGAAGGGAAGTAAGAAATTGGAAGGTGGCCTGATGCTTACCACCCTGGGGCGTGGCCTTAGTGATGAGAACTGGATGAGGGTGGCGAAAAGCACCAACAGGCAAGGACTCCTGCTGATGATCTCCGGAACAGACATCATCTACCGGCAATCATTCTAGACATCCCGTATCATTTTTACCAAAAGCGGCGGGCCAGGGGATGCTCCATCCTGGGGATTAATTGAATGGCTTGCTGCTCGCAATGGCTTCGGCACACACCACAGCCGTAGCAGCGCAGGGGATCGATAAAGGCAACCTTGCGAGCCGCCACATAACTGATGGCACCAAACTGACACGCCGAAAGGCAAGCCCGGCAGCCAATGCACTTCTCCTCTGAGGTCTGGGCCAGGTACTCTCCTCGGAAAAAGAGATGAAAGCCGTAGCGATCAGTGAGCAGGGCCAGGCAATCGGCTCTATCGCAGTTGCAGAGGCCACCGATAAAGGGTGTTTTGAAGGTCCAGAGGGAGTGGATTAGAGACTCCTTTTCATAGGACCGCAACAACTCCAGTGTCTCTTCTTTGTTCATGTATTCGAAGAGATCCACGTCCGGCCCTGGACTAAAAGTCTGAAGAAAAGCTTCTTTTATATCCAGAAGCCTCTCAGGATCAAGGCTAAGACCAAAACAGTAGCGGGCGTTGTTATCTCCGATGCTGTTTTTCCGGCAGATACAAGGTAACCTGACAATCGAGCCCGCCAGAGTCAAAACTTCCTCCAGATCCTCCAAGGGCACCACCTGGCCGAAATGGTCTCTGCGGTAACGTCGCTCATAAAACCAGTAAAAAAACTGGCGCAACCATGATGGCGCTTTGAGCCCTAGATGGAATTTCTTTTCCAGCTCAGCCACCTGGCCGCTGCCGATATCCAGGATGAAATCTTGGATATATTGACGTCTCTGAAGATCAGCCAGCAGATCCTGGGAATAATGCTCTGCTTTGAGGTACCACTTTTTTCCTTCGCCGTGCTGATGACAGAACTGACACATAAATTACTCTACCCGTCTTCGAAATGTGAAATTCAAACCGCAGAACCGCAGAAGAATAAACCGCAGAATATCGAAGTGAAAAACACTATGTTAATCCTTTCAAAAACTTCTGCTGTTCGAAATTCCTTGTTCGATATTCGATATTCAACAACCAAAAGAATATTATTAGCCAAGAGCGGTACAGCAGAATACGGGCAAAAGGGGTTATTCTTATTTAAAGTATTCGACAGCGTTGCGGAAAATCTTTATGCCGTAACCTTCTTCAGGATAGGGCTCCCCGCGGCGACGATAGTACTCCTTTATGCGGGTCCAATCCGGGTGATTGGTCCAGTGATTGAAAGCCTCCGGGTGAGGCATAATTCCGAATACCCTCCCGGTAGAGTCGCAAATGCCGGCAATATCCTTTAGGGAGCCATTGGGGTTCTCAGGAAAGCGACCGTCGGCGGTCCTGCCCTCCCTGTCGGCATAACGGACCACAACGTGATTGTTTGCTTCAAGAGTCTTGATAACCGACTCTTCCGCGTAGAACTTGCCCTCCCCGTGGCGAACCGGCAGTTCCAGATTTTCCAGGCCTCGGGTGAAGACACATGGTGAATGTGTCTCAACTTTTAGGTGCACCCATTGGTCGCGAAAATTGCCGCAGTCGTTGCCGATGAGGGCAACCTTGCGGGAGCGATAATCACCGTCAAAACCCGGGAGCAATCCCAGATTCACCATGGCCTGAAACCCATTACAGATACCGATAACCAGATTTCCCTTTTCGATGAACCGGAGTATCTCTTCGCCTATATTATACAACAGCTTGCTGGCAAAAATTACCCCGGCACCGTGGTCGTCACCCCAGGAAAAACCGCCGATAAAGGCAAAAATTTGGTAATCGTCCAGACGGGCAAGCTCACCGATTTCTTCACCCATGAGAAGCTGGTTGATGTGGACTCTTCTGGCTTCTGCCCCGGCTAATTCAAGGGCGTAAGTGGTCTCCCAGTCGCAGTTCAAACCGAAGCCCGTAAGGACTACCGCCTTTGGGGCTCTCCGAATCCCGAGCGAACCACCTTCAGGTTTTATGCTTTCTTGCATGCCAGCAACTGTCCTTTGTCAGTTGTCCGTCGTCCCTTGTTCAAATCGTTCAAGCCGTTCAAGTCGTCCATTACAGATGTCAGAAGTCGGAGATCAGAGATCGGCTTTTCCTCTGACCTCAGATCTCTGACCTCTGATTTCTGCCACCTGCCAGCTGCCAGCTGTTTTTCCCCATGTTCCATGTTTTCAATACTACGGACCACTGACATCTATAGATTAGCAAAAGTTTTCTTCCAAGCCTTTTTGAGCTGCTGCAGATCAACATTGAAGAGAACCTTACCAGCCAAGCCCCTGATTTTAAGTTTCCCTGTTGTTGTCACCCGGCCAATACAAGCGCAAGGCACTCCTGCCAATCTCTCCTCGAAACGAACTCTGTCTTGCGGCGCAACAGTGACAATAAATCGCCCTGCCGACTCGGAATAAAGTAAGATGTCATCCCGTTCGACTCCCTCCGCGGGAACCTTGGCCAGTTCCAGATCCAAACCAAGCCCGCCTGCCATGGCCACCAAGGCCAAATGGACTCCCAGACCGCCACGGTAGATGCCATGGGCTGAGGCAACCAGTTCGTGGTCAATGCTTTCCTCTAAGGCCCGGTATAACGGCAGCACCTCCTCAAGTCTTACCTGCGGCACCCTAAGGCCGGTGTATCCGAACAAATCATAATACTCGGAGCCAGCCAACTCGTTTCGAGTGACTCCCAGAGTGTAGAGGAAGTCACCTTCCATTTTGGCGTCCATGGTGACGCACCTTTGCACATCTTCAATGACACTAGTTCCGGTGAACTGAAGGGTCTCAAGCCCGGAGACCTTGTGCCTTTCACCGAAATATCCCGGCAGGTTGCCGTCAACATACATGCTGTCCTTACCGGAGAGTAAAGGTATGCCAAAAGCGAGACAGTAATCTCTTAGGGCCCAGTTGGCTCGTACCAGTTGGGCCGCCTTGAGTTTGCCGTCGGGGTTGCTCTCCGGATGGTATCGGATGTTTGGCCAACAAAAATTGTCTACTCCCCCCAGGTGTTCCAGATTAGCTCCCACGGCCAGTAGCCGTCTTACGGTTTCGTCTATGGTACAGGCAACCATGTGGTAAGCGTCAATGCGAGAGTAGGTGGGGTTCAGTGCCTGAGCGGTGGCCAAACCCCTGAAGGAGTCGAGACGGGGGCGCAAAACCGCAGCATCGTTGGGCACGTCTCTCTCAACCCCCACCAGATGCTTGATCACACTCGTTCCTTGTACCTCGTGGTCATACTGTCGAACTATCCATTCCTTGGAACAAATGTTCGGACGGCTGAGCATATTAAGCAGAATTCGCCTGTAACCTTCGGGCGGACCAAGGACCGGTTCCTTCAATCCTCTATACTCCGGGGGCACCCACTCTGCTTCAAACTCCCATTGAGGGAAACCGGACTCCAGCAAGCCCAGATCCACGTAGGCACAGGTCTTACCCTGGTAGGTGATATGCAGCTTGCCGTTGTCCGTGTACTGACCCAAGACCGTGCTCTCCACTTCATGTTTCCGGGAAAGTTGCATGAAACGCTCCAGATGCTCCGGTCTTATCGCCACGGTCATCCTTTCCTGGCTTTCAGACACCCAGATTTCCCAAAGGTCCAGCCCCTCATATTTCAGCGGTACCTTGTCCAGCTCTACCAAGGCACCCTGGGAGAACCTGGCCGATTCACCTATAGATGAAGAGAGGCCGCCGCCGCCGTTGTCGGTGATGAAAGTAATCAACCCCTCATCCCGTGCTTCCAGAAGGAAGTCTTGCATCTTTTTCTGAGTGTAGGGATCACCTATCTGCACATGGCCGGCAGGGGTGTCTTCACTGTAAATCTCACTGGAGGCAGTCACCCCGTGGATACCGTCTTTTCCTACCCGGCCGCCACACATGACTATAAGATCACCCGCTGTGGTTGTCTTTTCCTCACACCTCGTACCTGAGACAGTGGCGGGCATCAGTCCCAAGGCAGTGACAAAGACCAGACATTTTCCCATATAACCGTCATCAAAAAACACCTGACCATAAGGAGTGGGAATGCCGCTTTTGTTGCCTCCATCCCGCACTCCTTCAATGATCCCGTCCAGCAGCCGTCGGGGATGGAGGTGGGGTTTGAGCGGCCCACCGTAATCCCGGTAGCCGACGCAATAACCGTAGGTGCCGGCAATGAGTTTTGAACCCTTGCCCGTCCCCATGGGGTCCCGATACACCCCCACGATGCCGGTAAGGGCGCCCCCGTAGGCTTCCATGTTGGAGGGGCTGTTGTGGGTTTCTCCGGTAATGACATAGTAGGTATCCTGATCCAAACGGGCCACTCCGGCATTGTCCCACAGCACAGAGACAACCCAATTCTTTGTTTGTTTCAGTTCTAGGGTGGGCGATTCAATACAGGTTTTGAAGAGGTTGTCTACCACTTTACTCTCGCCTGTTACCAAATCGCGATAGAAGAACTTACCCCGAAAGGTATTGTGATTGCAGTGGTCGCTCCTCGCTTGGGAGATGTACTCCAACTCCACATCAGTGGGGTCAGCCAAGCCAACCTTGCTCCGAGCGGCACGCACCTCAGGTCGAAGAAAATAGGAACGAATCACTGGAATGTCGTTGGGATGGAGGGCAAGATTGCGCTCCTGACTCAAATTGCGTAACTCTTCATCACTTGTGATGGAGAGGGTTGCCACCGAGGGCTCATGGGCAAGCCTAACCTTGGGCACAATGATGCCGATCCCCTCCTCACCATTCCATTCCTCCCCAGAATAGACTCTCCATTGCTGGATTAGGTCGTTTGCCAGCAACTCTCTGGCGATACGTTCCACCATCCGGTATCCTCTCTTGTCATTAGCCAACCGCTGTCCCCTGAGAAGATAAAGTCTTGAGGTGTATGCAGCTTCCCCGGGTTGGAAGCTAATTTTGAGAAGATCTTCCATTGCTTCCACTGCGGTGCTTCCCTGGCTGTCTCGCACTCCGGGACGGAGACCAATCCAGATTGCCCAGTCAAACTTAGTGGCCAGTGGCTGAAATGAAGATATCTGGGTGACCGGATTGGTGAAGATAAGGTGACGAGCTGATTCTAGCTGCTCCTTGGTAAGCTTGGCATCTATGGTGAGGACGTGAATGGTGCGGACTTGCTCCAGATGAATATTAAAGTAGTCCCGGGCTTTACGCCTG
Organism: Deltaproteobacteria bacterium; assembly: GCA_037384945.1. Lineage (GTDB taxonomy): Bacteria > Desulfobacterota > Syntrophobacteria > BM002 > BM002 > BM002. The sequence goes on from JARRNM010000101.1 coordinate 7,949, forward strand.
ATTGTCTCTCCTTCGGCATCAAATAGCTCGGGTTTGAGAGTGATCTCGAGGCGGGCAACCACAAACAACTCGCTTTCTCTGACCAGGGTTCATAGGCCGGGCTAGCCCGGGTGTTTCATGAATTGCTGTGGCGAGACCGTGGAGATGGCTGTACCACTGGGCAACCGCAGGGGGTTGGATCCCGAGGCGTACTTGAAGAGTACGTCGCAGGGGCCGACACCCGAGGACGCCCGGAAGGACTGCCATACCCTCGGTCGCAGCAAGCAACTCGTGAAATATCCGGGCTAAGGGAATTTGCGGCCAAAAGTAGCAGATTTTCCGAATAACAGTCAACCGAATAGTCTCTTACAAACTTGACAGGGGCTATCTTTTATTTTAGTATATGAGCATATATTCAATTAATGGTGGAGGTATCTCTTGCCAAAACAAAGCAGCGACCTTTGCGATTGTCGCCTCATCCACCGGCAGGTGGTGGAAGAGGCTATTGCTTCCTCTCTCCACCCGGATGAAATAGAGAGCTTAGCCAAGATATTCAAGATCTTGGCCGATGAAAGCAGGCTGAAAATTCTCTGGGCTGTGGAAAAGCGGGAGATGTGCGTGTGTGATTTGGCCGCCTTGCTCGGAGTGAGCGAATCGGCGGTTAGCCATCAACTCCGTCTACTTAGGAATCTGCAACTCGTGAGTAATCGACGTGACGGGGTGGTGCTCTACTATAGGTTGGCTGATAGCCACGTAGCCCAGTTGATCAGAATTACTCTGGAGCACTTGCAGGATTGACGATCAAGCGTCTCGGAAATTATGTAGGCCATTAAAGTGATGGAGGATTGCCCAGCGGTTACTGTGTGCCCCAGTTATGGAATGATGGAATGTTGGAATAATGGACAAATGGGAAATGTAAGGGGAGAGGAGCTATATTAATAATAAGGCTCATTATTCGTTGTCCCATTATTCCATAATTCCAGTATTCAACCCATTCCTGCAGTATAGTGGGAGGAGCGAAGCGATCTAGATTATGACTGCACTTGGCCAAATACTACAAGCTAGTTGGGATCTCTTTCTGGAAGCAGCACCCTATCTTTTCTTGGGCATCCTGGTGGCGGGACTCATGTACCTTTTCCTTGACCCTCGAACCATTGCCAAGCATCTGAGTAGGGGAAGGATAAGTTCAGTTTTCAAGGCAGCCCTCCTGGGCATTCCTCTGCCTCTTTGCTCTTGTGGGGTCCTGCCGGCGGCTGCAAGTTTGAGAAAACAGGGAGCCAATAAGGGAGCCACCGCTGCCTTCCTCATTTCGACTCCTGAATCTGGAGTCGACTCGATCGCGTTAACCTATGCCCTTTTGGATCCCCTAATGACCCTTATTCGACCCCTAGCCGCTTTTATTACCGCTTTTGCCGCAGGCATTATGGAAAACCTCCTCGGCTGGGGGGATAGAGAAAAAGACGTGCCCCCTGCACTCGACCTGGCTTGCCGGGTTGATGGTTGCTGCGACGGTCAAAATTGTCCTCCTGAGGAGCACAAAAAACACCACACTCTGACTGAGAAATTGGTGGAGGGTGTTAAGTATGGCTTCTTCGATCTTTACCGAGAGCTAGGCGGCTGGATTTTTGCCGGCTTCTTGGTGGCCGGAGTAATTACGCTCTGGCTACCTCAGGATCTGGCCACCAGATACCTCGGCGGCGGTTTCCTCACCATGCTTTTCATGCTTGCCGCCGGCATCCCCACCTATATCTGTGCCACCGCCTCAACCCCGGTAGCTGCCGCCTTGATCTTGAAAGGGGTGAGCCCTGGTGCTGCGCTGGTGTTTCTTCTGGCGGGTCCGGCTACTAATGTCGCCTCTCTCACAGTATTGACTCGAGTGCTGGGTAGACGCGGGGTAGTTATCTATTTGGGGTCCATCGCCCTTTTTGCCGTTCTCTTCGGATTGGCTACTGATTGGCTTTACGCTTTCCTGGGAATTTCCCTGCAAAGCAAATTGGTGGCTTCAACAAGTGAACTGCTGCCCAGTTGGCTTCACTTAGGTCTCGCTTTATTGTTGGCAATTCTTATGCTTGCTTTTTTTGTCCGCACCATCGTTTCTTTCCTTAGAGCCAAAATCAACCAGATCCCGCAGCACCACGGCTAGATAGTAGTCCGTATGACTCGTAGCGTCAAAGGCGCAGGGCTCAAGACCCAAGGCTCAACGCAAAAGCCCAGTAGTCAGAGGTCAGGACACAGAATTCAGGAGAAAACCAGTCAAGATTGACTGCATCTTGGCTGCCGTTTTTTGAACCGCAGAATATCGAACAAGGAATTTCGAATATCGAAGTGATCACTTCATCATTCTGCGGTTCCTTGTTCTGCTGTTCGATATTCATTAGTTTAAACCCTCTGTCGTCTAATCTTTAGCTCCAGCCTCTCAGCTGGCAACCTCTTTACTGGCTCAGGTTAATCTTGACAAGACCCTCAGTTGGCATTAATTTCTGCCTGGACTGGGAAAATATCATGGAAACATTAACTATCTATAATCGCATGATAAAATTGTTGTACAGGTTTACACAACCTTTTGACAGGAGGTAAAATAATTATGGCCAACCAGTTTAAAACCACGGTTTTGCTGGCAGCCTTAACCGTACTCATCGTCCTTATCGGCAGAATGTTTGGTGGTAATCAAGGCATGATAATTGCCTTTATTTTTGCCATGCTTCACCAGATGGTGGCGGAGCTGGCCCAAAGCGCAGGTCTGCCCAAACCGCGGATTTATCTAATTCCCAATGATACCCCGAATGCCTTTGCCACCGGTCGTAATCCTGAGCACGCGGTAGTGGCTGTTACCCAAGGGATAATGAAGCTTCTGCAGCCAGATGAACTAAAAGGTGTTTTGGCCCATGAGCTGGGACATGTAAGAAATCGGGACATCCTCATTGGCTCTATTGCCGCCACCCTGGCAGGAGTGGTGATGATGCTCGCCAGCATGGCGCGCTTTGCCGCCATTTTTGGCATAGGGGGCTCTGATGACGATAGTGGAGGCAACATATTCGGTCTCATTCTCATGTCCATTCTCGCTCCCTTAGCTGCAATGCTTATCCAAATGGCCATCTCCCGCTCTCGGGAATACCTGGCTGATGAGACTGGCGCCCATTTGTCAGGGACTCCCCAGAGTCTGGCCAGTGCCCTGGAAAAACTGGCCTACGCCTCGAAGCGTATACCCATGCAGGATGCCAAGCCGGCAACCGCCCACATGTTCACCGTCAACCCCCTGAGTGGTGGTGGTTTTTCCAAGTGGTTCAGCACCCATCCTCCTATTGAAGAACGCATCCACCGTCTGCGGACCATGGCCTAGCCGCAGAGCGCATAGCGCTATGCTTAGCGAGACGGGAGGTCGGGAGTCAGGGTCCAGAATTCTGGAGAAAACCAATCAAGATTCACTGCATTTGTGCTGCCATTTCTTTGAACCGCAGAATTTCGAACAAGGAATTTCGAATATCGAAGTGATCACTTCATCATTCTGCGGTTCCTTGTTCTGCTGTTCGATATTCAGTAGTTTGAACCCTCGTACATCTGACCTCTGATTCCGACTCAATGCCCCATGCCTACTCTCCGTTTGACATTTCCCTGCCAATCCATTATTCTCTTGCGGGCTTGAATTGATAGTCAACTCGGATGCTTCGTGAATCCGGGCCAGAGGCTTTCAGCATGTCGAGTGTAATTGTGGTAGGGACCCAGTGGGGTGATGAGGGCAAAGGCAAAGTTGTGGATCTCCTGAGTGAATCGGCAGACTTTATTGTCAGATTTCAAGGAGGCAACAACGCCGGCCACACTCTGGTAGTCGGAAATAAGAAATTTATCCTCCACCTGGTCCCCTCAGGCATACTCCACCGCAACAAAACTTGCTGCGTTGGAAATGGGGTGGTGATCGACCCGGGTGTCTTGCTTGGTGAAATAGAAAAGCTTCGTAGCCACCAGGTGCATGTTGACCCCAATAACCTGGTCATCAGCGGCCAGGCACATGTAATCATGACCTACCACCGAGAAGTGGACAACGCCCGCGAGCTCCACAAGGGCAAGGGAAAGATCGGCACTACCGGCAGGGGCATTGGTCCTTGCTATGAGGACAAGGCAAGTCGCGCGGGAATTCGTATCCACGAGTTGGTGAGGCCAAAACTGTTCGCTGAAAAACTCAAGGTGAACCTGGAGGAGAAAAACTTCTATCTAGAAAAATTTCTCGGTGCCACGCCTTTGGACTATAGCCAGATTGCAGATGAGTACCTTGCTTATGGTGAGCAGCTGAGGCCTTATGTGGGCGATGTCTCCCAGCTACTGGAAAAGGCCCGTGGTCAGGGCAAGAATATCCTTTTTGAAGGCGCTCAGGGAACTCACCTAGACATTGATCATGGAACCTATCCCTTTGTTACCTCCTCAAACGCGGTTGCCGGTGGTGCCTGCTGTGGTGCCGGTGTCGGACCTACCCGCATCGATACTGTCTTGGGCATTTGTAAAGCCTATACAACCACGGCATGCATCTGCAAAAAGAAGGAGCTGAATTCGGTTCCACCACGGGTAGACCCCGTCGTTGTGGCTGGCTGGACATGGTGGTGTTGAGAAACGCCGCCCGGTTGAACGGACTCAATGGGTTGGCCATAACCAAGCTGGATGTTCTTACCGGCCTCGAGGAGATACGCATTGCCACCTCGTATGTCCATGAGGCAAGGGCATTGGAGACTTTTCCTTTCGAGTGTTTCACTCTGGAGAAATGTGATCCTTCTTACGAAAGCTTTGCTGGTTGGGGTGAAGACATCAGTTCCGCCCGTGATTTTTCAGATCTCCCCGTAAAAACTCAGCGCTATTTGCGAGCCATTGAGGAACTGGCCGAAGTACCCCTCTCCATTATTTCCGTGGGTCCCGGGCGCAACCAGACTATCCTTTTAAGAAATCCCTTTGAGAGCTGATCCCGCGGATTACCAGAGGTTCCCGTCTTTCTTCTTATACTGTTTGACGATGGTGTCGTGCAAACGCTTACGCTCTCTAGACGATAAGCGGGTGAAGCGAACCACCATGCCACGGGGAGTTATTTCATCATCGGGACCGTATCTGTTTGACCAAATCACCTCTCCCTCAGCCAGTAGCGCCTCTCCTTCGGAAAACCGGATGCTCATGCTGGCTACGTCATACAACCTCAGTGGATCTTTACAGCGGACAAATGCCTGCTGGGTGCTGATGTGCTTTGTTTCTCCTTTCATTTGCCCGTCTGCCGTGAGTACGACCACAGGATATTTTGCGTCTACTTTTAGATTCTGGTGCCCTCTTTTTACTTTCAATGTATTCAAAATAATACCTCCCTGGCTTTAGGCTTGCCTACTGATCTAGTAAAAAACCTTCTAGGTACACCTTTTCCTTAGAAAATTTGTCTTTCGGGGGTGAAGGGCAATGATTACGTCAAATCAGTTTGTGCAAAGGGTGTACCAGCCACAGAGATTGGAGATTTTAGATTGCAGATTGCGGATTGAAGAGCTGAGATTGTGGGATCTTTTAGCTTCGGTTCGAATCAAGCTTAAATCTTAAATAAAAAAACTTCTATTGACAAAAACAGGGGATTTTTTATAATTGGCTGAATATCTATTGGGAAAAGGGATACAAGATGCACAGGGGAGCAACACATTCCTTAGATCTCAGAGCTGGACGGTTCTTTTTCTTTTGCTTTTTTAGAACCGTCCGCCCGGCTTCCTAGTGCGATGCCCCGGGCGGACCGAAAGCGGTCGCCTCGGGGGTAATATTCATCCTTAAAGATTCTGAACATGAGCCCCGAGGTGGCTAACCTCGGGGCTTTTTTTACCTTCATAACTGTAAGGAGTATTTCCAATGATTCTAGTGCTGAAGCAGGGCATAGGTGAGGAAGAGCTAGAGCAGATCAGAAGCATCCTTCGACAGGAGGGTTATCTCATTCGCGAGATGAGTACCGGAGACGAGACCGTGATCGGCGTGGTGGGTCAGGTAAGCCGCGATCTTAGGTTTTTTGAACAACTGCCGGGGGTAGCCAAGGTAGTTCCAGTGTCTCGTCCCTATAAGCTTGTAAGTCGAGAGATGCATCCTGAAGACACGGTAGTCCAGATAGGCGACGTACAGTTAGGCGGTCCACGCATTGTGGTGATAGCCGGCCCCTGTGCCGTAGAAAGTCGCGAACAAGCCATGACCATTGCCAAAAAGGTCAAGAGCGCCGGCGCTGTTCTATTTCGTGGCGGTGCCTTTAAGCCGCGGACGTCGCCCTACTCTTTCCAGGGACTGGGTGAGGAAGGCTTGAAGATTCTCGCCCAGGTCAGAGAAGAAACAGGAATGCGGGTTGCAACTGAGATGACCTCCCCTAATCAGGCGGACATCATGATGAAGTACGTGGACATCATTCAGATCGGCGCCCGCAATATGCAGAACTTCGAATTGCTTCGGAGCGCCGGCCGTCTCGGCAAGCCCGTCTTGCTAAAAAGGGGCCTCTCAGCCACCATGGAAGAATGGCTGATGTCGGCGGAATACATACTCTCAGAGGGTAATGAACAAGTCATCCTCTGCGAGCGTGGCATTCGTACCTTTGAGCGTTACACTCGCAATACCTTAGATCTATCTGCCATTCCCATAATCAAGAACCTCACCCACCTGCCGGTGGTCATCGATCCTAGCCATGCTACAGGCCTTAGGGAAAAGGTCAGTCCCATGGCTCGCGCGGCTATTGCCGCCGGTGCCGACGGTCTTATGATTGAAGTACATCATGATCCGACCAACGCCCTTTCTGACGGACCCCAGAGTCTTTACCCTGAACAATTCGAACAGCTAATGCGAGACCTTTATGTGATCGCCCCTGTAGTGGGCAAACAGCTCGATTTTGCCTACCTGGAAAAAGCCGCTCCTTCTGCCGGTTTGCCTTCAGTGAAAACCGGAGGTCGGCGGCGTGCTGTCTTCGCTGGTGAAATGCGTGCTTTCGCCCACAAAGCCGCAAACCAATTTTTCGGAAGCGACATTGAGATAGATTCGGTTCCCTCGTTCCGAGACGTTTTTCGAGAAGTAAAGGAAGGAAATTGTGACTTCGGCGTAGTTCCCTTGGAAAACTCGCTAACAGGCAGCATTCATGAAAACTACGATCATCTATTGGAGTACGACGTTAGAATTGTTGGGGAGATAACTCTCCGTATTGTTCACGCCCTCATCGGCCATCCGGAGACGGAACTCCATAATATTAAGAGAGTTATTTCTCATCCTCAAGCCCTGGAACAATGTCGTGATTTCTTGGAGCATCAGCCGGGTTGGGAACTTGTTGCAGCCCGGGACACAGCTACGGCCGTGCGCCGCATCAAAGAGGGAGGTGAGACGGGGGAAGTTGCCATTGCAGCAAGAGAAGCGGCAGATCTTTACGGTCTCAATGTGCTCAAGGAAGGCATTGAGACCAACCCCAGAAACTATACCCGCTTTGCGGTAATAGCAGCAGGTGTTGTAAACAACGGCCCAAGAAAGAAATCGTCCTTAGTCTACTCCACCAGTAATAAACCCGGTGCTTTATTTGATACCCTCAAGATATTTGCTGAAAACGGCATCAATCTGGTCAAGTTGGAATCCAGGCCCATTCACGGCAAACCCTGGGAGTACATGTTTTATGTTGATATCGAGGCCGACCTAGAATCCGAGAAACTCGCGGGAGTATTGGAGCAATTATCTGAGAAGACAGAGTATTTGAGAGTGTTGGGAAGCTACTGAGTTCAATTGAACCGCGAGACGAGCGAGACTGGCGAGACGCGCGAGACGAGATTTATCAAATACTTCCTGTACCCGACTTCCCGTCTCGCTCGACCTCCCGTCCACTGGCGTCCAGGCCTTCTCCAAGTGTCTTTAAGATAATTTCTGGTCCCTTGCCGAATTCTGTCTCCCATTTCCTTATGTGGCCCTGATCTGCGAAGCTGTAATAGCGATTGCGCCCAATGATCAAATGATCCAATACCTGGATGGACATAATCTTTCCTGCCAGAAAGAGATCTCGGGTAATGGTGAAATCTTGGCTGGAGGGCGTGGGATCCCCCGAGGGATGGTTGTGGGCGAAAACTAAAGCTGCCGCATGATGCTCGAGAGCGCTCTTGATCACTTCCCGCGGATAGACCGCGCTGGAGGTGAGACTACCCTCAAACAGAGTCTCCACTTGAATCACCTCGTTACGGCCATTCAGGAAGATTACTTTGAAAATCTCCTTCTTCAAGTCCCGGAGAGAGTGGATAAGGTATTGGTAAACCTCCTTGGAAGATGAGATGAACTCGCGGCCCTTGAGTCTTTCCCGCAAGAACTTGCGGGCCACTTCGTGTACTAGTTTCAAACCAAGTGCATTTTTAGGCCCAATTCCCGGAACTTGTCGGAGCTGACCCTCCGGAGCTTCCAACACCCCAGCAAGGCCTTGGAAGCGGCGTAAAGCTTCACGGGCAATCTGCTTGCAATCCCGTCTCGGAGTCCCCAGGGTAAGGAGAAGCTCTATAGTTTCCTCATCAGTCAGCTTCTCGAGGCCATGGTTCAAGAACTTTTGCCTGAGCCGCTCACGGTGGCCGGCAACTCGCTTTTGCCAGTCTCCCCTTTCCATATGAGTGCCCCTTTCCAGCTGGCAGTCGGCAGCGTACAGTTGGCAGCTAAATAGACTTTTACCTCCCTTATCAGTTTCAGAAGCGACAAAAATGCTGCCTGCTGCAAGTTGCCAGCTACATATCCACTCCTGCCACTGGTGTATGACAATCAGGACAACGACCTTTTTTTATATTATAATGTCCGGTAGCGAAGCCAAAGCGATCTATTAGTAATTGACCGCATTGATGGCAAAGAGTTTTCTCCCCCTGATCTCCCGGTAAGTTTCCCGTGTATACATAATGCAGACCAACCTCCAGGCCGACCTCCCGAGCCCTTTTCAACGTAGCCACCGGCGTGCTCGGGACATCTCTAAGCTTATAAGTTGGGTGAAATCGACTTACATGCCAGGGAGTTTCTGGACCCAATGCATAGATAAACTTGGCGATATCTGACAATTCCCTCCTGCTATCATTGACCCCGGTGATTACCAGGGTTGTGACCTCTACCCACACCCCCATGCTCTTTAGCTCTTGTAACGATTGCAATACAGGTGCGAGTCTGGCCCCGCACTGCTCTTTATAGAAATCATCGCTGAATGCTTTGAGATCCACATTTGCCCCGTCTAGATAAGGACGGATCAGATCAAGAGCTTCCGGGGTCATATAGCCGTTAGTTACAAAGATATTTTTCATGCCGGAGGAGCGTGCCAGCTTGGCTGTTTCATAGGCATACTCGAAAAAGATGGTTGGTTCAGTGTAAGTATAGGAAATAGATCGGCAGTTACTTTGACGGGCGGCCAGCACTACCTTTTCGGGGGGAAACTCCTCGCCCATGATCCGTTTAGTTTCTCTGGGCATTTGGGAAATGTCAGAGTTTTGACAGAAAAGGCAACGAAAGTTGCAACCGACAGTGGCTATGGAATAGGTGCGGGTTCCCGGCTGAAAGTGAAACAAAGGTTTCTTTTCCACCGGATCCACGTGCCTGGCAATTGCCCGACCGTAAACTAGGCTTTGTAAACGTCCACCCTGGTTTTCTCGGACGCCGCAAATCCCCCTCTTTAGATCTTTGATGACACAGCGGTGAGCGCACAGATGGCACTGAACCTTTTGTTCCTCTAGACTTTCATAAAGCATTGCCTCTCGCATGTGCTAAACTCCCGGCGCAGAGGAGCGTCAAATAAATGATCCACAGAATGCATAAAGCATGGAGCAAGGACTAAGGTTTCAGTGTTCAGGTTTCAGCTCTGGTGTTTCTCACCCCTGACACCGAGAGACTTGGTGCCTAGTGCTTACTGCATAGTGCCCAGTTACATTTGTCCTCCACCCCAGTCCTATAATCCCCGTCTCGCTCGTCTCGCCGATGCACGGTACTTAGTAGTTAGTAATAAGGAAACACTAAGGAGGTAGAATTGCCTCGGGTGCCCCTTTCTCTTTTCGCAGGGATGGCGGCGGAAACACTCTGAGGGTGCCCTGAGGCAGCTGACTATGCTTTTTATGCAATGGGGTAGTTAGGTGATCCTTGCCGGTGATAAAACGATAGCGAATATCCACTTGCATGGCAATAAAGGCACCCAAAGGATTTTGTTGGAAAAAGGGATGACCCTCTACGGTCCGTGTAACCTTAGAAAGGCTCAAGGGGAAGAAAATAACCGTACCCCAGTGGACTGGAGTTGGCCCCAGCATCCGGCAAATCATCTCCTTGAGTTCCCACACGCTGAAAAAACGAGCCTGGCGATAGATGCTGTCCCCTATGAGACCCTTGAGGCGGCGATTTATGGCCATCAATGCATACTTGTTCAATACTCCTAAGACCACTCGGCGGCGAGTCACCCTAAAAGCCTCGGCCAGCGCCTTCTCGGGCTCTGCCACGAATTC
>JARRNM010000102.1:0-35765 GCA_037384945.1 Deltaproteobacteria bacterium
AGCTTGCCGGACATTTTCAAATCACTCCCACAAAAATAAATTCAATCTCCGTAACTGGCACCCAGATTGCCTTCCCTAAGGACAGCTTTTGTTCCTGTTTGGCCCCTCTCGTTCTAGAAGGGCCCTGAACTTCACACCTGACTGAGGAGGGAAAGGAAATGAAAAAAACTATCGTTTACAGTTTGATTGTGGGGCTAATCCTGTTGTTTGCTTCGTCGGGTATAGCAAAGAAAGATTTTGGCTCTCTTGAGGCACCGGAAATTTTGAGTTTTGTTGATGAGGGGGAAAGTGTTTGCTTCAACTGGAGCGTGGTTGATGGGGCGTCCAAATACTCACTGGATACTTTATTTGAGGTTGATACAAATAATGACGGTGAAGCTGATATGACGGTCGAATTATCTTTCGGGACCAACGACTATATGGACGACATGCAAGCTTCTGGTATTTGTATACCCAAATCGGACTTCTACTACCTGAATGCTGATGATCAAATGGTGCTAATATCAGGTGATGGGCTCGCGAAGGTTAAGGGACTCAACCCTGGAAAAGGAAACGGAAGGCAAAATAATAGGTTCTCACCACTCTTTGAGTTTACACTAGATCAACCGGGAGGATAGCAAATCGTATTGGGGAAGCGGGACCCGCTCCGCTTCCCTTAACTCTTACTTTCCCTTTAAAGATTGAGCCGTGGTCGGGCCAAGCAAGCTATTCAGTGAGCAGTAAGCAGTAAGCGCTAAAAGGTAGGAAAAACGAAAAAGGCGGGAAAAGCGGGAAAGGCGAGAAAGGTAAGTAGCTGTCGATTAGCGTTACTTTTGTCTTCTGTATTGCCAGGGGGAAATCTCCTCTGAATCACCTCAGGCAGCTCCCGTGGTCCGACCACTTTCTGAGTGGAGAAGTCCTCACTCGGAACAAGAAAGAAGGATATTTATTTAGGCACGACTGACCCCATCAACATTGACCATTTTCATCCCACCAAAACCCTCGCCCCACCGAAGAAAACCAAGTCGCGACGGAACAACTGTGACCAGATACCCATGAAATCGATCGGCATCAATATTGCAGCCGTGCTTGGTGATGTTCCATAAGAGAGTTGGGGACTGCAGTGGCAGACGTCTATAGAGACAGTTTTTTCAAAAGCGTTTCCCGACAGATACGTCGGTCACGGAAACCAGTCACCATTTTGTTCACCGATGTGGAGGACTCAACGGCATATTGGGATGAGTATGGGGATCTTGATGGTCGGCTGATGATAGACCTGCACAATCGGCTTATTTCTCCGGTAATCGAAAGGTACCAGGGTAAGATTGTCAAGCACATCGGTGACTCCATTATGGCGTCTTTCAGGTCACCTAGAAATGCTCTGAAGGCTTCCATAGCTATCCAACAGATCCTGGAGAAGCGGCGAAATGAGGATGTGGCCTTTAGACTGAGGGTGCGTATTGGTGTCCATGCAGGCAAGGCCCTGGTGGAGGGAGATGATATATTCGGAGATGCGGTGAATCTGGCGGCTCGGGTGAAAGGTCTTGCCAAAGGGAATGAGATCTATGTCTCCAGCAGCATGGCATCACTGTTTGAAAAAGACGACTATGCTCTAATCAAAGTGGGCAACTTTCTTCTCAAAGGCAAACAGACCGAAATTTCAGTCTACAAGTGCCGATGGCGAGAATACCCGGATCTGAGTGAGGGAGTCGAACAGAATGTTTTTGTCCAGGTGGTGAGAAGGCAGAAGCTTGAATTCCTCATATACTCCTGCGCCAGCATCGGTATAATCTATTTCCTCTTCCTCAATTACCTGCGTTACGTCCTGGCTGACAAAGAGCCGCTGGCCCTGCTTTCCCTAAGGCTCCAGCTGATCTTGGACACACGCATCGCCATTCCGGCCGCCCTCGGGATTTTGACCCTTGTGGCGGTCTTTCTCGCTATTCGGACAAAGATCATTCCCCATCTGACTCTCAGCCTTTTAAAGGGTGGTTTTGGTTTGGCCGTCGGATTCCTCTTGTTTTACGGGCCGGCACATTACCTTCACTATGTTCTCGGCCCCGACTGGAACAAAACGCTGCACCAGTCGGATCATCTCTTCGTCGAGGTGCTTGCAGACAAGGTGAACCTGCGGCGCGAACCCAGCGAAGCCTCAGCTGCGATTTTCAAGGTTCCCAAGGGCACGATTCTATTGCTTGCTGACGTTGCCAGGAAGCGGAAAATGACGTGGAACAAGGTGTTGGTAGGCCGAGGAGAATACGGCTGGATCCCCCGTATAGTTCCCGCTAAGATCGGGGTACCGAAGAGGCGGTTTAGCATTGCAAACAAGTTCTATTTCACCTATCTGGATTGTGGCGCTCTGGTTGCGGGTCTAGCTGGGTTCTTCTGGGGTGTATTAAGCTTCAGGGTCCGCCCAATCTAAATTGATGAAAGGCGCAAGGTACAAGGCACACGGGGAGTCGTTGAATTCGTTGAAACCGTTGAAATCATTCAAGCCGTAGATGGTAAGCCGTAAGCGGTAGACGGACAATTGGTTGCCCATTTGACTAATTCCCTAATTCTCTAATTAACTATCTGCTGGCTACTGACTACTGGATTCTTTGATTGGGGATTGGACCTTGTGGAATTGCGTCGAACCGATAACGTCTAAGTTATAGATCATAACTGTATCCCGACTAGTGCAGTTCAGTTTTGTTCCTGTAGCTCCTGCCTCGCCAGACGATTCCTTTCCGATGGTAAACCACTAGAGAGCGCATCATAATCCACCACCAGCCAATCTCTCGCAAGGGATTCAAGAAAGCTATGTACCAGGGTTGTTCAAAGAAAAAGGAAATACAGCCAAAAACCATGTGCATGAAGATGAGGGATGTCACAGCCGGAACACTTATGAATCCGGCAAGCAAACCGTCAAAGAAGGCGTAGTATGGCAGTATGGTAAGGAGCAGGCCACCCACGAAGGGGATTGGTAAAAGCCAGGGAAGTTGTCGCGCCAGGGGATAGATGTTCTTGGTGAAGCCTTCAACCGTTTCTGAGGCACTGTGGTACATCCGGATACGTATAAGTGATCCAGCCAGTGCTCCCGCAAGTCTGCAACCTGCGGCCTTCACTCTGTACCCCAAGGCTACATCGTCAACCACAGCGTCTTTGATGCTCTCGAAGGCACCGCACGCAATAAGAGCATCCCTATGCACCAAATTGAAAACCCCACCGCCGCCGGCAAAGTGTTTACTCTTTGAATGAGTTGCCAGATAAAGGGGAAAAGCTGCGGCAGCGACAAGATAAATGGTCGACATGAGAACCGCTTCCATGAAACCTTTTGTGATAAAGTTGGGTGCCAGAAAGAGCATATCCGCCTCCTGTCGCACTACGTAGGCAATAGTGCGACTAAGGAGATCAGGGGCATAGACCACGTCAGCATCCACAAAGAGTAGCCATTGACCTTTCGCTTCTTTTCTGCCAATCTCGAGGGCATTAGGCTTTCCCAGCCAGCCATGGGGCGGATCTCTTCCGTCAATCACTTTCAGGTTTGAAAAGCGCGTCCGGAGCTCCGTAAGAATCTGTGGGGTGGCGTCCGTAGATTGATCATTCACTACCAGGACCTCAAAGAGAGGGTAGTCTTGGGTGCAAAATGAGGAAACCGCTTCGCGAATGGATCTCTCCTCGTTCCGTGCTGGAACTATAATGGAGACAGATGGGGGGTTCTTAAGAGATTTGAGTTTGGTTTTGGACAGATCTCGTGCCAGGGTGCGATTTACCATTACCTGACTACAAAAAAGAATCCAGATTACCGCTCCCAGCCACAAAAGCAAGTTCATCATAACGATTCGCAGCCTAGCCCGGATGTTTCATGAATCACTTGCTGCGACCACGGATATGGCCGTCCTTCCTGTCGTCCTCGGGAGTTGGCTCCTGCAACGTACCGTTCAGGTACGCCTCGGAACCAACTCCCTGCGGTTGCCAGGTGGCACGGCCATCTTCATGGTCTCGCGGCAGCAATTCATGAAACATCCGGGCTTGCACAAAGTTAATTATCAGTTAACCAGATGCCCCTGTGGTTATTAGGGCAGGTTTTGTTCGAATCTTTTGCAAATCAAACGGTATTTTTTTGCCTATCATAAAACCCGTTGTGGGCCAAGCAAACATTTCGGTAAGTGGAAAGCGGAGGGCTTCAGCGAGACGGGCGAGACGAGGATATCCAGCTTGCAGCCCCGCGACAAGCGGTTCGAGGCAAACTCGGGACAGGCGTGCAGACAGATGACAGACGGCAGCTCAGTGGCTTCGCGTCACTTGGCTTCGACGTCATTGGGTCACTGCGCTGCGCTGTCACTGGGCATGGGGCTCCAGTGAAATAGTTGCCATAGGCGCCCCAGTGGAAACGACTATGGCTTTCCACGGGCTGGAAATTGCACGGGGTAAACATGGGGCATGGGGCGCGGAGCAGAGAGTGAGGAATAAGTGGTCAGTAGTCAATAGATTCTTCCCATGATCTAAAGCAGATAGAGAAGTTCAGATCCACTCAGACCAGCTTGACGGATGAGAATCAAGTTCCCATGAATTTGGCTTCGACCCAACCAGAGCTGTAATAATCCTGGGGCAGATATTTGAGTTTCTTCCCATTCAGCTGTTTCATGTAGACCTGGTTCCACTGAAGGAAAAAGGTCGGCTGATCTTTGTCCTCTGGGATGGCGACAATATCAGGAGCCTGAGCAAGGGGCAAAGTAGTAAATGTCCCCTGTTGCCAGGTGTAAGTTTTCTTCTTTGTCTGGCGCCGGTAGTCTTCTTCTGCGCCGTTTGCCACCTTTCCCGCAAAGACGGTGAAGTAGTAGCCTTTATAGGGTTTGAGCTTGTAGCCAAAGCGTTTCACTCCAGCGGGGTCTGAGTGGGCCACTTGTCTGTCGATCAACCTCATGGGCTCCTTCTTCTTGTTGTGAAGATAGTAGTAACCTGCCAGATCGTCGCCATAAGTAAAAAAGTATCTGTTTTTTATGCGACCTATGTTCTTTAGGGTTTTTACAATCTCCCGCTGAACCTCAATGTCCCTTCTGAACTTCCGGTAAGCACTCTGGTCAACTGGCCGTTTCTGATGATCAAAGGGAATTGTTTTTTCGATCCTTCGGGTGGAGAGATCCATAACCAATCTTGTTGGCTCTCCCCAGAAATAGGCCAGCCACTCCCCACTACCTCTACCTTCGGTGTAGTTGTCGTGCTTTAAACGGCGCCCCTCGGAATCGTAGGCCATAAATTGGATCACCGGGATCTTTCCAGTTGTGCACGCTATCTGGTTCTTATTGAAGGTTACCTTGATCCTCTGGCCCGACGGAAGTACTCTTTCCACTAGACCTCCCTTATCTTCTTTGTCGAAGGTCAGCCGCTTGATGTCTGTGGCAAGATTTAACTGCACTAGGCCGAAGGCTGCGCTGGTCTTTGCAAGCGCACCCTTATCGAGGCTGAAACTGACTGATTTGCTGCTCCACATTGAAGTTCCAGAAAGCAGGAGTGGTTTGTCTTGGGCGAAGAAGTGCACCTCCCAATCGCTCTCACCCTTGAAAGGTCCTTTTGGTAAACTAATTGACAAACTGTCGGACCATGACATCTTACCCCCCTCTATCCATTTTACCTTTAGGTCGGCAAGTTCCTGCTCCGTGAAATTTACATAGTTGGACACCGGCTGATAGTCGTAGCGCACCCGAGGCGGCTTCTCCGGCTCGCGCCTCAAGGTGAGCTCTTTACCTCTGTTGAGATCAACATCAACCTCGAAGGGATAATCCAAGATCTCCATGGCAACCACCACCTTGATCCTGTCAATCAAACCTTTGAAACGGGTGGCGATGGAAGCCGATGAGTTCATGGATTCGGTGGATGCAAGGGGACGTCCGCTTTTATCATAGGCAAAAATTTTACCCTGCTTTCCACCCATAAAACTTACTCTGACCACATCCTTCTCCAGCTGCTCCAGCCTGACCTGTAGCCCCTTGGATTTCTTCACCCTCCCAACTGAATCCTTGGCATTGAACTCCACCATCTGCAGTTCGACTGGCAAGGACAGACTGAAACGGATTTCCGCTTTTCCCAGAGACTCTGCCGCAATTCCCTTCTGAAGAGGAACAGTAATATTTCCCGGCGAGACACTTCCCGGGCGGATCATTTGTTTAAAGCTCTGCTCAACTTTTCTTTGGATGCTTTTGCCTTCGGGCGATGTTGTCGCCAATACCTCGTAGGTTGCTTCTGTCAGGGTACTATTTGGCAGTTCCACGGTGTCGAGTTCCAGGGTCATGTGGGGCTCATCCCCGAAATCCCAGAAGTGTCCCGGAAAGAGGCTCCGTTGGAATGATCTGGGAATCTGTTGCTCAAGTTGTTTGATATTGACAGAAGAGACCAGCTCGGGCTCATGGATATACTGTGTTTCTATTTCTCCGTCAGTTGGCTCAATTGCCATGCTCTGGGCCAAGAGGTGTCCTATGGTGGCCTGCGAAAGGGCTGCAAAGATTATCTGGTCGTCTTTCTCGGACCAATTGAACTCAAGAGCTAGTTTGTTATCGTTGAACTTTACTTTGCTATCAAAACGTTCATCCTCGATAAGTTTGACCAGGTCAAGTACCATTCCCTCCACAGCCAAGTTCTCCAAATTTCCGCTCTTCAGACCTCGGTAGACTTTGGCGCCGTCCACGGACCGGCGAAACTGCTGGGCATACCGTAAGGTTCTCCCTCTGTCGCCGGAAAATTTGAATGTCAGTGCCAGTGATTCAACTTGCCTCAAGGGTTCGGTCATCTGAGCAGCGATCCGGCCGCCCATGGCGGAAATCATTGCCACCTGGGGATTCTCCGCTAAAACGGGATGGGCCTGGATTTTCTTTTCCCAGCCCTGATCAATGTCTTTTGGCACGGTCAGAGCCAGGACTAGCAAATCCTGGTCGGTCTCAACCGATCCAGCTAGCCGGGCAACCTTGGATTTGAGAACGCTTTGTTCCAGCACCCTTCCGGAATTGAAAAGGGACCTTGGCCCAATGACCGCCCCCTGGTCAACAAGCCAGATTCGATAAAGATCGACTGGAAATTTGTTTTTCTGGGCATCAGGAAACGCTTCCTTCTTTACCCGATAAACCCCCTCTCCTAGGGACTCCACAGTATGTCCCAAGGGACCATTTGGATTAAGCAAAGACTCCAAATTGCGGCGATCAGAGACTTTCACCAATATCACAGGGGCGAGAGAATTTTTGGGATCGGGGTACAGGAACAATTGGAACCATTGCAGGCCCAGAGCCTTCAAGGTAGTAACGGTCATCTTGTATCTCAGGTCTTTCTTGTCCTCTGGAACCCGCGTTTCAACAGCTTCCAACATTAATGGCACGTTTACCTTCAGCCCGAAGGTCGGTCTCGATTTCTTGCTGAGCTTGGCTTCGAAAGAGCTTTTACTTTCCACTGGTGTTCTATTTGCAACTTTCTTCTTTATCCCCAGCAACCAATCCGTTCTCAAAGAGTCCGTCCCCAGCAAGATGCTTACCAGGGTGACGAGAAGGACTGCTGCCACAACTCCAAGAGCCAGCCATTTCTTACGGCTAGAACCTCGTTGTTTCCTTTCCACTTTTGCTGATGGTGTCTGCAAATCCGGTTGTGGCTGCAAGGGAATTACAGGAGAGAGAGATTTTAGTGGTATGATTTGTCCGCAAGCTCGGCATCTTGCCTTGGACATTTTGGGAGCTATTTTGCTGGAATCAACCCGATATTTCCTCTGACAATTTGGGCAAGTAATCTGCATCATGTCGTCTGTCCCTCTCGGTTGAGCCTGCCGTTGACAAAATGGGAGCGAGATCTGTCTTCCTACCCAGCCCGGATGTTTCACGAATGGTTTACTACGACCGCGGATATGGGCATCCTTCAGGACGTGCTCGGGTTTCGCACCCTGCGACGTACTGTTCAAGTACGTCTCGGATGCAAAACCCTGCGCTTGCCCGGTGGCATGCCCATCTTCACGTTCTCGCGACGTCAATTCATGAAATATCCGGGCTACACGGTGTAGGGTTTTCTAACAGTAAGTTTGGCTAGCAACTCTCGAGCCAATCTCTGGTCAGAAGATTTGAGATGGGGGTTGGGTCAAGTCAACAAATCAGAAAGCGGTGAGCCCTTCGACAGGCTCGGAGCGCTTCGCGGAGTTAGCGGTAAGCGGTGGGGGCTTTTTCCCTTGCCAAAGGTCCCTCTATTCTAGTAGTCTTAATACTACCAAAAAATCATCAATCTGGCGCACCTTCTATAATTCTACATATTACGTTTGCATCATTCTAAAAGGGCTGAGACGCAAAGCTGATAATGCTTTCGTAGCAACTTGCGGCGGAGATGTGGTCAGGCAAAGAAGCTTGAATTGATTCACGCCAGAAATCCCGTTGCGTGCCCGGAAAATCTACTCCTCTTGAGCATCAGTATTAGCTGTCAAACAATAATATCGTGAACCAATAGGTGGAATTTTCTTTATTAAGGGTTGGGTAATCGGAAGCGAGTTCTTATCTGCCCTTAAATTAAACGGGGTTTTAACCGTAGAGGGCGCCATCCATGGAACAAACCGACGCCAAGGGAAAGAACTCGTAATTTCCAATCCGACAGGAGAAGGAGTGTGATCGATGACCAGGTTAAAGAAGAAATTTTTCATTCATTTTTTGATTCTGGCCGTTTTTTCTCCAATAGTATTTGCAAGTGCCGGTCTTGGCGCGGAATACTGCGCGTCCAATGGCGATAGTGTCTATTATGAATGGATACAGGGAGTTGCCATTGGAGAGTTTTCAAATATATCGGACAGCAATAATGGTTATGCAGACTTCACTGCTAAGGTCATTGATCTGGCGGCTGGTTCTTATCCGATCAGTCTCACGCCCGGCTACGGATCAGGCACCTATACCGAATCCTGGAAAATCTGGATTGATTTCAACCACGACTTTACCTTTACCACAGATGAGGTTGTATACAGCGGAAGTTCTTCCAACACCATTGTCGGCAACATAACCATTCCGGACAGTGCTCTATCCGGTGATACCAGGATGAGAATATCCATGAGGTTCGGCACTGCGCCTCCTGCCTGTGGTTCCTTCGCCTATGGGGAAGTGGAGGACTACACGGTGCGCATCGAGGGGACCATCGATACCATCCCACCCGCAATCACAGGGGTTGCTCCTGCAACTGGTACGATTAACGTTCCTGTAGACGGGGTGATCAGTGCCACCTTCTCCGAACCATTGGACCCTGCGACCGTTACCACTGGGACCCTGCGACCGTTACCACTGCCACTTTTTTCATCAGTGACGGTGCCTCCCAGATAGCGGGGGTCGTGAGCTACAGCGGCCCGACCGCAACATTGACCCCGAGTAACAATCTGGACTATGAAACGACCTATACAGCCACCATAACCACCGGTATCCAGGACCTGACAGGAAACAAACTCCAGTCGGATTACACCTGGTCGTTTACCACAGCCCCTGAACCGGTGCCTGAGTACTGTGCGTCCAAGGGAAACAATGTGAGTTTTGAATGGATAGAGGGCGTTGCCATCGGAGGATTTTCAAATATAACGGGCAAAAATAGCGGTTATGGTGATTTCACCGCCGAGACTATCGAGCTGACCACCGGCTCCCACCCGATCAGTCTCAAGCCCGGATTCGGATCAGGCATATACACAGAATCCTGGAAAGTCTGGATCGATTTCAATCAGGATTTTGCTTTTACCACAGATGAGGTTGTCTACAGCGGAAGCTCCTCCAGCATCATGGGCGGCAACATCACCATTCCGGACGGCGTTCCATCCGGTGATACCAGGATGAGAATTTCTATGAGTTTCGGCGTTGCGCCCCCTGCCTGCGGTTCCTTCACCTATGGGGAAGTGGAGGACTACACGGTGCGCATCGAGGGGACCATCGATACCATCCCACCCGAAATCACGGGGGTTACGCCTGCGGTTGGTACGATTGATGTTCCTGTAGACGGGGTGATCAGTGCCACCTTTTCCGAACCATTGGACCCTGCGACCGTTACCACTGCCACTTTTTTCATCAGTGACGGGATTTCGTGTGGACGTTTAGCACGGTGGTTCAACCCATATTGACCTATGTACTGTCCGGCCAGATTACTCAGAACGGCTCAGGGGTGGCTGGTGTCACGGTGAAGCTTGCCGGCGACATCTCCAAGAACACGGTGACCCAGAGTGGCGGTCAATACAGTTTTGAAGCGTTGCTCCCGGGAAACTACACCGTGACCCCTACTCTTGAAGGTCTCAGTTTCAATCCTTTCAGTGTGGCAGTCACCATCGAGGTGAACGATGTCGATAATATCCATTTTGAGGCCTTCCCCGGCTCATATATTTTCGTGCCTGGGCAGTACCCCTCCATCCAGGCTGCCATTGATGCGGCGCCTGAAGGCGCCACAATCCTGGTAGCCGACGGGACCTATACCGAAAACGTTGATGTGGACAAAGAACTGACTATCCTCTCACAGAATGGCTACGGTTCCACCACGGTTGTGGCGGCAGACGAATATGACCACGTTTTCCATGTGGCTGCCGATTTTGTCACCATCGAGGGATTCACCATCTACGGCGCCACCGAAATGCACAAAGCGGGTATCTACCTAGGAGATGGCGTCAGTTATTGCACGATAAAAAACAATCGCAGCGGTTACGGCTATTTCACCAGGAATTACCACGGTATCTTTCTGGATAATGCCAGCAATAACACCATTTCCGGCAACACTTGTTCACAGAACGCCAATGGCATCTGGCTCACCCTTGCCAGCAATAACAACGTGATTAAGGACAATGTCCTCAACTGGAACGATACCTATGGCATCAATCTTTACTCAACGGGCGATATTTCACCGTCAGAAAACATTCTTTCAAAAAACCAATGCTCCTCAAACCGATCCGGCATTCATTTACAGTATTCGAACAGCAACATCCTAACGGGCAACATCTGCAACTCCAATGAATACCAGGGCATTTGGCTGGAATTCTCGAACGACAACACATTATCAGGCAATGCCAGCAATTTTAACGGCGATTATGGAATCTGGCTGGAATACTCGAATGAAAACACACTGCGGGGCAATACCTGCAACTCCAATGATGATTATGGACTTTTCCTTATGGCCTCCAAAAAGAACAATACCATGTATCTCAACAACTTCAGCAATAACACCTTCGGTAACGTCTATTCGAGCGTCTTCGTCGGAACCACAAACAACCGATGGCTCTCGCCCACCAAAATGAACTACTATTACAACGGCAAGATGTATCATGGCTACATGGGTAATTACTATCAGGATCACTCGTTGGTCGATTCGGACGGGGATGGAATCACGGACGAAGCTTATGATCTTCCCAACACCGAACCCTACGATGAATTCCCCTTGGTAAAGAATTCCGGAAACTACTTTGGTCAGATGTTGCGGGTTCCTGAAAATTATCCATCTATTCAGGCCGCTGTCAATATGGCATTTCCCGGCGATACCATTCTGGTTTCTGATGGCACCTATGTAGAAAACATATTTATCGGTAAACCGGTGACCATTCGCTCGGAGAATGGCTATAGAACAACCACCGTCATCGCCGAAAACAGCGACGACGACGTTTTTAGTACGGGGTTAGAGCATGTGACAATCGAGGGATTTACGATTTATGGGGCCTTTGGCCTGGAACAAGCGGGCATATACCTGGGACAATACTCAAAATATTGTGTCATCTCAAATAATCGCCTCGGTTATGATCCTTCCCACACGAATTATTATGGGATTTCACTGTTGGCATCCAGCAATAACACCATTGCAGGAAATATTTGCACGGCGAACCATGAGACCGGTATCTATTTGAAACAATCATATGACAATCTTGTCATAGGAAATACCAGCAATTCAAATAATAAGAGGGGGATTTACCTTGATCGTGGCAAAACAGATTCAGTCCACAACATTATTTCCGGGAACACCTGCCTAAATAACGTCATAGGTATCGAGGCTTATGCCAACTCTAACACGATCAGTGAAAACAACTGCTCAAATAACGATCATGGGATACAACTCACGGTTTCCGCTTTCAGCACTGTCTCAGGGAACATCTGCCAGTTCAATAGCGAAGTTGGTGTTTATTTATATCAGTCATCCGGCAGTAATCTCGAGGGAAATATCTGTGAAAACAATTGGGACGGAATCTATCTGGAATACTCAGGGGGTAATAAGCTCCTGAAGAACGAATGTAACTCTAACAACTCGAACGGGATTTCCTTATATTCATCGAGCGGCAACACTCTTTCCGGCAATGACTGCTCGCTCAATAATTACGGCCTTAGCCTGACCAGCCACAGTGATCAGAACAAGATCTTTATGAATAACTTCAGTGACAACACAAGCGGTAACGTCCAATCGGCAAGTTACGGCATCTATATAAACATCTGGCGCTCTTCCAGCGAAATAAATTATAGCTACAATGGATTCATGTTTACCGGGTATCTCGGTAACTATTACGGGGACCATATACTTGTTGATACAGACGGCGACGGCATAACGGATGAACCCTATGATCTGCCGGGCGACGAGCCTGATGATCCCTTTGCCCTGGTAACGACCCCTGATCATTACACCGTCGAGTAATTCAATCTTGATCGTCGGAAATGGGGTCGGGCCGAGCGAACAAATCAGTAAGGGGTGAGCCCTTCGACAGGACCTGTCGACGAGCTCAGGTCGAGTCGCTCAGGGCGCTTCGCGCAGTGAGCGGTAAGCAGTATGAACGGGCGAGAAAGGACGGATAGGTAATTGATTCTCTGGGCCAGGTCTCCTTTCTCGCTTTTCTCGCCTCTCTTGCCTTTCTCGCCCACTGCCGTTGTTCTCCCACCGAGGGTAGTGCTCCTCTAGCCGGCGGTGGTTTTTTTCCCTTGCCAAAGTTCCCACTACTGCTGTAATCTAATAACAGTTCTCTATCCTGAATCTCCTGCGACGGCGCACGTTCGAGAGATATTCCCTCAGTCCAGCTCGGAAAATCCAGCAAGCGTGTCTCTGTGGATTTTGTGATGGGAGTGTATGTTCCACTCGGCGCGGAAACCCTATCTATTCAGTATAGATGTTAGATACAGTCCGTCAGTAGCTGGCTATACTTTTTTGCCAGGAGTTGCAGGTTAATTTCAAAGTGTGTTCTCAGCCTTTTGATGCAATGGTATCCGTTATTTTGAGAGGTCAAGAACACGAAAGGAGGCTTTTATGAGAAAAGGACTGCTTGTGTTCACACTTTTATTGGGGGCGTGTTTGCTGATTGCCGCAGGAAAGGGTAACCCACATAGGGTATTTAGTGAGAAAAGTGTCCGAGGCTCCTATGGGTTCTCATTTCAAGGAGAAATCCTAGGCGTCGGACCCGTAGCTGCGGTCGGAGTGCTGGAGGCGGATGGCAGGGGAAATATCACGGATGCTAGCCGCACCATCAATATCAGCGGCATCACATTTGAACAAACCTTTACATGTACATATTCTGTAAACCCGGATGGCACTGGCTCAGCAGTCTGTGAGCTCGATGAGCCACCGCCCGAGGGGGCTCCAGCTGTTGAGACTTTTGGTGTCGTGTTGGTCGACAATGCCAAAGGGTTCCGATTCGTGGGAACCACCCCTGGTATAGTGGTGCTGGGAACCGGGACAAAGCAATAGCCAGACTAACTGACAGATTGCTTAAAATCTTCTTACCCGCGGCGGGAGCGGCGGTTAAGGGAGCAGTGGTCTGACCAAGTGAACAAATCAGTAAGCGGTAAGCGGTATGAAAGAGCGAGAGAGGCGACAGAGATTCGGGGCGCAAGGTGTCCAGTCAATTTGTCGATTCGTTATATGGTCAAATCGTTGAAATCGTAAGTTTTAAACGGTGTTTTTAAGGTCAAAAAGAGCGGTTGTTCGGAGTCTGGGAAGATGACGAGGGATTTGAAGATGATCCAAGCAGGTTAGCTGAAGCGGCCGTCTTTTTCTCCGCCGCCGCATTAATGTACCGCTTTTTCGCCGAAAGGACCGACTTTCGCAACCGCAGCGATTTGGGCGTCACCTCGATTAACTCGCCTTCCTTGATAAAATGGATCGACCGCTCGAGGGTCATGATCCTGGATGGTGCCAGGATGACGTTTTCGTCCCTACCGGCGGCGCGCATATTGGTGAGCTTTTTCTCCTTGCAGGGGTTCACATTGATATCGTTCTCTCGGTTATGCTCGCCGATAATCATGCCTTCGTACACGGGCGTGCCCGGGACGATGAACAGCTGCCCTCGCGGCTCGAGATTGAAAAGGGCGTAGGCAACAGCCTTTCCCTCCCTGTCGGCGACTATGGAGCCGGTGTAACGTGTTGGAAAGGCACCTCTGTACAGTTCATACCCCGCATAGGAATGGTTCATGATCCCCGTGCCCTTGGTGTCGGTGAGGAACTCCTCTCGGTAGCCGATGAGGGCCCGGGCCGGGATGCTGAATTCGACGCGCACCCTGCCGCTGCCCTTGTTTACCAGGTTGATCATATGTCCTTTCCGGGAGGATAACTTCTCTGTCACGATCCCAATAAAATTCTCCTTGCAGTCCACGAACAGGTGCTCTATGGGCTCGTATATCTCGCCATTCCTCTGTGTGTAGATGACCTGGGGACGACCGACGCAAAATTCGAAGCCTTCCCTTCTCATGGTCTCTATGAGAATGGCCATCTGGAACTCGCCTCTGCCCTTTACCACGAAACTCTCTCTGTCTTCGCCCTCCTCCACATGTATGGCGACGTTTCTCAGAGTTTCTTTGAAAAGCCGCTCGCCAACCTTACTGGCCTGAACGTATTTCCCCTCTCTACCCGCAAAGGGCGAGGTGTTGATGGTGAAGCGCATGGAAACGGTGGGCTCCTCTACATTGATCCGCTTCAACCGCTTAGGCGAATCATGGGTGCAGATGGTATCGCCTATCTCTACTGCCGCGACCCCGGCAAGCACGATTATGTCACCGGGCTCGGCACACTCCGTCTCCAGGAGGTTCAACCCCTCGTAGACCTGGAGTTTTGAGACCTTAAGAGAGATCTGTTGTCCCAGCGCACCGAGACAGATCAGGGAGTCATTGCTCCTCGCCCAACCGTTGACCACCCTGCCTATGGCCAATCTGCCCAGATAGTCAGAGTAACCAAGATCGGCCACCAACATCTGAAAGGGTTCCTCGGGGTCATAGGAGGGTGGGGGTATCTGCTCCACGATGGTGTCGAAGAGCGGCTGCAGATCCTCGCCCCTCTGTGCCAGTCCCTTCTGAGCAATGGACTCACGTCCTATGGCGTAGAGGAGAGGAAACTCGAGCTGCTCTTCGGTGGCGTCCAGATCTATGAAGAGATCGTATATCTCGTTCAAGACTTCATTAGGCCGGGCATCCTGGCGGTCGATTTTGTTGATTACCACGATGACCTTAAGCCCAGCCTCCAGTGTTTTTTTGAGCACGAAGCGGGTCTGAGGCAACGGCCCCTCAGAGGCATCTACCAGGAGCAAAGCGCCGTCAACCATGGCGAGAGCCCGTTCCACCTCACCGCCGAAATCGGCATGGCCCGGCGTATCAATGATGTTTATTTTCGTGCCTTTCCAGTAAACTGCACAGTTCTTGGCAGCGATGGTGATGCCTCTCTCCCGTTCCAGCTCCAGGCTGTCCATGATCCTCTCATCGATTTCCTGTCCCGCCCGGATAAGACCGCTTTGTTTGAACATGGCGTCGACCAGCGTGGTCTTTCCGTGGTCCACGTGGGAAATAATGGCGATGTTTCGCATCCGGGTGTTTCTAACAAGACTACTCATTCCGCCCTATTCCTCCTGGAAGCAGCAAGCAAATCGGGAATTGCATATCCGAGAATATAGTCAACAAATCACGAAAAAACCACTCAAGAAAACTTAAGGGGACTTAGTCTTGTTACTAAGTCCCCTACTTCATGTTGGAAATTTGGTGGGCCGTGAAGGAATCGAACCTTCAACCTACTGATTAAGAGTCAGGTGCTCTGCCTAGTTGAGCTAACGGCCCGCTACATACTGGTCAGGCGCACAAAAAAGTGGCGCGCCCGGCAGGATTCGAACCTGCGACCTGCGGATTCGAAGTCCGACGCTCTATCCGGGCTGAGCTACGGGCGCACAAGATAACGACAGGCTTGTCTTATAGGAAATCGGCTACTAATTGTCAAGGGTTTATCGAAAAAGGCATAGAGCATAGAGCATGGAGCACAGAGCATAGGGTAAGAAGTTAGGAGTCAGAATCCAGGAGCCAGAATCCAGTAGGCATAGAACATAGAGCAGGCTATTTCGGATTTCGGATCGCGGATTTCGGAATGAGGAAGAGGCACAGGGCGCAGGGCGCAAGGCTGAAGGAAAGTCGTTAAAATCGTTGAAGTCGTTGAAGTCGTTGAAGTCGTTCAAATCATTCAAACTGCCAGCTCGCGGCTGAAAGCCGCTCCCACAGAAGAATCTCTCATCTGACCTCCGGCCTCTGATCTCTGACCTCTGACTGTTTACTGCTCACCGCTCACCATTACGTCCTGCTTGACTGGGCCAACCCCTTTTGTTAGGTTTCTCCCAACTTTCTTGTGAAAGCTAAAGATACGTCTTATTAGAGAAAATGTATGCCGAGGAGACAAACAATAGTGATTGCTCAGATTCCCGAGCGACAAGGAGAAGTATTATGAAGCTCAAGGCAAAGAAGATAATCCTCCTGGTAGAGGATCTCTATCAGGAACTTGAGGTCTGGTATCCTCTGCTGAGGATGAGAGAGGAGGGCGCTGAGGTCACAACAGTCGGTACCGAGGCTGGGGTAACTTACAAAAGCAAGACCGGATATCCGGTCACCTCGGATGTTGCAGCCAGAGATGTTGATGTCAGCCACTACGACGGAATCATCATACCCGGCGGATATGCACCCGACCTCATGCGGAGGCATGAGGCCACAGTCAAGCTGGTTCGAAATAGCTTTGAACAGGGAAAGGTGGTTGCCGCTATCTGTCATGCCGGCTGGATGCTAACCTCGGCAGACATCGTCGATGGTAAGAGAGTAACCGGCTTTTTTGCCATCCGCGATGATCTAGTTCATGCCGGGGCTGAATATGAGGATGCTGAGGTGGTAGTGGATGGTAATTTGATTACCTCGAGAAAACCCGACGACCTGCCGGCTTTTTGTCGTGAGATCATCCAGGCTCTGGGGTGATTGTCAAGTGTCCGTGGTCAGTCGCTCGTTGCCAAAACTTATATAGACACTACGGGGCACGGGTTGTGCATAAGAAATTCACTTTCAACCATTGGTTTGCGATCGACAGATGTGGGTGGTGCACAGTGCTGCCTAGCAGAGAGCAGATCGGACTGTTGTGCTATAGATAACCCCCTAGCCGCGATAGGCTGTGCGGTTTGCGCCCTGGGCGTTTTAGGATAGAAATGCAAGCAGGAAATTACTTGCATTTGATGGCCGGTTCCTGTGGTCGATGGATTATTCAAAAGCTGGGCCGCCTAGCAGAGCTTTTGGGTTTCTTTGTGGTTTGTCTTAAGACCACTTTGCGCTACCGGCATACGGGTCAGCGGCTCATAGCCCGGACTTTTGTCCAGCAAATCTATTTTACCGGAGTCCAGTCGCTGGAGCTTATCTGCATTATCGCGGCGCTGGTGGGCGGACTGGTCGTAATTCAGGGGATCGCCCAGCTGACGCGGGTGGGGAGCCGTAACGTCTTGGCTTCCCTGTTGACGGTTGTATTAATTCGCGAGGTGGGGCCACTGCTCACCGCGGTCGTGGTTATCCTTAGGTCCGGTTCAGCCATAGCAATCGAAATGGGGTACATGACCGTTCTTGGTGAGATTGAAAGTATCGAAATGCAGGGCATCGACCCGCTCCACTTCTTGGCCATACCTAGACTGTTGGGAGTTGCTGTAGCGGTAATTTGCCTCATCGTGTTTTTTAACGTGGTAAGCATCATCGGGGGATTCGTTGCGGCCTGGGCACTGGTGGATATTCCATTTTGGGCGCTTTTCTATGATTTGGCTCGAGCCGTGGATGGTATAGACATTATTGTGGGCTCGGTGAAAGCGCTGGTGTTCGGCTTAACCATCGCCCTGGTCTGTATGTTCCATGGATTCAGAACGGGCGACGCCATCACCAATATACCTCCCCAGGTGTCCCGGGCCTTGGTGGACTGCTTCATTTTCTGCACGTTCTTTAATGTATTGATTTCGGCACTGTTCTATTTGTGAGAGGAGAGCTGGAGACGGAGAGACAGGGGGATTTCTTGCCGGTGAGCGAGCCGCTTATTGCCTCTGAAAATCTTGAATATTGCGAAGAGGACGGAAACTGTCTTTTCACTGCGGTATCCTTTCGGTTGGAGAGGGGACAGCGAGGGGTGTTGCTGGCTGAGCCTCACCGGTGTGCCAATATTTTGCTAAAGATCTGTGCTACTCTGATTCAGCCAAGCAAAGGGACGATTTCATGGTTCGGTCGGAGTCCAACCGAGTCGGACGACAAGTGGCTGCACCAAGTACGCAGACGTATTGGCTTCGTTCATCGCGAGACATCTCTGATCAGCAACATGACCGTACTGGACAACATCAGCCTGGGAATTCAATACCACGAGGAACTAACTCGGGAGCAGGCTTACGATAGAATAACTGAGGTTCTGAGACGGTTCGAGCTTTATGAATGCAGATTCTTGCGGCCAGCCGAGCTGACCTTCGAGCAAAGGCGCTTGGCAGTTTACGCCAGGGAATTGGTTAAAAAACCCCAGCTTTTCTTGCTGGAACATCCATCTTTGGATCTGGGAGAGAGGGTCTACAGCTTCATGTTGGAGGTGTTCAGAGCCTGCAGCATCCAGGAGGGTTGCGCATTTCTAGTGGCTAGCATGATACCGGAAGTGGTTAGCCGCTGGGGTGACTGGGTAATGGTATTTGACCAGGGTCAGTGCCGTCATTTTGAGGTGGATAAATTCGATCCCGCAATCTACCGGGAAGCCATGAGAAGGCGCGGCGCCGTTCTATCCAGAGAATGGAGAAACGGATGAAACTCCAATACAGTACTATGGAAAGGATGACCGGGGCTTTTATCCTCCTGACCCTGTTGATTTTTTTATTTACCGTTGCCGTGGTGGGCCGTGGTAAGAATTGGTTTCGGAAGCACGTGGTCTTCTATACAACCTTCAATGAAGGTTACAACCTGGTTTCTGGCTCAAGGGTGAAGCTGCTAGGAACAGATATAGGCAGTGTGGTGGAGGTGGGATTGTCTGAAAGCAACCAAGCCAGGGTGAAGATCAGAGTCCTGGCTGACTACGCGCCCAGGATCCGAGCTAACAGTGTGGCCACTGTCGAAAGCCCGACAGTGATTGGCAGTGAGTACATCAACATAAACCCAGGTACTACAAATGCACCCCCCATTCCGCCGGAAGGTGAAATTCCCACAAAAGAAAAGAAGAAGTTGATGGAGTATCTCGAAGAATACGAGGTTGGAGCGAAACTGGAAAACATCGGGAAGATTCTCCAGGACCTTGCCCAGATTACCGGCCAGCTGAAAGATCCTAAGGGACCACTTCTGGGCACCCTGGGCAGCTTAAATCACATAAGCAAAACCGTTGACGCCGGTGAGGGATCACTGGGCCGACTCGTGAAAAGTGATGAACTCCACCGGCAGATCCAGGATGAATTGAATGCCATTGCCAGACTGGTGGCGACTCTCCAGGAGACGGCCGGCCATTTGGCCCGAGCAGGATCACACATCGAAGAGGGTTCCAAAAATATGGAGAAGTCCACTCGAGAAGCTCCTGAGATGGTGGACAAGGTTCAGGAACTCCTGGACAGGTTGCTCAAGGTGAGCGCTATCATGGAAAAGGCCATGGTCGAAGTTCCTGAGATAAGTACTCAGGCGAGAGAAGGAATGCGGGAGGTAAATCTTATCCTTCAATCTGTAAAAGAGAATTTCCTTATCCGTCCGAATTTGCCTCCCACTCCCGAGTCAGAGAGCCACGGTGTAGAAATTAGGGGAGATTAGCCAGGATGTTCAAGCACGCCAGCCGGAGAGTTTCTCCCATGAGAATCAAGATAATTCTTTTGGGTCTTGGGGGGTTCCTCATCATATTTTTGCTCGGATGTGCCGGCAGCCGCAAAAATCAACTGCCACCCCGGCTAGCAGAGGTGAAACGGCTGGCCAGCGAAGGAAGTTACTGGTTCCACCAGGGGTGTTTTAGCAAGGCGAAGCGTAACTTTTACCAGGCCCTGGAGGCCAGTCGGTTGGTGGATAACTTACCAGAGATGGTTCGGGCCCTCAATAATATAGGGGCTGTGGCTCTGGCACAGGACCACTATGTGGAGGCCGGTGAACACCTGCAAGAGGCACTGGAGATGAACAAGCTGCTGCAAAAGGGCGGCGAAGAGGCTCTCGCCCTGGGAAACCTCGGTGTCCTGGCTAAAATCTAAATAATCTGGGGATGCTCAAGAGGAAACAGGAGCGGTTGAAGGAAGCAGAATTATTGCTACAGAGGGCTTTAGCCATCGGCGAGAGAACGGGCTCCGAGTCATCAATAGCCAATTCCTACATGCAGCTGGGGCTGGTGGCAAGGATTCAAGGTAATTTGCCCAGGGCTGAAGAGCAGTTGACCAAGGCCTTGGAAATTGACAAGGCCGCCGAGAACGCCGGGGGAATAGCCCAGGATTTGGAGGAAATTGGACTTTTGCGTCAGGAACAGCAGCGATGGGAAATGGCTTATCTCAGTTTTGATCGAGCCATAAACCTTTACGCCATCATGGGTAAGACAACAAAGGTTAAGCAAATCCTCGAACACCTGAAAACAAACCAGGCTAAGGGAGGGGTTCCAAAGTCGCTAAAACAATACGAGCCGCTGCTGGTAAGGCCGGGTGAGTACTGGGAATCACCGCTCTGCCGCTAAATGGCATAGAGCATGGAGAGGGAAGCGAGACGGGAGGTCTGGCGAGACGGGCGAGACGAGCTGAGATGACAGACGACAGAAATTAGATTGTAAGTTTTAGAATACAGATTGATTAACGCAGAGCGCACAGCGTGAGGAGCCAGGAGCTAGAATCCAGAATTCAGGAGAAAAACAGAACGCAAAAAGCACGCTATTTTTCTGGCTACTGGCCACCGACTACTTCTGAATGGTACCTAGTAAGAACATTGGGGGATTTCTTAGACTGGATTTGAGATCTAACACAGTCAGGTAGTTCGGCGAAGAACGGGAGGAAATGGGGTGAGTGAAGGGATTCGAACCCTCGACCTCCGGGGCCACAACCCGGCGCTCTTACCAGCTGAGCTACACCCACCACCAAAAATGGCAGGCTGGTGCCTGCCTCGTGCTTTAGATAGCACAGCAAGGTACTCGTGGCAAGGATAATTTCATGGACAACCACATGAAGGCAAGCTGCTGGGAGGGAGCCTGTTGAAAACCTACTTGGTCACTGGCGCCGCAGGCTTCATTGGCTTTCACGTCAGCCATGCCCTGCTGGAACGGGGAGATCGTGTCCTAGGTCTGGACAACTTAAATGACTACTACGATGTCTCGCTAAAAGAAGCAAGATTGCGGTTGCTGCAAGAGAGTGAGCGCTTTACCTTTTACAAAGAAGACCTGGCCAACAGGGAAGGTCTCACCGAGGTTTTCCGGCAGAATAAGATTCAAGTGGTATGTAATATGGCGGCGCAAGCAGGTGTTCGCTACTCTCTGGTGAATCCCTTTGCCTATCAAAGCTCAAATCTGGAGGGATTTCTAAATATTATCCACCTGTCGCAAGAGCACCAAGTGGAGAATTTCGTCTACGCCTCTTCTTCTTCCGTCTATGGCAACAACAAAAAGGTACCTTTCAGCGTTCAAGACAGGGTGGACAAACCAATATCCCTTTATGCCGCTACCAAAAAGGCAAATGAACTTGTTGCTCACACATATAGTCATCTCTACGGTCTGCCGTGTTCAGGTCTTAGGTTATTTACCGTCTATGGGCCCTGGGGACGGCCGGATATGGCTCTGTTCATCTTTACCAAGGCGATCAGCAGAAATCAGCCCATTGAAGTATACAACTTCGGTAAGATGAGAAGAGATTTTACCTATGTTGACGATATCGTCCGGGGGATAATGGCCAGTATGGATCGACCAGTCCCTTATGCCCTTTATAACCTGGGCAATTCCAGGGCGGTTGATCTCCTCTATTTCATCGAGTGTATAGAGAAGGAATTGGGAAAGAAGGCTGAGAAGAAAATGCTTCCCATGCAGCCCGGAGATGTGGTTGAGACCTATGCGGATATAAGTGAGAGTGAGCGAGATCTGGGATTTCAACCGACCACAAAAATCGAAGAAGGTATAGCCAGTTTCATCAGTTGGTACAGGTCTTTTTATGGGAAGGATTAACCCTGATATCCCATGAATTCACGCCCTGGCGTGACTACGACCACGGATATGGCCGTCCTTCCTCGCGTCCTCAGGTGTTCCTTCGACAGGCTCAGGACAAGCTCACCCTGCGACGTACCGTTCAGGTACGCCTCGGGAACAATCCCGCGGTAGCGCGGGACGGTTGCTAGGTGGCCCGGCCATCTTCGCGATCTCGCGACAGCAATTCATGAGATATCAGGGTTGGGGTTGGTTTCTCACTGCTGAGGCCATATGGAGCCAAGTTCTCCCGCGATCTTTTTCAAGCAACGGTCGGCCAGCTTGTCATACTTTAGGCTGCTATTGAAACTATGATACAACCAGGATCGACCTACCACGGCTGGCCTGGCACTTACTCGTGCGGACCAGGCTAGTTGGCTGCTTTGCAGGTCGGTCAGATACGCTGTTATGTCCACCTCTTTGTAGCTACTCCTCGTACTCGGCATTGATTCTTCGTAATCAAGTGAACTGGGCGGGCGGAAGGAAGAGCCTGATCCTGGGCCTGTGTCAGATCTGTCTACAGAGGTTAAAACAGGGTCTGGCAGTACTGCAGTCTTTGACCCCCAGAAGTCAATTACTATTTTCAAAAGGGCACTGTAGTCCCTGTCTAAAAGCAATCTTATCGCCTTGTCTGGATCAGCGTCTCCCACTGCCTCTTGCAAAGAGACAGAGTTAATGCCCTTGTCGTTGAGAGCCTGAAGAGCATTTTGTTCTAGTTGATTCAGTTGGTCGCTTTCCAAACCGGTTTTGTCCTGGACAGTGACAACAAGCACCGGGGCTGAAAAGTCGGCAGGGAGTTGGCGGTTCTGCACCTTGACATTGGTGCTCACATAACATCCACTCAGGAAAAGCAGGCATATTGTCGTTGCCAGGACCCCTATTCTCTTCATGTCGAAACCTCAACAGATTTTCCACAACGGCTTAAAATAGCATAAAACCTCAACCACAGGCAACTGGACCACCTCATTTCTGATCCACCATCAAGGCATCATCCCTGCCTTCGCAGGGACAGGTTGTGCGGCGTTGTCTTCGCTCGCTCCGTCCCCCGTCCGCTTGGTACCTTGCTGGTGATCAGAAATGGTCCATAAGCCGCTGATTTCAATCCTGATAACTAAATTAA
Organism: Deltaproteobacteria bacterium; assembly: GCA_037384945.1. Taxonomy (GTDB): domain Bacteria; phylum Desulfobacterota; class Syntrophobacteria; order BM002; family BM002; genus BM002. Next base: position 23,471 of record JARRNM010000102.1, read on the forward strand.
TGGGTGGCTTTGGCCTCATGATAACGGGGTATTTGGAACAGGGAAGAGAAAAGGAGAGACAAAAAAGCATTTGCACCGTTTTTTGCGACCCTGTATAAAAGGAAAGAATAAAGATTCATCCGTGTGCACGTCAATCCAAGGCTTACATGAACTTGGCGGGCTAGGAGGAGACTCTATGGCTAAACACGAGCTGGAGAATGTGAAGGAGAAGAGAAGCAGTCGGCGCATTCGTTCCCTCAATCTAACATCTTACACTCCAAGAAAGGCTGATAGACAAGAATACATCGTCTCCATCGGCAGAACTCTCGACGTGAGTGAAGGCGGGGTTCAGGTGGAAACTCACAGGCGGCTGGCCGATGGCACAGAGCTGGAGATGGACATAGCCATTGAGGACAAGATCATCACTGCCAAGGGTGAGGTTGTACACACAGAGGAGCTTAAAAACGGTCTTTTTGGAACAGGAATTCGTTTTACTTCCATTGACGAAAAAGATCGCAGAAGTCTCCGATGAGCAAAAAACTAAGCACTAAGGACATGGCACTAGGCACCAAGGAACTGAGAAATCAGAGGTCAGAAGTCAGATGACAGACGACAGATGACAGACGACACATACGATAATTTCGAATTTCGAAATTCTAATTTCAAAATTTTTCCCATGCGCTACGCCCCATGCCAACTCAGCCTGGTGTTTGTTTATAAAAGAGTGAGAAGGCCGTGCCGATTGTAATTACCATATTCGTTACTTCTTTTGTCATAGCCCTCTCCGGCGCCCTAATGCCGGGACCTCTCTTGACCATCACCTTGAGTGAGAGCGCAAGACGAGGTTTTTTCGCGGGGCCCCTGATTGTTCTGGGCCATGGTATTTTGGAACTTTTCTTGTTGTTGCTCCTCCTGCTTGGACTTGCCCCTATACTGAAAAACGACCAGGTCATTGGCAGTATCGGTGTGGTGGGGGCCGTGGTTCTGATTTGGATGGCTGTGGGGATGATTCGTAGCCTGCCTTCATTAAGCTTGGAGAGAGTGGCCAAAGACAGCAAATCCGCCAATCCGGTGTGGGCCGGAGTACTCATGAGCCTTGCCAATCCCTATTGGATCATATGGTGGGCTACCATAGGCCTTGGCTATATTCTCTACTCTTTCACCGTGGGCCTGCTGGGCGTGGCAGCTTTTTTTGCAGGACATATACTGGCGGACTTGGCCTGGTATGCGGCAGTCTCTTTCGCTGTCTCCCATGGACGGAGGTTCATGAGCGACAAGCTCTATAAGGGGGTGATTGCCTGCTGTGCCCTGGCTCTACTGGGATTTGCCATCTATTTTGGCTTTTCTGGAGCCGAGCGGCTGATTTGAGAAAACTAGTCACTTTTGGAATTTCGGATTGCGGATTGCGGAGAGGCACAAGGGGCAGGGCTCAAGGCTCAAGGGAAAACGTTGAAATCGCTTAAGTCGTTCAAATCGTAGAAACCGTAGAAATCGTAGAAATCTTCACGGCAGCTCATAGGGGCAGATCACCCGGATAACAAATAACGGATAACCGATAACGGCACTGCCAGCTGCCTTCTGTCCTCTGTCGTCCGTCATCTGCCCTCTGACTTCTGACCTCTGGCTTCTGGCTCCTCGCTTTATGCCCCATGCCCTTTGCCTCCTGCTAATTTAATTCTTGACTATTTAGCGATCGTGTGATAGTCATTTCCGGCTTATCTACCAAAAGTCCATATAGTTTACCTCATAACTCCTTGCTCCGGCTTGCAGGCCGGGGCTGATAAATCCGAAAGGAGCTAGGCATGAGACGTTACGAGACACTTTTCATAGTCACCCCTGATAGTTCCGACGAAGACCTCCAAGCAGTGGCTGATAAAATTAAGGGCGTGATCACCGGGATGAACGGCAAGGTGGCCAGTTATGACGAGCAAGGTAAAAAAAGCTTGGCCTATAACATAAAGAAACAAAACAGAGGCTATTACGTTTTGATGGATTACCTGGGACATGCCGAGGTCGTTGCCGAGCTTGAACGGAACATGAGACTGGACGATCGGATACTTAAATACCTGACGGTCAAGTTGGCAGACCAGGTCGATCCAGCGACTGTGGTGGCAGAAGAACCCAAGCCGAGAAAACAAGTCGACGAGACCGAGGTTGCGGCAGAAGAACCCAAGCCGAGAAAACAAGTCGACGAGGCCGAGGTTGCGGCAGAAGAACCCAAGCCGAGAAAACAAGTCGACGAGACCGAGGTTGCGGCAGAAGAAGCCAAGCCGAGAGAACAAGTCGATGAGGCCGAGGTTGCGGCAGAAGAAGCTCAATCTCCCGAAGTCCAGGAAAGTGAAGAAGAGGAAAAGAAAGAGGAGTAGGCAGGAAGGAGTAGATGGTGGCTTACAAAAGACGACGAAGATCATTTCCCCGACGGAAGGTTTGTCGGTTCTGCGCTGACTCAAATGTGAAGATTGATTATAAGGATCCTAAGTTACTGAAATACTTTATTACCGAACGAGGGAAGATTATTCCCAGGCGTATTTCCGGCAACTGTGCCAGGCACCAGAGAGAGATAACCACAGCCATTAAGAGAGCCCGGCATATTGCCCTTATGCCCTACACGACCATTCAGCCGCACTAGCCCGGATGTTTCATGAATAACTTGCTGCGACCACCTCAGGATCTTAGATTTCTGATTTTAGATTTCGGATTGAGAAGGGCGTCTGCTGTAGACTGGTTATTTGAGTAAAACAGCTATGGAAGTTCAATTTTCACCGTCTGCGTTGTATGAGTCGGCTCTGTGCAATCTCAATTCCGTATTCCGCAATCAGCAATCCGCAATCGTCGATCCGGTGGCCCGCCCGCCTCGCCTGAGCGAGCAGGCTCGCGATGGCGGGCAGGCACGAGCATCCTCATGGTCTCGCGGCAGCAATTCATGAAACATCCTGGCTAGTTAAGTAATTTCACATTCCCTCAGCCTACTGTGATTAAGTTGTCTCCCACTTTAGGCGAGACAAATGGTCGAGCCCATTTCGTCGACAGGCCTTGCTAGAGGGGACTCCGGTTGCCGGACCGTGGGTTTCCCTGGGGCGAAAAACTCTTTTCATCCTGGAATGGAGGTTTTTGAATGAAAGTCATATTGAAGGAAGACATTCCCAAGCTCGGAAGGATGGGGCAGACCGTGGAGGTGGCTCGTGGCTATGGGCGGAACTACCTCATCCCTCAGGGAAAAGCTATAATGGCTACCAGCAAGAATCTGAAGGCCTTGGAGCACGAGCGTATGCTGATCCAGCGCAAGGCAGACTTGGCTCGCAAGGAAGCTGAAGGGCTGGCCGGCAAAATCAGCGGAATGACTCTCACCCTCACCCGTAAGGTGGTGGAAGAGGATAAACTCTACGGTTCTGTTTCTGTAAGTGATATCGCTCAGGCTCTGGAGGAAGCGGGTGTGGAGATTGAGCGTAAATTGATCAAGCTAGACGAACCTATAAAGAGCTTGGGAGAATTCAAGGTTGCCATCAAGGCATATCATGATGTGACAGCCGAAATCACGGTTCAGGTTGTCAAGGAAGATTAGCCTGGATGTTTCACGAATCCGCCTGAGGCGGACGATGGCAGGCAAGTAAAGATTCGGTCTGGCAGGATCAGGGAAGACCATGAACCAGCAGGGCGGTGAACCCACCAGGGTTCCTCCTCATAACATCGAGGCTGAGCAGTCGGTTATCGGCGGCATTCTCCTCGACAATGAAGTCTTGCCCAATGTCCTGGAGATCCTCAGGGGCGGGGAGTTTTACCGGGCCGCTCACCGCACCATCTTTGGCGCTGTTTTGGAGCTTTTTGAAAGGAATGAGCCCTGCGACCTCGTTACCCTCACCGATCTACTGAGGTCTCAAAAAAAGCTGGAGGAGGTGGGGGGCGCCAGCTATTTAGCCTCACTGGTTGACAGAGTTCCTTCCTCGGCCAATGCGGGCCAATATGCCCGGATCGTCAAAGAGAAATCTATGGTCCGCACCTTGATCAGCCGGGCAACCGAGATTGTGGCAAGCGGTTTTGACAGCAGTCTGATGGCTGAAGAGCTCCTTGACCGGGCTGAGCAGGCCATATTTCAAGTAAGTGAAGATCGGATCAATCCCTCATTTTTTCCCATCAAAGAAATAATCAAGCAAAGCATCAAAACCCTCGAGACCCTCTATGATCGGAAGGAGATGATAACCGGCGTTCCTACGGGCTTTACCGACCTGGATCGGCTCACCTCCGGTTTTCAGGCAGCTGATCTGATCATAATCGCCGGCCGCCCAAGCATGGGGAAGACAGCCCTTGCTCTGAATATAGCCCGCCATGCTGCGGTCGAGGCGGACACATCGGTGGGGATTTTTTCTCTGGAGATGAACAAGGCGCAGCTGGGCATGCGACTGCTTTGCTCTGAAGCCCGGGTAGACTCTCAGAAAATGCGTAGTGGTTTTCTAAGCGATCGAGACTGGCCCCGTCTCACCCGAGCAGCTGGCACCATAAGCGAGGCACCCTTGTTCATAGACGACACTCCGGCAATTTCTGCAATAGAGCTCAGGGCCAAGTCTCGTCGCCTGAAGCGCGATCAAAATCTGGGGCTCATAATTGTGGACTATTTGCAGCTAATGCGAGGATCTCCGGGCAGTGAACGCCGTGAGCAAGAGATATCCGAAATCTCCGGCTCACTCAAGGCCTTGGCCAAGGAGCTTGACGTGCCGGTAGTGGCTCTTTCCCAGCTTAACCGAAGGGTGGAGGAACGGCACGATAAACGGCCTCAGCTTGCTGATCTGAGGGAATCCGGCGCCATAGAGCAGGATGCTGATGTGATTGCCTTTATCTATCGGGATGAAGTTTATCACCCGGACAGCCCTGACCAGGGCCGAGCCGAGATAATCATCGGCAAACAGCGAAATGGGCCAACGGGTAAGGCCAAACTCACCTTTCTTACCCAATACACTCGTTTTGAAAATCTGGCCTTCGAGGAAACAGGGTAAAGGCTCCCCGCATTCTGTCAGTAATGTAATCAGTGGCAGATTCGAATCGGAGATCCGAGTCTCGAACTTAGGTAAATCCGAAAACCGAATTTCTAAATCCCTGGCCCAGACCTGCTTCGGAAGGACCGAGTTAATCAGATGGTTTCTCAATGCAGGGATCACGTCAATAGCTAGCTTCCATCACGGCGCGCCAGGGCGGGCCGAAATAATGTTCCAATTTCCAAATATCAATGATCAAAACTGGCCAGGCTGTTCTCTTTTGAAAATTTGAAAACCTGCCCTGTGGGATGCCGCCTGTTGGCGGCTCTCCTTCGGAGGATTCCACAGGGTGAAGATTAGGGATTTGTTTAGGATTTCGTGCTTGGGATTTCGGATTTTTTCTAGCCCTTTTTAAAGTTTGAACGTTGCGCCGGAATTGCAGGACTAAACTTCGAGAAAAGGATTGAATGTTGGTGTACTGGTCTGAAGATTTGGAAACCATGCCCAGAGAAGCCCTCGTCTCGCTTCAATTGGAGCGCTTGCAAAGAACCGTGCAGCAGGCTGGTAAATCTCCTCACTACAGCAAGATCTTTGCGGCAAGAGGGATAGAACCCGAAACAATTAGACACCTTGGAGATATCCGGCAGGTCCCCTTCACCACCAAAGAGGACTTGCGAAAGCAATTTCCATACGGTCTGCTCGCAGTGGATCTCAAAGAAGTGGTCAGGCTCCATTCTTCATCTGGCACTACAGGCCAGGCTACGGTTGTTTATCACAACCAGAAAGACATTGAAAACTGGGCTGACCTGGTCAGCCGGTGTATGTACATGACGGGAGTGCGACAGGATGATGTCTTCCAGAATCTTACCGGCTACGGTCTTTTCACTGGAGGACTGGGGTTTCACTATGGAGGCGAGCGTCTGGGAGCTCTAACCATTCCATCCGGTACGGGAAACAGCAAACGACAGATCCTCCTTATGCGGCAATTCGGCACCACCGTCATCCACCTGATTCCCAGCTACGCTATGCGCCTTATGCAAGTGATGGAAGAGTTGGGGGTTGATCCCTCGGTGGACTTGAAACTACGAATCGCTTTTCTCGGAGCAGAACCCCATTCAGAAGAGACCAGGCAGCGAGTGGAGCGTTATTTTGGAGTGGAGGCCTACAATTCCTATGGACTTTCGGAGATGAATGGACCCGGGGTTGCTTTCGAGTGCCAGGAAAAGATGGGAATGCATATTTGGGAAGATGCATATTTGGTGGAGATTGTCGATCCCCAAACACTGGAGCCGGTGGAGACAGGGCAAGAGGGGGAGTTGGTTCTAACTACGCTAAAACGGGAGGCTATGCCGATTATCCGCTACCGCACAAGCGACCTTGCCCGTATTCTCCCGGGTCCATGCCCATGCGGCCGAACTCACAGCCGGTTGGCTCGGATTATGGGTCGAACTGATGACATGCTGATTGTCAAAGGGGTCAATATCTTCCCGATGCAGGTGGAGCAAGCACTGATGGGGATTCATGAAGTGGGACAGAATTACTTGATCATCCTGGAAAGGGCTGACGGCATGGACGCTATGCGCATACAAGTGGAGGTTAGGTCAGAGATTTTCCGGGAGGACATGCGCTACCTCAAGGGACTTGAGCAGAAAATCACTCACGAGCTTCGCAATGAACTTCTTGTCACCCCTAAAGTGGAATTGGTTGAGCCCAACACCTTGCCCCGCTCTCCGGGGAAGGCGGTGCGGGTCGAGGATCGCAGGGGGCATAGAGCATAGAGCATGGGGCATAGGGTAGATTGCTACCGCTTACGAGTTACTGCTTACCATCTACGGTTTCAATGACTTTAACGACTTTCCTTGAGCCTTACGCCCTGCGCCTTGTACCTCTCTCATTCCGCAGTCTGGAGAAACTAAAGAGCTTAGCCCCTGGTGCATAGTGGATTCCCCTTTACTCATACAACTACCTCTGTTGCAAAATTCTCCCTGACAGATTAAAATTTAGACTTACGGCATAAAAACTGGGAGGTTCATTTATCCGAAAAGTATATGGTCACACCGTTGGTCTAAGAGCGCCTCATATAAAGCGTTTACAGAAGTTGTACCAGCGACGTTTGCCCCCCCAAGGAATTATCACTCCTGAACTCTCACGTACTCTGGCCAGGCTATCATTCGAAGCGAATCGCCAATTGGGTCTTCTTATTAGTCGTGGCGGTGACATAGAACGGGTAATTGTCGGGGACCATCGCTCCATACTTATCCCGGAGCTTTATCCTACTCGTGGTCACCGTAGTCGCCTTCGTGGCCTGCGCTGTGTCCACACTCATCTAAACGGAGAACCAGTCACTGAAGACGATTTAATGGACCTAGTCTTCTTGAGGCTGGATCTCATGGCGGTTCTTGAGGTAGACGAGCATGGCGGCGCTCGTCGCCTGCTCGGGGCGCACTTGCTGCCTGAGAATGTCAATGGTAAAGGGTGGCTTGTCATGGATCCCCTTCCAGCCCATGATCCGAAGTTGGACTTCCTTCAGTTGGTTCAGTCTTTAGAAAGTGAGTTCGCTCGCAAACAGGCTTTGCTCGAGGTGAAAGGCGATCAAGACAGGGCCATACTGGTCAGCGTGACTAGCGGTTCCAGAGGTGAGGCCGAGGTCTCCATGGAAGAACTGAGCGAGCTGGCCTATTCATCCGGTATAGCCGTTGCTGAAAGAATCATCCAGAGGCAGCAAAAGGTTAACCCGAAGTACCTACTAGGACGGGGGAAACTCAGTGAGCTTGTGCTCCGAGCCCTGCAACTGGGAGTTGATCTCCTGATCTTCAACCAGGACCTTAACCCCTCCCAAGTACGATCCATTACGGATTTCACCGAGTTGCGGGTCATTGACCGGACTCAACTTATTTTGGACATATTCGCTCAAAGGGCTAAAAGCCGAGAGGGCAAGATTCAGGTAGAAATGGCGCAGTTAAAGTATATGTTGCCGCGACTGGTGCTGAAGGATGACGCTTTGTCGAGACTCACGGGGGGCATCGGCGGTCGGGGGCCTGGGGAGACCAAACTGGAAATCAATAGGCGGAGGGTGCGAGATCGTATAGCCAGACTCGAAAAGCAGCTGCAGCAAGTGAGGAAACAAAGGGGCCAGAGACGAGAATTGCGGCTACGCGCGGGTCTTCCCATCATATCAATAGTGGGCTACACCAACGCTGGAAAGTCAACCCTGCTCAACATGCTCACCCACAGCAAAGAGCAGGTGGAGGACAGACTTTTCGCCACTTTGGATCCTGCAAGCCGTAGACTACGCTTTCCCCGCGATCAGGAAGCTATAATCACAGATACAGTCGGCTTCATTCGTGATCTACCAAGCGATTTGAAAGAGGCTTTTGGCGCAACCCTGGAAGAACTCCGCCATGCTGATCTGTTGCTCCACGTGATTGATGTAAGCAATCCTGCGTTCGAAGAGCAAATGAGAGCGGTGGAAGAGCTCTTGGCGGAGCTCGATCTGCACCTCATTCCAATGCTGCGGATTTTCAACAAGGTGGACTTGGTGCAGGATCGAGGCTTCTTGCAGAATATATGCAAGCGAAATGGGGCGATTGGAGTGTCCGCCCTGAGTGGAGACAACCTCACCTCTCTGGTAGAAGCCATGGAAAAAAGGCTGCCCTTGGTGCCAAGGGAAAGTAGATCCCAGCTAACTGTTCATTAAGAGACTGCAGTCGTTAAAGTCGTTAAAGTCGTTAAAGTCGTTCAAATCGTAGAAATCGTAGAAATCGTAGAAACCGTAGAAGTCTTCACGGCAGCTCATAGAGACACATTAGCCGCATAACAAATAACTCATAACGGATAACGAAACTGCTAGCTGCCTGTCTGCCCCGCCTGTCCCGAGCGAAGTCTCGGGGAGCTTGTCGCGGGGCTGTCAGCTGCTAGCTGTATTGCTGCGGCGTTTGGCAAGTATTTCCCTGGCAAGATCCACGTCTTTTTGGATCTGGAGGGAAAGCTCTTCGGGGCTTGAAAAGGTTTTCTCATCCCTGAGCCTTTTGATGAATCGCACCTGGATGACCTTTCCATAAACATCCTCGCTGAAGTCCAAAATGTAGGTCTCCACCGAGAAGGCTCCGTTCTTGAAGGTGGGGCTGTAACCTATGTTAGTGGCGCCGTCATATAGTTGACCCTCAATCACAACTTCTGTGGCGTAAACACCAGGTTTAGGGGTAAGTTCTTCGATTAGTTGCAAGTTGGCGGTGGGAAAGCCTAGCAATCGCCCACCCCGGTCTCGTCCTCGGACAACTCGTCCGGCAACCTGGTAGTCGCGGCCAAGCATTTCCCGGGCCCTTTTCAGGTCTCCCACTGTGACGAATTCCCGGATAGTGCTGGAGCTCACTTCTACCCCGTTCAAGGTTATATCAGGAACCACGTGGACCTCAAAGTTTAGCTCACGGCCCATGCGGGTGAGGGCGGGGATGTCTCCCTCTCTTTTGTGGCCGAAACGGTAATCCGGCCCTACTACCACTGCGCGCGCACCAATCTTGGCGTGGATGATTTCCTGGACAAAATCACTGGCGCTCATGGTGGCGAATTCTGGGGTAAACTGGATGACTAGGAAAACATCAATGCCGGCGACCTCGATGAGGTGCACTTTCTGTTCATGGCTGGTAATGAGGGGCGGGCCATTAGAGGGGGAGAGCACCTTGATGGGGTGGGGGTAGAAGGTGATTACGACTGATTCACCCCCCAAGGTTTCCGCCAAGTCCTTGACTCGCTGGAAGAGACTCAAGTGTCCAATATGGACACCATCAAAGTTACCGATGGTGATTACCGGATTGCGAAACCTTCTCTTGATTTTGTCTATACCGTTTATCACTTCCATAGGAAAAAAAGGAACCTCCGACTCCTGGCAGCCTCAGAAAGAAGCCTTGATTTTCCCCCTTGACAACGAAAGGTTGTAAGAATACATTAACATTCTTTATCAGGCAATATCAATTTTGCCTTGCCGAAGTGGCGGAACTGGTAGACGCGCTAGGTTCAGGGTCTAGTGGGGGTTTCCCCGTGGGAGTTCGAGTCTCCCCTTCGGCACCACAGACAAATTATATCTTCAGGAGGGGTTTGGCAATGGTGCACCCCTCTTTTTGCTTTATAGACACTTGTGGATGGTTGTTGTTCTCTAAGTCCATCTCTTGCTCCTCACAACCGAAAGGTCTTGGCCTTCTTCGTGCGCCAATCTCTGCGGCTAGTACTGTTCTTGATTAAGGCCGATGGTGAGCCGTGATGTACTTGGTCGTCGTCTTTTACACTCTTTTACTTTGGCTAGACGAGCGCTGCATTCCACTAATGAATGATACTGATGTTTTGTTTAGCAGGGGTTGATGGTTGGAAAACCGGCAATGAATTTCTCTGGCAATTCATAGGGAAAATAGTTATCCTCTCTGACAAGCAAAAAGAGATTATCCTCAGAGAGTTTGGTATGGCGTGTGCATGTCATTACTGTAACCGCTAATGATTTGACGGGGAGGGGGGAGCAGGAGAGCAGCCATGGACGAGGTGGCTAACTTTTTGGCCGATTCGGTGGCCTGTGAAGGTTTCGACACCGCGGAAGTTGAGGAACTTGCCAGAATCTGTAAAACAGCTCGCTTCAACGCTGGTGAGGTCATCGTTGCCGAGGACGCCTGGGGGCGGGACCTCTATTTCGTAAAAAGTGGCAGAGCCCAAATCAATCTTAGCGGTCCTTCCCCTCGCGATGACGCGGGAACCATCAGTAAAATTCTTCCCGGTCAGGTTTTTGGGGAACTGGGCTTCATCGATGGTGCTAGACGATCCACCTGGGTGGTGGCCATCGAGGAGGTGGAGACAATCCAGCTAGGCTGGGAAGATTTTCATCAGCTGACAAAGAAGAACAGCAAAATAGGATATAAGTTCATATATAACTTGGCCCTGGTTATTGCAGAGCGGCTTCGAGATACCACAATGTCTTTGAGCAACTTGCTAGGTGTACGGGGCGGATAACAAGGCAACACCACCACATCAGCACTTCATTGCGGCTCAGCACTATCTGTAATTTGATTAAACCCACCTCTAGCCCTGATATTTCATGAATTGCCGCCGAGACCACTAAAATGGGATGCCGCTCGCGGTGCGGGACTGAGCCTCCGGCCCGTAGGGCCTCCGGTCCGGGGGACGGAGCCAGCAAGCGATTCATGAAACCTCCGGACTAGCTATTCCAGCGACGTGTGAATGGATGTCTTATGTACGGGTTCCTTGCCGATTTGGTAATGGTCCTTCATTTCGGGTTCATCCTCCTGGTTGTTTTCGGTGGACTTGCAGTGCTACGCTGGCGGCGATTTTCTCTGTTGCATGTACCGGCGGTGCTGTGGGCTCTTTTCCTGGAACTCAACCCAGGTACCTTGTGCCCATTGACCCCCTTGGAACAATCACTGAGGCTACAGGCAGGCGAACCCACCTATAGGGGAGGGTTTATTGAACACTATCTGGGCTCAATTATTTATCCAGACCTGTCAGGGCAAGATCAATATTACCTCGGCATAGGTTTGTTTATCTTAACGGCGGTAATATACTGGCGCGTGTTCAAGAAGTGGAGATCATCACGCGATAAATCCGCATAGGGCATGGGGCATGGAGTGAGGAGCCAGGAGTGAGCTAGCAGCTGACAGCAGACAGCTAGCGGCATAAAGCAAGGATTGTGTATAAATGATTGTGTATAGAGGATATTTGTTTTTTGCCGGCTGCCAGTTGAGAGTCCCGTTTCCTTGGGTAGTGCCCTTGGAGAATTTTACTTGTGGTCTTTGTGGCTAATACCGGTCCTAGCGAAACTTAAATTGATCCTCTTGCCTTTGCTTGGTTCGGCCTTATATTTATGAGCAAGGCTGCTCATCCAATTGAAAGACCCGAGAAAGGGGGCGATTTCCATGGAAGAAATTTGCCGGTGTAAGGTCATTGTCGATGATGAACGTGTACTTTGTGTACAGGATGAAAAGTGTTGCGAAGAGATAAGAGAGAACTTGGAGCCCCATGAGTGTTAACGGGCTTTAAAGTTGAGGCTATTTGAGATAATAAACAAATAACTAAGCCACCGCCGCCTCGGCGGTGGCTTTTTGATCAGATCTCTCCTCCGGTCCCTTCAGCAGGCTGGGAGGGTTTTAGGAGAGAGGGGTTGATCTTCATTTCTACTGTTCGGCACCACAGTAAGGGCAGTAGATAAATTCCTTCTCAAGGGTTTTGCCACAACGGCGGCAACTTATAACTCTTATATCCGTCCCCGGCGCATAGATTTTGCCGTTCTCGCCAGTAAGATGGCCACACCGTTCACATTCGACAAATGGTTGACCCTTGCGGATTCTCAAGAT
>JARRNM010000103.1:0-14234 GCA_037384945.1 Deltaproteobacteria bacterium
GGTCCCCGTCATCCTGACCGAAACTGATGCGGATGGATCCCCCTTCGGGCGTGTGGCGGACGGCGTTTTCAAGAAGGTTTTCGATGACCCTTTCGACCATGGCGATGTCTGCGTTCACAAAGGGAAGACTTTGGTCCAGCTGGATCTCAATGGAGATCAGTTTCTTCCTGATCGCTAATTCGGATTTTTGCACCACGTCATGAACCAGTTCGCTGATGTTGAACGGCTCGCAGTTGAGATCAATCCGGCGCGAGTCCAGTTTTGCCAATTCAAAAAGCTCGTCGATGAGTTTGCTGAGCCGGGAGCAATGGCGGATGGCAATCTCCAGATGTTGTCTGCGCTCTTCTGCTGAGAGACTCTTGTCCTTGAGAAATAGCGTTTCGATGTATCCTCGCAAATTTGCCAATGGCGTGCGCAGATCATGGGATACGTTGGCTATGAGTTCCCGGCGCAACGAGTCCGCCTCCCTCAGCTTTTCAATCTGCGCCTGAATTCGTTCCGCCAACTGCTTGAAGGTAAAGGTGAGGCGGTCGATTTCGTCACCTTGATGCCGGTTTTCCGGCAGCATCAACTGAAGTTGGGCAGGCGTCTGCTCGAGGTCGAATGAATCCATTACCGAGGCCAGACGTTTCAGTCTGCGGGTCAGATAGGCAAACAACATCAGGCCGGCGACCAGCACAAAGAAAAGGCTTGCCGCGATCCACCAGGCACTCAATTGCAGGATGTAGCTGCCCTTGAGCCGCTGAAGAATGTTGTCAAAAACTTCTCCTCCCAGAATCACATAGAGATATCCTTGCAGCCGACCCTCTTCCAGTATGCGGGCAACCGAAAAAACCTTTTTGCCGGTGAGACTTCGTGGGTCATCGCCCATCAGCGGGTAGCTCAGGTTGCTTCCGAGCCACTGGTTTATGGGTTTCAAATCAACCCTTGTGCGTTTCACTTTGCCGGTTGGCGCGGAAAAGGCGAGAATTTCACCGGACGGATCGAGTAAGTAAACTTCAATGCTGGGATTAACCACCATTATCATATCAAAGGTCTTTTTGAGCCCTGGATGATTGATTTGCTGATCCTGAATGAGGATCTGCTGCGCCACGATTTTCTGGGCCAGATTACGGTTCAGTTTCTGCATGACCTCCTGTTGATACATATCTGAAACAAACTGAGTCAAAAGGACAATGAAGATCCCCAGCACAACAAAGAGGCCGAACAGAGCCAGTGCGAGTTTTAAATAAAGTGATTTGAGCATGGTGCCATTATTCTTGGGCAGTTTTAATGTCGGCAAACTTATAGCCAACGCCCCATACGGTGAGTATATAGGTCGGACGGGCGGGATCTTTCTCGATTTTGGCGCGCAACCGGTTGATATGGGAATTGACGGTATGCTCGTAACCCGTATGGGAATAGCCCCAGACAATGTCCAATAGCTGGGACCGGGTGTAGACCTTCCCGGGGTTGCTGGAGAAATGCAAAAGCAGGTCGAATTCCTTTGCCGTGAGATCGATCACTCGACCCGCGACGGAAGCACTTCGCTTAGTCTGATCAATATCAAGGTCTCCAGCCCGGACTACGGTAGGCCTCTCTGTTCTGAGACCCTCTGTCAATCGATCCACCCGTCTGAGAATCGACTTAATCCTGGCCAGAAGCTCCCGGATACTGAAGGGCTTGGTCACATAATCGTCCGCCCCGATCTCCAGCCCGACCACTCGATCCACTTCCGAAGACTTGGAGGTAAGCATTAAGATGGGCGTGTAGGACTGTTTGAGACGCAACCGCCTGCAAACTTCCATCCCGTCCAATCCCGGCAGCATCAAATCGAGCACAATCAGGTCGTAGTCGCAGGATTCGGCTTTGGCCAGTCCAGTCGGGCCGTCAAAAGTTAGGTCGACGTCAAAAGCCAGGTCGCGTAAATGGCTCTCGAGAAGGCGGGCAAGATCCCGGTTGTCTTCAACGACAAGAATTTTCTTCGACATGAATCGAAAATACCACAAAAATGTCAGGAAAAGCCACGACCGCGGAATAATCCGCAGAGGGGATAAATACAGTTCATTCAGCCTTTTCGATCACCTTTGCTTGAGGGAGTGCACAGAACCAGGTCATAACATTGATTATAATTTTGCCGGATGTATCCCCCTCAGTCAATTGCCAATTTATAGGACCTAGTCAGCGATTCGGTTCGACAGCATAGATATTTTTATAAGATGAGATATCAAGGAGCCGTGGTCGGATCAAGGAAAACATAAGGCGTAAGGCACAGGGCACAAGGCCTAAGGCGATTAAGGTCAGTTGGCTTCGCCGTCATTGGGTCACTAAGCTTCGCTGTCAACTTTGGCATGGAGCATAGGGAAAAACAGCTGGCAGCTAGCAACAGGCAGCAAGAGGTCAGAAATCGGAGGTCGGATGTCAGAGGACAGAGGCCAGACGACGGAATTTCGAATTGCGGATTGCGAATTTATGCTTCGCTGTCACTGGGCATGGGGCATAGGGCATAGAGCATAGAGTAAGAAGTCAGGAGCCAGGAGTCAGAATCCAGAATAGAGGTTTCAGCTCTTGTGCTTGTCTTCTCTGACACCTGCAGAATAGAGGTTTCAGCTCTTGTGCTTGTCTTCTCTGACACCTGAAACCCGAAACCTGACACCTCGAGGTTGGGTAGGGGCATTGAAGATGGCGCGCGCAAACCGGCATTCGCTCCCAGGTAATCACATCTGGCATATCCCAGTTAAATATGCTTGCCCCATTTACTCCCGCCACCGACTGGTCCGCCCCTGTTAAACAGGTTCTGCGTTTAACGGGGTAGACAAAGGTGAATTCCACAGGGCGAGCATTCAACGGGCTAAGTCATTCACCGACATCGACAATGACGTCAATCATGAACAAAGAGAGCGTGGCGTTTCTTACAACTACGAGATCACGCTAAGGCCTGGCGTATTTCGTTTTCGTGAATACGGGTATGCTCGTAAGCCCAGCGAATGAATCGTTCGAGCTTGCCATGGCCATGAAAGGCATGCAATCCTTCACGGTCGAGGTCTTCTTCTGATAACTCTCTTACTATAGAGATCGTATCTTCTCGGACTGCTCTGAACCGGCTGATTAGGTCAGCAAGAGTAAGTACGTCTAATTTGCTAGTTTGGGTGCGATTAAATCGTTCAATATCAAAATCTTCCGGTGAACCCGAACCACCGGATGAAATATTTTTGAAAAGCCAGTGCATCGAGCGTTCGATGGTAATAAAATGCGCTAAGACTTGTTTGGCCGTCCATTTCGCCCCGTCTTGATAGACCTGCACAGTGAGCTCTTCAGCCGTCAGAGATTTGAAAAAGGCGATGGAATCTTCACAACCCTTTTCAAGCTCCGCTATGATATCAGCTTGTCTGTCACCCATGTGACATCTCCCGGTTAAGAGTTCTTGCCAATATGTCTATGTAAGTAGTTTCATCCGATCCCGCTTTCTAACTGTGCCTCAAAGCCAGCTTTTTAAACATTAACACAAGCCCGCTAGCAAGGGTATAGATGGATTGAGACGCAAGCGCGTGGTCGGGCCAAGTTAAATAAAAGGAAAGGCCTGAGGCTCAAAGCACACGGCGATTTAGGTCACTAGGCTGCGCTGTCATTGGGCATAGAGTATGGTGCGGGGCAGGGGTAATATAGCTGGCACGAGGCAACCCTTCGCCAGGCTCAGGGCGAGGGGGGAGCAGTGAACTCAAGAATGAGTTGGCACTAAAGCAAGGGGCGCAGATTTTCTTACACCTACGATTTTGCCGACTGAACCGGATATGAGTGGAGGAATCACTGTAACGGATTAATTGTGCCACTTTTGAAGACCCAGGTGAAAAAGTGGGAAAATATGTCAGAGCTATAATACTAATTACTTTGATCTCCTCGCTTCTAGGATTTTTGGCTATGAGTTTTGTTGTAAATAAAAAGATAGAAGATAAAGGTGAAGTAGACCCTTCAATGCTCACCTTTTTCCATGAAACATACGAGGAAAATCGAGAACAATTTAGAAAACTGGCAGCCTCACTTCAGAGCAAATTTAATGATGTAGAAGTATCCAAGTTTACCGTGAAGAGCAAGGTGGATTCTGACCTGACCATCGATACAGTTTACATTCCGGCCCAGAAAAAGGCCAAAAAACTGATCATCATGACCTCCGGTGTACATGGAATAGAGGGTTTTACCGGCAGTGCTGTTCAACAATATTTCATGACCAAGGTGTTGGCTGGAGAGGCATTAGAAAACATGGGAGTACTTCTTGTTCATGCTGTCAATCCTTATGGATTCAAATACAAAAGAAGGGTCTCTGAAAGTAACGTCGATATGAACCGCAATTTCGATATTAACCAAGAGCTATTTGAAAGAAAGAATGAGGCTTACAGAAAGATACACGGCTTTCTAAATCCACAAAGCAAGGTGAAGACAGGGTATTTTAGAAATGGCCTTTTCTTTCTAAAAACCGTTTACATGATTACTAGATTTTCTATGCGAACTCTCAGAGAAGCCACTGTAACGGGGCAATATGAGTTTCGCAATGGCATTTTCTATGGTGGGAATTATTTTGAACCGCAAAAGCAATGGCTGGAGCGCTTGCTTTCTGAAAAAACCAATGATTATGCATCAGTCTTTCTGATCGATCTGCATACCGGATTGGGAAAACGAGGGAAATTGCATTATCTACCTGGTTATGCCCAACCTCCAAAAAGTAATACTTTGTTAGAGCAGCTGTTTAAAGATTATACTATCGACTGGCCGAATACAGGAAAAGAGTTCTACATTCCCACAGGTCTATTCAGGCAGTACGTTAGAAACTTAATCCCTACTGATAAGAAGTTTATCAGGGTTGCATTTGAATATGGCACACTAAACAGTCAACATATCACTGGAGCAAGCCGTTCTCTTCATAATGTGATAATTGAAAATCAAGGATTCCATCACGGCTATGAGAACAGTAAAGGTGAAAGATTAGTTAAGTACAGATTTAGAGAAATGTTCTTTCCATCTTCAGAAATCTGGAGATCTCAGATTATGAAACAAACCAGCGAAATACTGCCGGTCTTGATTGATCGTTATGATGCACTCAGTCTTTAACTGCGAATGATTCTAACGAGCGTGTGGTCGGGCCAAGTTAAATAAAAGGAAGGCATGAGGCTCAAGGTGCACGGCGCAAGGGAAGTAAAGAATCGACTAGCAAATTATTCTGTGTTCCCTAGGAGGAGTCTCTTCTGAATCTTCCTGAAGACCCCGTTTTCCTGACTTGCCAAAATGGATCCAGTCGTGGGGCCAATAACGCTCTTTTTGGGGGCAAAATTCAGCTGACAGCTCGCAGCGGGCAGCCAAAAGAGAGGTCAGAGATTAGAGGACAGACGACAGAAGACAGCTCTGGACCTCTTATCATATCGGTTTTGGCTCGAAAAAGGGCGATATTGGGGCCGAAGAGGGGTATTTGTGGAACAATAAGTGGCCCGCATATTTCATGAATCACGCGCTGGCGCGACTGCGACCAGGGATATGGCCGTCCTCCCGACCGCCGAGAGCGGAGAGCGCGCGAATGTGGATCGTAGAAACCTCACATCCGATGCCTAAGGGCACAGGTCGAAATCTTTATACTGGCGTTTACTGCCATATCTATATGCGGTTTTGCGCAATCAAATTAGTCATGATCCGTTTTTATTTGCATTTTTCATGTATTTGGGAAATAATGCAAGTCAAAAGGACCGATGATGCAAGGGACAAAGAATATCCGGAAAATCAAGATATTGCTTGCCGACGACCATGCGGTGGTGCGCGAGGGTATTCGCCGGGTCATGGAGCAGGAAGCGGATTTTGAAGTGGTGGCCGAAGCCGAGGACGGCGAGAAGGCCGTGAAACTGGCTGCAGAGTGCTCGCCTGACGTAGCACTTATTGATATTGTCATGCCGAAATTAAACGGCATCGAGGTTACGAAGAGAATCAAAGAGTCTTGTCCCGACGTAGCCGTGCTGGTACTCTCTGCCTATGATGATGACCAATTCGTCTTCAGGCTGCTTGAAGCGGGGGCTGCGGGGTATTTATTAAAGAGTGTTCATGGCCGGAAGCTGGTTGCTGCCATTCGATCAGTAAATGAGGGAGAAGCGGTGCTTCATCCCTCGATTATGAATAAATTCCTTCGCCGTCATACACATGGTTCTGACAAAACTCCACCTATAGCCGCCAATCTCAGCGAACGTGAGATAGAGGTGTTGAAGTTGGCAACTAGAAGCTGGAGCAACGAAGATATTGCCAAGGAGCTTGGTCTCAGCGTTCGCACTGTTCAGGCCCACTTCACACATGCTTGCAAGAAACTAGAGGTCAGTTCAAGAACAGAGGCCGTGCTGCGTGGACTGAAAGAAGGCTGGCTCAGTTTCGATGACATTCCCTCAGCCGCTGGTTAGATGAAAAGGTTTGAAAGTGCTGCAAAAACTCCGAACGAACCGGCTGATAGCGGCCGTTCGCAGACCGGGTTTGTGGTTCGTAGTCGCCCTGTTCCTGCTCGTTACCGTCCTGCAGAATACAGAACTCTTGAAGCATCAATCTCTGGTTAATCTCGGCATAACCCGTTACACTATTGAGAGAATATTGTACCTGTTGCCTATATTCTGGGCCGCCTTTCTGTTCGGGTGGAAAGGGGGTGCAATAACTTCATTGGCTGCTTTAGCCGGTATGGTCCCCGCTGCTGTGCTTGCCTCACCGGACCGCGAGGATGCTCTGCTTGAAATCAGTGCAGTCTTCATTATTGGAGGCCTGATGAGTTATTCTCTTGAATCGCTGCGAAGGGAGCGAGAGCGTAGCGCCAAGCTGGAGGTGGCCGAGAAGGAGCTTCAGTTTTTCCTCCAGCAGATAACCAGAGCCCAGGAGGAGGAAAGAAGGCGCATTGCCTGGGAACTTCATGATGAGACCGTCCAGTCCTTGGTAGCCCTGTGCCAGGAGATAGACGATCTGGCTTCTGGTGTCAAAGGATTGCCGCGGAAGGCCAGGTCCCGTCTCGAGGATCTGCATGAACACGCAAACGCAATCATGCAAGAAGTGCGGAGCATAAGCCAGGATCTCCGGCCGGCGACACTGGACAATCTGGGTTTGGTGGCGGCACTGGAGTGGCTTGCCTCTAATATGGAACGATACACAGGGACAGAAACGCAACTGAAAATAATTGGTTCTGAAAGAAGATTTTCCACCGAGGTGGAGTTGGTATTGTTTCGTATCGTCCAGGAAGCCCTGAATAATGTCCAGAGGCATGCTCAGGCAAATTCCGCCCAGGTCACCCTGGAGTTCTTGGAAGGAAGGACCAGGCTTACGATTAGAGATAACGGCAAAGGATTTGTTCCGCCCCCTGAGGTTACGGCTCTGCCGAAAGCCGGTAAGCTTGGTCTGGCCGGGATGCTGGAGCGGGCCCGCTCGGTCGGAGGCACCGTGTTGATCAAATCCGGACAGTATAGGGGCACAAGCGTAATAGCTGAACTGCCCCAATAAGCCTAATCCAAAATCCTTCTCCCCCCCATTGTCAATTCATTCCCCAAGACCTCTTTTTTTGTCCATTTAGTCACAATCTGCCGCTTTTGGGCATATACGTTATCATTATAAAAATAGTGCGTTATACGCATTTTTATGTTGCATATTATCTTGCAGGATGATATATACGAAGTTACGATTACGTATTATCGTAATATTCATTAAAAATGCAGGTTAGCATACGCATCATCACATGGGGACCTAATAGACGAAAGCTAACCTGACAGGATGGGCAGGCAGGCCTGAAAGGGGGGTTTTATGGCTATTATCACCATATCGAGGGGCACGTTTAGTGGTGGGGAAAGCCTGGCCGAATGTGTAGCCCAAAGGCTTGGCTATCACAGCATAAACGGGGAGCTCCTTGGAGAAACGGCTAGGCAATATGGCATAAAGGAGGAAAGGCTTTGCGGGGCCATTGGTGAGGCTCCAGGAGTTATGGAGTGCCTCCACTCGGACAAAAAGCGATATCTTGCCTGCCTTCGAGCCGCTCTACTAAGAGAGGTCAGAGATGACAATGCGGTGTATCATGGACACGCAGGTCATTTCCTTCTCGATGGAGTCCCTCACCTCATCAGGGTCAAGGTCATTGCTAATATGGAACTTCGCATCAGAGCCCTTACGGAACACAGCAACTTGACCAGGGAAGAGGCCCTACAACTCATAAAGAAGCTGGATGAGAAAAGAGTTAGATGGACAAGATCTTTTTATCATGCGGATTGGTACCATCCCTTGTCATATGACGTCGTTATCGACCGCGATCAGATGACTATTCCAGATGCATGTGACATGGTATGTCACACAGCAAGCATGGGGCGCTACAAAGTGACTCCGGAATCCCGGAAGGCCATGGAAGACATGGCCTTAAGCTGCCATCTGGAAGCCCTAGTCTCAAACAACAGGAGCATCTCGGGCGCCAAAAAAGTCAAGATCAAGGCAGAGGGGGGAGTAGTTACTATCGAGGGAACAGTAGAGTCCATAGCGGATGCGGACAGAGTGAGGATGCTGGTGAGGAAAACGCCGGGCGTCAAGGAGATCGACTCGAGAATGCGGGTACGCCTCTGGGGAATCCCCCTGGCGAGAGCTGGCTGAATCGGAAGAGCCTGAGATAATGGCGGTTCTTTTTATCTCACGTGGTACAGTATCCGGCGTCCATATCTTGATAGATTGTCTATGTGAACCCAGGCTATTTAAGTGCTTGTTCCGGGAAGATCTGATGAAGGAGGTTTTGAGTGGGTGAGCTAAAGTCAAACAACCGGGTTGAGGAGAAGCTGGATCAAATTTGCTGTTTGCTATCGCGCTCGGTCGTCCTCCAGAAAGATGCCATAGACCAGGAAAAACAAAGTGGCGAGACCACTGTGAGCTTGCTCCGGCCTGCCGGTACGAACGGCGACCTGGCTAAGCAGCGCTCCGGTTTGGTTCAAGAGAGAACCTCCCTTGTGTGCGCCGAAACCCACTCGTCCACGCGGTCGACCGAGCTTCCCGAGATAGGTACGGATCTGGCACGGGAAAGGCGAAACCTGGCTGTTGAACGCACCGACTTCGCCGCCTTACGAACAGAGGCCACACCTGACAGGACCAGTCCTTCCGAACAGAACGTATACATGGCCGAGATGCGCACTTGCTTGGCTGAGAAGCGGAATATGCAGGCAATCAGCAGGACGATATACTGCAAGACGCGCACGGAACTGGCGAGGGGCCGGACGTACCTGGCTCTGATTCGTACCGGGCTCGCTTTCTTTACAATTGCTATATTCTTGTTCCGCCAATTCGGGGTCTCCTGGTGGACCGCATTTGATGCCAGTATTGCGGCAGCAAGTGTGGCGGCTACTGTTGTCGGTCTAATCGGTTACAAAAGAACAATGCATGCGACCAAGCACCTAGATGTCATGGCCGCAGAACATGAAGCCTGTCAATCGGATTTTAGGATGTTGAAGGCTTAGTGTCTCTGGGCCACCTGGGCCATGGTCGGGCCAAGTTATTCTGGTTGACAAAGTCCAAATAGTTGTCGAAAATAGGTGTAATCTCGAGTCAACAACGCTCTTGGGGGCGAAATTCAGCTGACAGCTCGCAGCGGGCAGCCGAAAGTTAGAGGTTAGAAGTAGCACGACAGAGGACAGCTCTAGGTTTCTTAGCTTGTCGATATTTTTCCCAAAAACGAAGATATTGGGGCTGATAACAAGTATTTTTGGAAAGATTACCTTGAGATCTCAATATAATAACTCGCCTTGACCGAGATCCCCTCCAACTAACTGTAGACCATACCTAAATGCGTTGTTTAGTTGTAAAGGCTCATCCACTTTCGGATAGTCTGTGCTCGTCGATTACTCGCCGGGTTGTCGAAGTGCTGCAGGCCGGAGGGCATGAGATTACCTTGGAAGACCTATATGCTGAGAAGTTCAATGCCGCAATGACCCCGGCCGAGAGAGCAAGCTACTATGAGGGACAGTATCTTACTGAATCCGTGTCGGCTCAGGTTGAACATCTGGTGTCCGCAGAGGCAATTGTGCTGGTATTTCCCACTTGGTGGTTCGGCTACCCGGCCATTCTCAAAGGTTGGTTTGATCGAGTCTGGGGTCCTGGAGTGGCGTATAACCATGCCAGCGGATACGGACCCATCAAGCCGAGATTGCACAATCTCCGTGAGATGCTGGTAATAACTTCTCTGGGGGTTCCTTGGTGGGTAGATCGGGTGATCATGAGACAGCCGGTAAAGAGGGTATTAAAGAAGGCTGTGGTAGGAGCTTGCGCGCCAAAATGTAGATTTCGAATGGTGTCTATGTACAAAAGCGAATCCTTAACCTCAGCTCAAGTAGATGAATTTTGGTTACGGGTTAAGCGAGCCTTGTCCAGGTGGTAACTTTCGGTGGCCGGTGGTCGGACCAAACCAACTATTGCCGTTCTCCACGCTTGACACACAAGATCCTCTCATCCTATACTTTTCTCCAGCGAAAGCGAGTTCTCATCAGTTTCATTGTTTCCGATTAATTAGCGTTCATCGGGAAATCGTAGATCTCCGGATGCGGCTCTCAGTCCCGTCGCGGCGGGACAATCAGCCGTCACCTTAACCTTTTGGTATTATAGTTGTTTTACTGATGGCCGAACGCTGATAGCTGACCGAGGTAGTCCGGAGACAGCCGTTTTTCGGATATGCACTAATTAGCGCCCCATTATGTTTGAATACAGCTGAAGCCGATAAACAATTCATCCTTTTCTATTCATCCGCTTCGAAAAAGCAACCTCTTGTCTTCCAATAGATCTTTCACATCGTACGGGGTTTTCGAATGGAGACTCATCTCAAATTACGAATTTGATTTTTGTCAGCATGTTCTATTGCCGGCGGGCATAAAGAATAAGTTTCACATTCGTCAACGATTCGACTAAATCTCAAGTTTTTACGGTTTTTAAATAATTCTAAAGACGGGAGGAGAAACCGATGCTTCTCAACTTTATGCGCACATTGAATAGGCAAAAGGGTTTCATTGGGGTGGTCGTCATTGCCGCAATGATTTTCGTTCCTTGTACGGCATTAGGTTTCGGCTCAAAGACTCTTGGAGTACCCGGGGTTCGAGGAGGAGTCGTGACTACCACCGAACCTGTTGCGGCCCAGGTGGGGGCTGAGATTTTGAAGCAAGGCGGAAATGCCGTTGATGCAGCAGCGGCCGTCGCATTTGCTTTAAATGTGCTGGAGCCGCAGTCATCGGGAATCGGCGGCGGTGGGTTCATGATGATTTACATGAAAAAGAAGAACCAGACCTTTGTGGTCGACTCTCGCGAAACCGCCCCGGCTGCTGCAACTCCCGATATGTTTCTGCAAGTTTCGGGTGCGCCTTTTGCGTTTTCCACGCGCTCAACCAGCGGAATTGCTGTTGGTGTGCCCGGTATGTTGCGAGGCATCGAACTGGCTCTTAAAAAATGGGGAACGATAACACTGGCGGATGCCCTTTCTCCAGCAATTGATTTGGCTGAAAACGGAATCCGGGTCAGTTCCCGTCTCGCCCAAAGCATTTTAAGCTCCCGCCTCTCCAATGAGGCGGGCGATTCTGCTTACGACGAGGCCCGCAATGTATTTCGCCCGGGCGGAATTCCCTTGGGAGAAGGCCAATTGCTCATACAGCCTGATCTGGCCAATACCTTTAAAACTCTGGCAGCAGAGGGGGCAGATGCTTTTTACAGCGGCGATATTGCCGAGGCCATTGTGGAAACCCAGCTCCACACCAGAAGCCAGTTGGATCCGGACAATCAGACAAAACTGATCGGGCGGATGACGCATTCCGATTTGGAGAATTACCAAACGGCGATTCGCAAGCCGGTCGCGGATGATTATCGCGGTTATCGCGTCGTTTCGATGCCGCCGCCTTCCTCCGGAGGACTCACCGTTATCCAGATCCTGAAACTGATCGAACGCTTCCCCATTGGTTCGAAGAGCGAGGGGTTCGGATTCGGGGAGACCCGGACGCTGAACGTTATGATTGAGGCCATGCGGCTTGCATTTGCCGACCGCGCCTTATGGATGGGGGACGATGACTTCGTAGATGTGCCGTCGAAGGGGCTGCTCAACGATAAATACATCGCCATGCGCAGCGCATTGATCAATCCTGATGGTAGTCAGTCCGTGGTCGAAGCCGGAGATCCACGGCCTTACGATAATCCCAAACACAAAAGGAAAGGCGGCTTGTCACACGGACATCGGTTGGACAAGGAAGGTATTAACACGACGCATTTTTCCATCGTTGATCGTTACGGCAATATGGTTACGTATACCAATACGGTCGAGTCCGCCTGGGGAACCGGGCTGATGGTTCCGGGCTACGGCTTTATGCTCAACAACGAACTGACCGACTTCAACTCGAGCCCGACCTACAATCCCGACCCAGACAACTTCAATCCGGGCGCAAACGACGTGGCGCCAGGCAAGCGCCCGAGAAGCAGCATGTCACCGACAATCATTTTCAGACATAATCAGCCATTGGCAGCCTACGGCTCTCCAGGGGGATCCTCAATCATCAATACGGTAGTCAACATTACCTTAGATCTAATTGACCACGATAAAGTCATCCAGGAGGCCGTTGATGCTCCCAGAATTTCCCAGACGTCTGCAAATGGTTCTGCAAGTTATGAGTTGGGCTTTGCAGACAAGGTCTTGGATGAACTGAGAGATTTGGGACACAATCTGGCGGGCCCGGCGGAAATCGGTTCTGTGCAGGCCGTTGTGATCGACCAGCGAGACAAACTCTTTTATGGGGCCGCCGACAAGCGTAGGATCGGTGGCATCGTATCCGTACGCCGCAGCGAGATCGTTGACTGATAGATGTTCGTAATGGATTCGAACGGTTTTTCTGGTCGTAGTCGTGCTGTCGGGCGCTCAGGTACGCTCGCGTCGCCAGCCTGGGCCACGGCGCAGAAGAGGGCCGACTTCCGACTCCCGTTCCAGCCCGGCGGGTAGAGGCCACGGCTTCGGAAAGAAGGAAGATAATATCTGCAGTCGCAGCAGACGACTTGTAAAACATCCGGTTCGTGAAAGGGCAAGGGATGACGATGACTGCACGAGATGTGATGACCACCGAGTTCCACACTCTCTTGCCCAGCACTCCGGTGATCGAAGCAGTCAAGACCTTCAAGAGAGCTAGTGAAGAAGAGGGGAAGAGAGTTTTCGGCATGATGGTCACGAATAGCAAGGGCCGTCTGGTCGGTATGTTATCCATGTATGACGTACTCCTTTTCATGCGGCCAAAACATATTCACATCTGGGGCATGATGGAGGACATAGACGTTACGGGTCTGCTGGATAATGCCTGCGAGAGAGCCAGATCTGTTCAGGTCGGCGATATCATGACGACCGAGGTAGTCACGGTTACCCCAGAGACTCATGTGATGATGATCCTGGACATTATGATCAAGAAGCATGTTCGACGAGTTCCTGTGGTTGAAAACGACAAGATTCACGGTATTCTGTACATTTCCGACCTATTTTATCAACTCCTGGGAAGACTTGGCGAATAGCCTACAGGCGAACCGATGTCCATTGTTGTAAAAAAGACTATTCTTAAAGGTTTGCTAGTATCAGAGGCTATGCGCAGGCAGGTAATAAGTCTCTCTAAAGAGATGACCATTGATAGCAGTATAAATCACCTGATCAAATACAAAGTAAATGCCCTTCTCACCACTGATGAATCAAACCAACCGGTTGGGGTGGTTTCTAAAACCGACATCATGGGAGCATACTATGCTGCCCTGCCTGCTGAATCCCCGTTGGAATATATCATGAGTTCGCCACCTCTTTTCTGTCGCCCAGGGGATACACTTGAGTCGGCGTTGGATAAGATGCGATCCAGAGGGATTTATAGATTGTATGCCTTAGAGCCGAATTCTAAAGATGTTGTTGGGGTTCTTGCTTACCCAGACATAGTAGGGTTACTGTATCGATACTGTCGCAGTTGTGAACAAAGCATAGTGGCACGTAAGCAAAGCAAACAGGACCACAACGCTGTTCTTCATTTTAAAGTCAAGGATGTAATGACAAATTCTGTGAAAGCTTTTATGGAAAACGAATCTCTAGGCCGGATCATGGAAGGGCTGTCAATGCACCGTTTCGGGGCGGTCTTGATCAGGGGTAAAAACAACCTTCCTACAGGCGTCGTCTCAAAGACTGATTTGATTTTAGCGTACAAACATGGATTGCCGGCAGATGTTGAGGCGAAGACAATCATGTCCTCGCC
>JARRNM010000103.1:14306-19003 GCA_037384945.1 Deltaproteobacteria bacterium
CCAGGAAGTCGTGGGTGTGCTTTCGCTTTCTGATGCAGCCAGACTTCGGTCGGGATCCTGCCATGCTTGTGTTAGCAGCCGCATAAAAGTTGATGATCATAACTGACTTTAATCCCACACTTCTGCTCTTTGTGGGTCGCAGCCACAGGTAGTAGTATCCTTCCTAGAGCCAAGATTGTGGATTAAGGGATGTTATATGAAGTCCTAGTAAGCAAATAGGAAACTTTATATAACTCGATCCTCTACGTAACAAAATGGTGATTGATACCTGACGGTGGTCTAGGTCATTATCTGGCTCTTTTTTTCTTTTAATTTAAAGAAAAGAGGTAGATATGGCCCAAGAGGATACACCAGTCCACCTCTCAGAGATCCTTCCGGGACTTCTTTCCCAACTCAAGAGACCTCCAGAATCAAATCATCTTCGGAGTTTAAGGGAACAGCTCAATCTTCACTTCCCGACGTATCCTCTCTTTCCAGCGGCAGAGAGTCATTTCGCTCCTTGACAATTTGACATGTGGTGTGAAGAATAAACTCCCGGTCCGTTAGTATTTGGTTTATATATTTGAACATTACCATCCAATTCTATCAAGCTCAATAGGATTGAAATTTTCTGGGTGAAAAGGAGGCTGACCGATGCCGGTTATTTTTATCTCGAGAGGAACCATGTCCGGCGTTCATTTGCTGGTGGAGTGTCTCCATAGCAAAACAGGAGTTCGCTGCATTTCTCACGAAGATTTGGAAAAAAATGTCAATAAACATGGGGAGATAGCTGTCAGAGTTGTCGAAAAACTGGACAAGGCGACTTCGGCTTACGACCAGTTCAGCGAACTAAGATGGCCATATATGGTACTCATGCGAAATGCGTTGCTTGAGGAAATCCGTCATGGCTCCATGGTGTATCACGGTTATTCAAGCCACCTGCTTTTGCCGGCCTTCAGACATTTTGTCAGGATCCGTATCGAGGCACCGCTGGAGATGCGGGTGACCATGACCATGGAACGTTTGGCATGCAATGAGGAAAAGGCCCGCGAGTACATCACCGATGCGGATGATCACCGTATAAAGTGGGCCAGGTTCATGTTTGCCCACGACATTCGCGATACCATGCTTTACGATCTCGTCTTGAACCTGGATCGTGTAACTCTGGAAGCGGCCTGCGGCATTCTCGAATGCGTAATGGCAGGAGAGGATTTTCAAGCATCTCCCGAATCCAGGGCCGAAGTGGAGAGGCTTTACCTCGCAACGCAAATCGAGGAATTACTTGTCACCGATCCCCGTACGGCAACCTTGGAGATAACTGCCGACTTCCAAAACGACGGTATTCGTCTCATCGGTCCCTATGTAGAAGATTCTGAACTGACAACTATCATGGAGATTGTTAAAACGGTGTCGGGCACACTGAATGTTCTATATGAACCGGGATATGCGTCCAAATTTGAAATTAATCGTGATTTGCAAACCCGCAAACTCGGATAAAGATAAAGAATTGCAACCTCACTGCCTCAACTTTACAGAATGGAGAGCGCAATGGATGAAAACAAATATGACGAAGAGATCTCATCAACTTTAAAAGC
Source organism: Deltaproteobacteria bacterium (assembly GCA_037384945.1). Classification (GTDB taxonomy): domain Bacteria; phylum Desulfobacterota; class Syntrophobacteria; order BM002; family BM002; genus BM002. Next base: position 15,881 of record JARRNM010000103.1, read on the forward strand.
CATTCACGCGTTGCTGATTCAGACTGTCGATATTCAACAAACAGACGCAGAAATCGACAGATCCATCCATGATCTGGAAAAGAAACAAACGGAAGCCGCCTCGGATTTGATTGAACATGCCGCTCTCACCAATACTCTCGCCACTCATCGAACCGATATGGCAAAGGAGCGAACCTCTCTCGTCCGTGAGCAAACACGTCTTTCCACAAAATCCACCGAACTCTCCGATATTCGCACCCAGATGTCTATTGAACGCACCGGCCTCGCCGGCCAGAGAACGAATCTGTCCGTCTTGCGCACGGATTTTTCACGATCCAGGACCAGCCTTGCCGAACAGCGCAATAAAATGGCCGGCAGCCGCACACTGTTTTCAGGGAAACGTACAGAGTTGGCCGGCACCCGTACGATCCTCTCAAATATGCGCACCGCACTGGCTCAGGGGAGAACCTATCTGGCCCTCATTCGTACCGGCCTGGCCTTCCTTACGTTGAGCATCGCTTTATTCCGCATTTTCGGTCTTTCCTGGTGGTCTATTTTCGACGGTCTTCTCGCGTTGGTGAGTCTGGGCATGACCGGAGCAGGACTTGTGGGTTACAAACGCGCAAACCAGAGATTGAATACCCTACAACTTAATGTTCCGGCAGAGGAAGAAGCTGCAACCTAGTACTTTCCGATTTATCCATGCTTAATGAGTAGAATAGAAATGGGCAGTTTACCCAAAAAGGATATCGTTGACGTCACGGCCTATTAAGATGAAGTGTTGTTCAGACACCAGATGCCAATATCTCCAGATGCATGTGTCACATTAATGGTGTTTACACGCAGCGATTCAACCGCCTGCATGGCTGTGATGGGCAGTTGTTTCGCGGCCGATATAAGGCGACAGCTGATCAAGAGTCAAAAGCAGACTTGACCCATTTACTGTTCCGGGCGAAACCTACCTAGTGACTTTTGATCTTTCAGGAAATCCAGATGGGGCACCCCAAGTTAAGCAAGTGCGAGTTTCTGTTGACACCTTTGTTCAGGACTACTTATACGATACCCTGGGCCAAACTCGGTCAACGCTAATTTGGCAACCCACAAGCTTCTCTTTCACGGCCTCTTCAACGACCGCAACACTTTCTTTCGCTAGCTTATCTCCTGGAGGTAACAGCTATGGTGCACTCATCGACAATGTTAGTGTAGAAAGCACAGATGTCCCTGGGCCGATCCCTGAACCCACAACCATGCTCCTTCTTGGCACTGGCCTGGTCGGTCTTGTAGGGTTCAGGAGGAAGTTGAGGAAATAAGAAGAGAATCTAATACCGATTGACGAAGGCAGGGTCGTGAGTGACCCTGCCTTTTGTTTTGGAAACTTTGTATTACATACTCCACACTCACGCCGTTTTTGCCTTGTCCCAATATGTAGTATTTTGTCCGTCAAAATAAAAACTCTGCATTAAAGGATGTAATCTAAACTTTCCTGCGGAGGGGTTAGCACTTTTCATAACTCGGTCCTACCCTATGCGTGCTTGCTTAAAACTGGCAATTTTTGACGATTCACGTCATCGAAACTAGTGGTTCCAAGCAAAGCCGCAGCCGTAATAAGCGTCTAAGTAGTTGAAATGGCATGAATAAGAGCAAGTCATGCAATCTGGCACGATTTTCTCAACAGTCTTGGGAAAAAACTTTCAACACCTAAAGCTAATTCAGACCTGAGGAAGAAAAATGAACACTCAGCAACGTTACAGAGCTAATATTAAGTGGCCAGTTTTCGTAAAGTGCGAAGAACGTTCCATTGAGGGAGTAACGCTTAAACTCAGTCCATATGGAGCCTACATCAGATGCGCAAGTCCACCTAGACTCTACGAAATCCTTGATATGAGTCTTAGTGTACCCGATTCGGACTGTTCCATAGAGGCTACGGTGGAGGTGGTTTTTTCCAATAAATATGGCCCAGATGATCGGGTTACCCCTCGCGGTATGGGCGTTCGTTTTTTACAGATATCTAAGGAAGATCGGCAAATCATAGCCAAACAAATCCTGGATTATCTGCAATCGAACAAAGACAAGGTTGATCCTAAAAAATTGCGCGGTCTACAAACTTTAATTGTGGACCAGAGCGAAGGTGAAACAGAGGTCGCTTAAACAGCAGTCGGTTTCCCTTTTTTGGTGAGCGAGCAAATACCTGACAAATAAGATTGTGGCAGCAGTCTTTTTTCCTGATTTAAGATGAGTTCTGACCAGGCTGGTCATGGGTAAATCAGATAGAGCCTTTTTTCAACTCACCTCAAAACGTAGTGCTATGCTCCCGGGAGCCGAAAGTGGCGATCAAGGGATGTAGATGTAAACTTTCATTGCGCCTTAAAAATAAGACTGTCAGAAACATCAACAATAGAGATAGAAATCAGACCCTTTTCCGCATCACAAAGTCCTAATTTCAGCACTGGTAATAACAAGTCAGCGACTGTCGGATTTTCTTGCACTCAACTTTTCTACCAGCCATTCTTATGCTAAAATTATTTACTTGGTATTTCCCACTAGTTATGCTTTCAGCTCAGCAAATGGTAGTCGAGATTTTTTACATTTTGCCTTGCCTGTCACAGCAGTGCCATTTGATTGCATGAGCTAACTATAAGAGATTTAAATCGAAAATCTATCAATACCTAACCTGGCATGAAGTCTGCTGTTATTAATAACGGAGGAGTGTATTTTTGCCAGCCTGGCTAGATTCCTTCTGACTTGACATCATTTGATAAACTAATTCTCATCCATGGGAATTTGCGGCGCTGACGTCGTGGGTTCAAACTCCGACCGCCACCACCAATATTAGCTAAACAGTCTCTAGATACTACTAACACAAAGAGGTTATGCACAATCCTCCGAGTAATAGATGCCGTGATTGCCTTTGGTCGCATTCAGGCCCCGTCAGGTGCTTAAGTTGTCCTCATTATTCAGAGTCAGATAGATGGGTCTTGCCTTGTTCTCAATGCAAAGAGTTTGTCTTTGTGAGCCGACTTTATGAGGTGATTTTTGATATGAGAGGCCTTTTTTTGTTTTGTAGCAAAGAGTGCAAGGAGAGCTGGGCCTCCGATGCTGACCCAGATAAAGACTCCCGCAAAGTAAAGCGGACCTTGAAATAAG
>JARRNM010000104.1:0-10570 GCA_037384945.1 Deltaproteobacteria bacterium
TTCCTCTTCGGTAAAAAGGAGTTCGTAGTTTTCTATCCCTGCTGCATCTGCCATCCTCCGAGCGATCTCTTGGCAAACTTCTCGGGATGATCCGTGGATCATGGTGAATATCCGGTAAGGCCAAGTTGGCAACGCCGGACGCTGATAACAGTGGCTCACTTCTCGGAATGAAGCCAAGACAGCACCTACTTCCTCGGTCCTCGCCGGTGCCACCTCCCACACCACCATGGCATTGGCCTCAAATCCTGAGCGTTGGTGCCTCAAAGTAGCGCCGAAACGTCGAATAGTCCCGTTGGCGACGAATTCGCGGATCTTTTCCAAGAGTTGAGTCTCGCTGATTCCGACTTTCTCCGCCACTTCAACAAAAGGTCGACTTGTGACCGGAAGATCCTGCTGCAACTCGTGGATTATTTTTTTCTCAAGTGCTGTCAGCTCTCGCTTACCACTCATCCTTTCCAATTCCTCCTATCACGTTTTAGCGAACAGAGCATAGGGCATAGAGTAAGGAGTCAGTAGTCAGAATCCAGAATTCAGAGAGGCATACGGCTCAAGGCTCATGGCGCAAGGGCAAAGAATAGTTTTCTATTGCCCTGTCCTCAGTGCCTTACGCCTTATGCCTTATGCCTTATGCCTTATGCCTTATGCCTTTCATCAATCCGCAATTCGCAATGTACTTGCTGCCATCTGACCTCTGTCCTCTGACCTTTGCCTTGTGCCTTCCGCCTTACGCCCTGCGCCTTACGCCACGCTTCTTTAACAACGGACCACGGACCACGAACAACTGACTCCTGGGTGCCTAGTGCTTAGTGCATAGTGCCTAGTTGAAGCTGCTGCCCCCTGCCGGCTGCCCGCTGAACAGTCCCTATCCTTGTTCTAGCCTGAGCATCTCTTGATGATAAGCTTCCATCAGTTCTGCCAGGCTTAGCATCCCGGTAAGCCGACCAGGGTGCTCGTCTCTAATTATGGGGATCTGACCGTAGCCACTACTGATAAACTTTATCAACGCCTCATACAGAGTCTCGTTAAGGCCAATGGCCACTGGTTTTTCTACCAAATCCCCCACAACTATCAGCTCTGAAAGGGCTTCTTCAAAGAGAATGGCACGCAGGTCGGGGAAGGAGAGGATCCCCACTAACCTTATTTCTTCGTCAACAACAGGGAAAAAAGACTCTCTGGTGCGTATCATGAGATTCTTCATCTCTTTGAGACGCATGTCCATTGGTAGCATGGTCACGGCTTTCTGCGGATTATACACATCCCGTACCTGCATATTCTGTAAAGCATTAATTGTGAGATCGGCCAGATGCGCTGGTGAAGCGAACTTGTTTTTTACCTGCTTCTCATAAATACCCCAGCGACCAGCAAGAAGTACTGGGATAGCGGAGACAAACATAAGTGGGACCACTAAACCATACCCTCTGGTCATCTCAGAGACCATGAGCAGAGCGCCTATGGGCGCCTTGGCCACTCCGGCAAAAAAGGCCGCCATCCCAACCAAGGCGAAAGCCGTGGGATTACCTACTAAATTGGGGTAATATTGATGTCCCAGCTTGCCCACTATTCCTCCCAACATGGCACCGATAAAAAGTGATGGACCGAATACGCCGCCGCTGCCGCCGGAGCCTATGGTGCAAGAGGTGGCAACTATCTTGGTCAACACCAAGACAGCCATCAAGCTGATGGTCAACTTTCCTAGCAGAGCCAGCTGAATAGTTCCATAACCACCGCTCAAGACCCTAGGAGTCAACAGGCCTAGGCACCCCACCACCAGTCCGCCTAAAGCTGGGATAAAGTGGGGCTTTATGGGTATCCGTCTGAAGAAATGATCCCTGAGTCCGTAAAGGGACTTGGAATAAAGCCATCCCACCGGCACACACACCAGTCCCAACACCGCGTACAGTATTAGCTGTCGTGGATCGTCGAAAATCAGATCGGGTGTAGCAAAGATGGGTTCATGCCCGAAGATGAAGGTAAAAATCGAGTAGGCAACTACTGAACTCATAACGCAGGGAATGATGGCCTCGCTTTCGAAGTCTTCAGTGTAAAGTACCTCAATGCTGGTAATAGCTCCACCCAGAGGCGCCCGAAATATAGCCCCTAAACCCCCCGCACACCCTGCCAGCAAGAGAATCCGTTTTTCTCTCGAGTCCAGTTTGAACAGGCGAGCCAGCCAGGAACCAAAACCGGCACCGATCTGGACGATAGGTCCTTCGCGGCCAGCACTTCCACCTGTGGCCAGGGTTACGACCGAGGCCACCGTCTTGATATAGGGCACCCGGGAACGGATCTCACCTTGTTTGTTGTGGAAGGCATCTATCATAGCGTCGGTGCCGTGACCTTCCGCCTCTGGTGCCCAAGTGTAAACTAGCAGACCTGAAATTAAACCACCCACTGCCGGGGCCAAGAGAAGAATCCAATTGTTTAATACCCCGTGGGGCATACCATAAACCAGGTGTTCCCCTGCTGGTGAATCCATGGGGTACCCCGCAAGGAGATCCAAAATATAATACTTGAGCCATTCCAGGGAGAATAAAAAAGCCGCAGCACCTAACCCAGCAACAATGCCAACGAGGAGACTATAAAACATCCAGCGCGAGATGGCGTGCTCTCTTAGATAAACAATAAGATTCATCCAACGTCTTTGTTCTGCCATGCAATTTCCTTGATCAACCCGTCAATGCTCAATCGAAAGCCTTCGGCTGAACCCTCATTCATTCGGATCTAGGAAAGCGGTCCTACCCCCATAGCGGGATCTTCGATAGACCAATTCAAAGGTATATGGCTTTGCTCATGAAGATGGCCAGCTGTTTCGGACTACTGGAGCAATGGAGTGGTGGAGTGATGGAGTAATGGTAAAGGAGTCTTTTCATTGGAATTGCGGGTCTTAGCTTTTCCCAACACTCCAGTACTCCATTGCTCCAGCCGGATAACGCAACCAGGAACGACCAGCTCTTTAGACAGTTCAGGCCAGATCCTTCGCGCCTGCATTCTTTTTTCAGCTCAAACAGGGTATTTTTCTCCGCTATTCCCGCATTTTATGGACTTTTGTCTGTAAGAGCAAGGTATTTCCGAAACAATCAAGGATATGAGCCATGATCTGTCCCCAGGCTTACCCTTCTACCGAGTGGGAAAGTTCTAGAATGTTTGAGTAGAGGACTTGTCAAAAATCTCAAATACCAGAGACTCAGGTTTCAGGTTTCAGTGTTCAGGTGTCAGGTTTTACCATATATTTTTTCCCGACACCTGAAACCTGACACCCGACACCTCAGAGACAAAAAAAGGCGACCCGTGGGTCGCCTGTTTATTAGTGCTATGGGAGTTTAACTATATTTTAGCGTAAACCCCCTGTTTGAGAATCAACTCTTGGTATTGTTTGAGCTTGTCACAGTTTTGCAAGCACTTGTTCTTGTCCTCGCTGACCAATTCACATCCTACGCAAGGGCTCTTGCTCATGGATCCGTCCTCCCTGTAGCTGATTTTAATCTTCGCAATATTTCCTTAAACTGTGTATTTTAGTCACCTTTTGGTAATCATGTCAATAATAAATATTATCAGGGGCTTCCCCGGATAAGAATGTTCAATCGGAGTCCATAGCGACTTTCCATTCTGAAAGGAAAGAAAAGGCGAAACTCTTGTAGGGTGATCGGCAGAATTTCTGCACCTTTATACCATTGACTCCACTGTCGTGCTTATGACATAGTCAGCTGGATGACATGCTCTGTCCAGGAATACCATTTCCCCCAGAGGAAAAGATAACCATGGGGGATGCTCTGAACCTTCAAGATTCGGTCTAATTTCCTGAAACTTCATGGAGCCCACGGTTCTTTACCCTGAGTTTAAGCCCCTAAGCCTTGAAGATCGGGAGCAAATTACCTCCTGCTTTCGCAGAAGCCCACCGGTCACTTCCGAGCTCACTTTCACCAATTTGTTCATCTGGCGGCACCATTACCACTATCAATGGTGCTTCAGGGCAGATACGCTTCTTATTGTAGGTCAAACTGATAATGAACCCCTTTTTGCTCTACCACCAATAGGCGAGGGTAATCTTGCGCCAGCCTTTGAACAGCTTTTAGAATATCTTGCCAGGCATGCTCAAAGGCCGGAAATCCGCCGCGTACCTGAATCATTGGCTCAACATTATGCCGGCTCTCTCCCCCTTGAGGTTATCCCGGACCCAGCCAACAGTGACTATGTGTACCGTACTGAATCTCTGATTAATCTTAGGGGTCGTAAATATCATCGCAAGCGCAACCATATCAATCAATTTAGAAAGCTATATTCATACCGCTATCAATCTCTTGAGAGAGACTTACTTGAGGCCTGTCTGGACCTTGAAGAACATTGGTGTCGCTTGAGGAGCTGCGTGGAAAACCCTGCTCTTCACCATGAAGAAATGGCGATCCGGGAGGCCCTACTTCATTTTGACCAACTAGATTGCCTGGGCGGGGCAATCTTGGTGGACGAAAAAGTAGTGGCCTTCAGCTTGGGTGAGGAGCTCAATCCTGATACAGCGGTGATTCACCTAGAGAAGGCCAACTCTGAATTCGTTGGCAGCTACGCGGTGATCAACCAAGAATTTTGCCAAAACGGTTGGAGCGCTTTTACTTACATAAACCGCGAGCAGGATCTAGGAGAGCCCGGGCTGCGCCAAGCCAAGCTTTCTTACTACCCGGATCACATGTCCGACAAGGTCATTATGAGAGCCAGATAACCTTTATCATTTCTCATTTTTTCATTTATCATTTATCATCTGACCTTTGGGATTAGCTCTTCGCCATTGAAAGCCCTTAGACTCTAAAGGCTCCTAAAATGAAAAAATTGGAAATGCGAAATGAGAATTGCGAAATGATAAATGATAAATGACTTTTGATCTGGAAGGAGGCGGTGAATGATTATCTCCGTACCAAAAGAGATAAAGACCGAGGAATATCGAGTGGGAATCGTCCCGGCGGGTGTGCGCTTACTAAAGAGTTCAGGACACAGCGTTCTGATCGAGAGGGGCGCGGGAGAGGGCGCAGGCATCAGCGACCGGGAATTTGAGAATGCCGGGGCGCATCTGGTTTCCTCCCCTGCCGAGGTTTATGGAGAGACGGACCTGGTGATGAAGGTTAAGGAACCTTTGCCACCAGAATATGATCTCCTGAGACCAGGTCTTATGATTTACACCTTCCTCCATTTGGCTCCAGCACCGAAGTTGACAGAAACCCTCTTGGAAAAGGACATTATTGGCATTGCCTACGAGACCATTCAGCTAGCTGACGATTCCCTGCCTCTGCTGACCCCCATGAGCGAGATTGCTGGGAGAATGGCCGTTCAGGTGGGAGCCCATCACCTTGAAAAGCCCAGCGGTGGGCGCGGTGTGCTCTTGGGTGGCGTTCCTGGGGTTTCCCGGGGTGTAGTCACTGTCCTGGGAGGTGGTGTCGTGGGCACCAATGCGGCAAAGATCGCCGTGGGAATGCGAGCCATGGTCAAGATAATCGATATTAATCAATCTCGCCTCATGGCCCTTGATGACATTTTCGGCTCGGCCATCACCACACTAATTTCCAACCCCGACACCATTGAACATTCAGTGCGAGAATCCCACCTGGTTATTGGTGCAGTCTTGGTCCCGGGAGGTCGCGCCCCAAGTTTGGTCAGCCATGAGATGGTCGCCCAGATGAAGCCGGGAACAGTGATTGTAGATGTGGCCGTGGATCAAGGAGGGTGCTGTGAAACCTGTAAACCCACAACTCACGATCAGCCCGTCTTTAAGGTAGATAATGTTATTCATTATTGTGTGGCCAATATGCCTGGTGCCGTACCGAGAACCGCAACTTTCGCCCTCACCAACATGACTATAGGTTACGCCCTAAAAATTGCCAACCAGGGTCTCGAGGCTGCTGTGGCTTCTGATCCGGCTTTGGTAAAGGGGATCAACATCTATCGCGGCTGTGTCACCCATGAAACCGTGGCCCGCGATTTAGGTTATACTTATAAGCCGGTGGAGCAGGTCATCGGGTAGGTCCCTTAATAAGGACGACGAGCGAGACGGGAGGTCGGGCGAGACGGGGTCAGAGGACGGACGACCCCAGTGAAATAGTGCTAACGCAATTTCACGGGGCAAGCAGATGACAGAGGACAGAAGGTTCGAAACAGCGAATATCGAACCGCAGAACAAGGAACCGCAGAATGATGAAGTGATCACTTCGATATTCGAAATTCCCTGTTCGAAATTCTGCGGTTCAAAGAGGCGGTAGCTTAGATGAAGTCAATCCTGATTGCTTTTCTCCTGAATTCTGACTCCTGACTCCTGGCTTCTTTCTCTCTGCTCCATGCCCCATGCTTGAGCGAAATACCCATATGGCCGCAAGCAACAAAGGGACGATGCATAAACGAAGAGTCGCTTTGGGAAAAAGACTAAGACACAGTCCTCTTGTGAGAACGCTGGGGGTGCGTCCCAACATCGAGGATTACAGTGAGGCTGAATTGGAACTTCTTCGGAAGGCGGAGACCATCTACTACCCAAGCAGTCTCTACGAAGACGTATTTCTCACCCTGGGCAAGAAGGTTTTTCCAGGAAACTACTACCGCTACATGGGAGACAAGGTCAAACAAACAGAGCTCTTTTTTCTCCTTGGCATCCCCCACCCTCGCACCCGAATTTATCAGGGGACTCAGAGATCCGAGAGCATTCTGCAGGATTTCTCTTATCCCTTTATCGCCAAGATCCCCAGGGGCTCCTCACAGGGCAGAGGAGTTTTTCTAATCCGCAACCTGGCAGATCTGCAGGGCTACTTGAAAACGTCTGATTTGGCTTATATCCAGGAATACCTGCCCATCGACCGCGACCTGCGCATAGTGCTGCTGGGAGGCAAGGTGGCGCACGCTTATTGGCGTATTGCTCGACCTGGGGAATATCGAAGCAATGTGTCTCTTGGAGGACGAATATCCTTCCACCATATTAATAACGGGCCCCTCCGCTTTGCAGAAGAGGTGGCCCGCCGCTGCAAGTTCGACGAAGTCGGGCTCGATATTTGCATTTGCCAAGGCAATTATGTGGTTTTGGAAGCTAACATGGTCTACGGTCTAAAGGGCTTTGAAAAAGCCGGCCTCAACATCTATCGGCTTTTGACAGAGAGGGTTACTGCCGGAACCGTTTGATCGCTACAAGAGAAATTGGCCGTAATTAGGTACTACTGGATAAGCCACTAGGAGGTAACCACCAAAAATATTTATCATTTCGCATTTCTCATTTCTCATTGGGCATTGGGAATCAAGCCTAGATTGGCAGGGCAGCTGGATGTCAAATGATAAATGAAAAATGTGCAATGAGAATTGAGAAATGTAATGGTGCCTTGTAGCGACACGGACGATCGGTTGGTAACAAAAATGTCTGCCATAGCCACCACTAATAATTCCGGAAAGAAACGCCTCCGCCACCTCTGGTGGTTGCTTATTGTTCTTGCCATTGGCTCCCTTTGGCTTATGGCTGATGTGTATAAATTTATCAGTGCTCCCGCCAGTGATGAACCGCAGAAAGTGGTAATAGAAATTCCATCCGGTATGTCCCTTGGTGTTCTTAGCAACTTGCTCGAGGAACGGGGCATAGTTAGCAGCGCAGAGAAATTCGGCTGGCTGGTAAGGTTTAAGGGATCAGCCCGCCTGATAAAGGCTGGTGAGTATCAGCTCTCGACTGGACTTCGGCCGGGAGAGGTGCTCGACAAAATTGTCCGCGGTGAGGTTCTCCTCCACCAGATCACCTTCCCCGAGGGTTACACCATGGAGCAAATGGCCGAACTCCTTGATTCTCATGGTCTGGCAAGTGCTGATCGCTTCATCGCCGCAGCAAGCAACCCCGCTTTTGCCCAAAAGTTGGGCATTCCTGCTTCAACTTTGGAAGGCTATCTTTTTCCCGATACTTACCAATTTGCCAGAAACCTCCCGGTGGAGAATATCTTGACCTCACTGGTGAAAAGATTCAACCAAAACTTTGGGCCAACCGAGGAGGAGAAAGCTGAGCACCTCGGACTTACGCGCCACCAAGTAGTCATCCTGGCCTCTGTAGTGGAAAAGGAGACCGCCGCAGCGGAAGAACGACCTCTGATAGCCGGTGTTTTTTTGAATCGACTAAAGAAGGGGATTCGCCTTCAAAGCGATCCCACGGTGATCTATGGCCTCAAGAATTTCAATGGCAACCTTACGAGAGCCGATCTTGAGACTGACACCCCTTATAACACTTACACGAGACGAGGTCTGCCCGCCGGTCCCATATGTAATCCCGGGGCTGCATCTATTCAGGCGGTGTTGAATCCGGCCTCCACACCTTATATGTACTTTGTCGCCAAAAAAGACGGCACCCACCACTTTTCCACCACTCTGGTCGAGCATAACGCCGCTGTTTTCCGCCACCAAAAAAGACACTAACCGTTGCCCTTTTTCTTTGAACTTTCTCTAAATGAAGTGAAACACTTAACGTGACGGCATCATGGGTGAGGGATCACGAGTTGTGGGAGGTATGTCCTGCCTATTACCCGTTACCCCGGCCCAATGACCAATAATCCTGTGTTTCTGGTAAGAAATTTGAGCTCACACTATCTGTGAAACAGGCTTATCTTCAGCCACTGGGCAAAACCAGAAGGGAAATTAAAGAGGACACGCCCGTCCCTCGCTCCTTGACCTTTGACACACAATGTAGTTTTATATTAGATAATTATTCTATATATTGATATGTGTCTGTATATTGGAAATTCATCCTTATAAGCTCTACAGGGGTTGATTTTGTTTTTAAGTTGACATTCAGTGGTTAGAACTGTATAAAAGGTGTCAAGAAGTGGGTAAAAGTGGTCAAAAGTGTCAATTCTGTCATCTCAGGGAGTCCAGATGTTCAGGGGCCGTTCAATACATACCCTGGATGCAAAGGGACGTATCCGCATTCCTGCACGGTTTCGAGACATACTCAAAACCCGCTATGAAGACCGTTTGGTCATTACCAACCTCGACCGCTGCCTAGTTGCTTATCCTTTACCAGAGTGGGAAATAATAGAAGAAAAGCTAGGATCACTGTCTCTGGTTCGTCAGGACGTGAAGGCCTTCCAGCGATTTTTCATTTCTGGTGCCAGCGAGTGCAACTTCGATAAACAAGGAAGAGTTCTAATTCCCCAAACCTTGCGAGATCAGGCGTCTTTGGAGCGTGAGGTGGTACTGGCCGGTATGCTCAGAAGTTTCGAGATCTGGAGCAAGGACTACTGGGATCAAGAAATCAAGACAGCCCATGATAATTTTTCGCAAATTACCACTACCCTGGCCGAGCTAGGAATCTGATAAATCGACATAAAGATTCTTTGACAATCAGGTACCTCCTCCCCTCCCTAACTGGGGAGACAAAGGGTTGGACAAACGGAGGCGCGGCGGCGCGGAGTGACCTCAACCTTCAACGAAAGGATTATGGCGGGTGAAGACAACAGGGGCTTCACGGACCGAGGAACATGAACAGCGCAGCAGACCTTTTTACGCCGTGCCGCCGCGTCTCCGTTTGTCCGCTTAGGCCTGAAGAACTCTCAATTATTTTTTTAATACCCCGCATCGCACTCTTCGATGAGGGGTTAAAATTTGGGAATGATATGCCCGGTGGTTAATGCGTTGCAGCAGCAGGAGCACAAGCCAGTTCTCCTAGAGGAGGTGATTGGATATCTCCGCTGCGCTCCGGGAAAATCTTTTGTGGATGGCACTGTAGGTGGTGGTGGCCACGCCCGGGCCATCCTGGAAAAAACAGCGCCTGACGGCCGGTTAATCGGCATAGATTGGGACGGGAAGGCATTAGTTAAGGCAAGCTCTAACCTGCAGTCTTACCAGGACCGACTCGTGCTGGTTCGGGAGAACTTTGCCCGCATCGGCTCGGTCCTAGCCCGGTTGCAGGTCCAGGAAGTGGACGGGATTCTCCTGGATCTTGGCCTCTCTTCTTTTCAGGTGGATGAGGCGGAAAGGGGATTCAGCTTCAACCTAGCCGGCCCTTTGGATATGCGCATGGACACTAGGGAGAAAAGCACTGCAGCCCATTTGGTCAACACTTTGAGCGAGGACAAACTGGCTCAAATAATCTGGAATTTCGGCGAGGAACGGTGGCATCGAAGAATCGCCCGCCACATAGTTAGAGCTCGAGATGAGGAGGCCATAGGAACCACCGATCGTTTGGCCAGAGTGGTTTACAGAGCTATTCCAGCAAACAAGAGACCCCGGCAGCACCATCCGGCAACTCGCACTTTTCAAGCCTTACGATTGGCGGTAAACCGGGAGCTCGATCACCTCCAGACCTTTCTCCAGGGAGCCTTAAACTGGCTCAGACCTGGTGGTCGACTGGCTATCATTTCTTTTCATTCTCTGGAGGACCGCTTGGTGAAACAAACCTTCGCCACCTGGGCTCGATCGTGCCGCTGCCCGACCAGCTCACCAATCTGCCAATGCGAGGGCAGACCGCTGGCGATGTTAGTCAACAAAAAGCCAGTGGTGCCGGGAAAATCAGAGATAAGAGCAAACCCCAGAGCCAGGAGTGGCCGCCTCCGGGTGGTGGAAAAGCAAAAACTGCATGAGC
>JARRNM010000105.1:0-10276 GCA_037384945.1 Deltaproteobacteria bacterium
TTTTATGCGTCGTGAACTGTTTATAGGGTTGTTTTTGACGGTAGCCACCCTTGTGGTCTTCTGGCAGGTGGGAAATCATGCTTTTATTCATGTCGACGACAGTGAATATGTAACAGACAATGTGCATGTGAACACCGGTCTGAGTTGGGACAACCTCACTTGGGCCTTCACCTCCACTCATGCGGCCAACTGGCATCCGTTGACTTGGTTGTCCCATATGCTGGATTGTGAACTCTTTGATTTAAACCCCAAAGGACATCATCTAACCAGCGTACTTTTTCACTTAGTGAACACTTTACTATTGTTTCTCATTCTGAGATGGATGACTGGGGCTCTGTGGAGAAGCGGTCTCGTAGCCGCCCTCTTTGCTCTTCATCCTCTCCACGTAGAATCGGTTGCCTGGGTGGCTGAGCGCAAGGATGTATTAAGCACCTTTTTCTTGTTCCTAACCCTTTTGAGCTACATTTGGTATGTGCAGCGTTCTGGATTCTATCGTTACCTGTTGATAATTCTATTTTTTACCCTCGGCCTCATGGCCAAGCCCATGGTGGTAACCCTGCCATTTGTTCTGCTGTTGCTGGACTACTGGCCTCTCGAGCGCATTCGACTCGCTCAGTCTGGCAGCAGTCATGCTGGGCAAAGCCACCCGTCCACATTTACCAAAAAGCCGAAGGCCCAAGCTTTTAGTCTGCTCTTGGAAAAAACTCCCTTGTTTGTTCTTGCGGCTGGCTCTTGCCTGGTAACCTTTCTCGTCCAAAGAAGTGGGGGAGCCGTGGGTGCCCTGGAAGTTTATCCTTTCTATATTCGCGTCGCCAACGGGTTGGTTTCCTATGTCAATTATATAATAAAGATGATCTGGCCGCAGAACCTGGCAGTCTTTTATCCTCATCCGGGGCAAGGCTTACCCATGTGGCAGGCTGCTGGAGCCGGCTTACTATTGTTAGTTATCTCCATTGCGGTCATCCGCTTAGGGCGTCGCTATCCATATCTTCCAGTAGGTTGGCTTTGGTATGTTGGAACTCTGGTGCCGGTAATTGGGCTGGTGCAGGTGGGAGCACAGGCCATGGCTGATCGCTATACCTATGTGCCCCTGATCGGCCTCTTTTTCATGATAGCTTGGGGCGTGACAGATTTGCTGGGAAGTTGGCGCTATGGCAAACCTGCTCTGGCCGTAGCAGCAACCATACTGCTCTCAGCCTTGATGGTGTGTACTACTGTGCAGGTAAGCTACTGGAAAAATAGTCTCACCCTCTTTGAGCATACCCTTCGGGCAACCAGTCACAACAGCCAAATACACAATAACCTGGGAAACGTGTTGACTCAGAAAGGTAAACTTCAAGAGGCAATTGCGCACTACACTAAAGCACTTGAGATCAGCCCGAACTATGCCGAGGCACAAATCAATCTCGGAGTTGCTTTGACCAGGCAAGGAAGATTGAAGGAGGCGATAAAGCATTATTCTGCAGCCCTAGAGCTCAAATCCAACTCTGCAGAGTTACACAATAATTTAGGTGTGGCCCTATTCGGGCTGGGAGATATCCCCGGCGCCATTAGGAACTACCTTGCTGCGGTTCAGCTCAAACCCGATTATGCCGAGGCCCACAATAATCTGGGAAATGGACTAGTCAAGTTAGGAAAATTGTCTGAAGCTGAAATCCACTATGGCAAGGCTCTGAAGCTCAGAGCCGACTATCCGGAAGCCCACAACAACCTTGGTGTCGCCCTGGCGCGTCAAGGCAGGCTAAAGGAGGCCATTGCCCATTTTCGCGAAGCTGTGCGTCTCGCCCCCAACTTTGCCCAAGCACGTACTAATCTGGAACTCGCCCTCCAAGAAGCAGGTAACTCCAACTAGTTACAGCTATTTCTCCGCTCTCCGGTCCTTGAAGCCATAGAATAGTATCACTGTGCAAAAACGGTTTTGCACATTACGGTACAGTTTAACTACATGCCCCCTCTCCCCCACTGCCTCATGGGGAGAGGAGATTTTTACCCGGAGGTAGATACATAACCGTTATACAAATACTGCCTTGAGTTTACCTTATATATGGGGATAAAATTACTAGATCCTCCGTGCCGTTGCGGATATATTGGAAAGGTGATCTGGCTGTCCATGGCGGTTTGAAAGTTTCAGGGAAGTAGAAAATGAGAGGGGGAAATTTCCGGGCTGGAAACAATACCCTATGATCCGATCTTTCATCGCAATTGATTTTCCCCAGGAGACTGGAGAAAAACTGGCTGCCATTCAAGAGCAACTCAAACAGAGCCGGACTGGTGTCCGCTGGGTGAAACCGGCGTCCATTCACCTAACCCTTAAATTCTTGGGCAATATTCTCCCAGCCCAGGTGGACGATATTGCCGCAGCTGTGGCGCAGTTGGTTAGAGATGAGCCCCCTATCACCCTTTGCGCAGCCGGCTTGGGAGCATTTCCCAGTTATCGTAAGCCCCGGGTAATCTGGGTGGGACTCCAAGGAGAGGTCGACCGGCTGGCAAACATCCAGGCCGGTCTGGAAGAGGCGCTGGAAACACTGGACTTTGCCCGGGAAGAGAGGGGGTTTCGTCCTCACCTCACTATAGGTCGAGTCAAGGACCGTCGTCGGCTTCAATCGTTGATTGAAGCTATGTCGACGGTGGAACTACCGGAGTTCAATTCTTTTGACGCGGATGAAATAATATTGTATAAGAGTGACCTTAGGCCAACCGGGGCGATCTACACGAAACTGCACCGTATGCCTCTTGCCGCACCGGCATCACCTTAATCCGCATCCAACTGGCAGCTAGACTGTTTTTGGCTCCGGTAAAGTTTAACGTTTATTGCCCGAAACTGGGAAAAAGGAAAAGACTATGCCCACTACCAAGGAAAGACAACAGGCTGTCGACCTGGCCATGAGCCAGATTGAAAGGCAATTTGGTAAGGGAGCCATCATGCGCCTCGGCAGCGACGCAACGGTTGCGGATATCCCGGTGATTCCAAGCGGCTCTCTCTCTCTGGATGTTGCTTTGGGTCTCGGAGGAATACCTCGGGGCAGGGTAGTAGAGATTTTTGGTCCGGAATCGTCGGGTAAGACCACTATGGCCCTCCACGTTGTTGCCGAAGCCCAAAGAGGTGGAGGGCTCGCAGCCTTCATTGACGCTGAGCACGCACTCGATCTCAGTTACGCTCGCAAACTGGGAGTCACCGTGGATGATCTCCTGATTTCCCAGCCAGACACCGGCGAACAGGCTCTGGAGATTACAGAGGTCCTGGTACGTAGCGGCGCCATTGACGCAGTGGTAATCGACTCAGTGGCAGCCCTAGTGCCTCGGGCAGAAATCGAAGGAGAAATGGGCGACACCCACATGGGACTGCAAGCTCGCCTAATGTCTCAGGCCTTGCGTAAACTTACCGCTGCCATAAGCAAGTCTCGGACCACAGTGATATTTATCAACCAGATAAGGATGAAACTGGGGGTGCTTTTCGGCAACCCTGAGACCACCACGGGTGGCAATGCTCTCAAGTTCTACTCCTCCGTACGGCTGGATATCCGGCGGATTAGCGCTATTAAGGACGGCCAAGAAGTCATTGGCAGCAGAACCCGGGTTAAAGTGGTAAAAAACAAGTTGGCACCTCCCTTTAAAGAGGCGGAGTTCGACATCATGTACGGTCAGGGAATCTCCAAAGAAGGAGACGTTTTGGACATGGCCACAGCCCTTAACATCGTTGATAAGAGCGGCGCCTGGTACTCTTATGGCGGAGAACGTATGGGACAGGGGCGCGAAAATGTTAAATCCTTTTTAAGGGAACACCCCGACATTTGCTCTGAGATCGAAGTGAAGGTGAGAAAATCATACGGGCTGAAAGTCAAAGACAAAGGTGATGAGGAGACCACAAAAGAATGAAGACCGCTGAGCTGAGAAAGGCATTTCTTGAATACTTCAAAACCAATGAGCATAGGATAGTAAAGAGTTCCTCCCTTGTACCCCATGACGACCCCACCCTGCTTTTCACCACCGCAGGCATGGTCCAGTTCAAACGACCTCTTCTGGGTCAAGAAAAGAGAGATTATGTACGGGCCACTTCCTGTCAGAAGTGTATGCGGGCAGGGGGCAAGCACAATGATTTGCGCAATGTGGGCCGTACTGCCCGGCACCACACTTTTTTTGAGATGTTGGGTAACTTCTCTTTCGGCGACTATTTCAAGAAAGAAGCCATCCGCTTCGGCTGGGAATTTTTCACCGAGCACCTCAACCTTCCCAAAGACAGCCTTTACGCTTCGGTCCATGAAGGCGACAAAGATATGGGGCTGGGCGTTGACCAGGAAGCACTGGAGGAGTGGAACAAATATCTTCCACGGGAGAGAATCCTCACTCTGCCAACGAGCGAGAATTTCTGGGCCATGGGAGACACCGGTCCCTGCGGTCCTTGTTCCGAGATATTAATCGATCAAGGAGAGCACTTGGCTTGCGGACCGGATTGTGCTGCCGGTGTCTGCGACTGTGACCGTTTCCTGGAATTGTGGAACCTGGTGTTCATGCAGTTCAATCGCCAAGAAGACTCGACCATGGAGCCTCTTCCCGCCCCTTCTATCGACACCGGTGCCGGTCTTGAACGAATTGCCGCTGTGCTCCAGAAGGTAACTTCCAACTACGACATCGACATTTTTAAAGATATCATTTCCGTCATTGAACAGCTCAGCGGCCAGGCCCACGGCAAGGATGCAGGCAAGGATGTTTCCATAAAGGTTATCGCCGACCACGGTCGGGCCGCCACCTTTCTCATCAGTGACGGGGTGATGCCCAGCAACGAGGGCCGTGGCTACGTTTTGCGCCGAGTAATTCGCCGGGCAGTACGGCACGGGAGACTTCTCGGCATCGACAAGCCCTTTATGCACCAAGTGGCGGAAGGGGTAATCGGTGCCATGGCGGACACCTACCCGGACATTGCCAAAAACAGGAGCTACATTCAAATGGCCCTGAAAAACGAGGAGAAGTCCTTTACCGCCACCCTTGACCGGGGTTTGGGCAAACTTCAAGAAGAGGTTGAAAAACTAAAAAAGGCCGGGAGCAAGGTCTTTCCCGGCGAAACCATCTTCAAGCTCTACGATACCTACGGTTTTCCCATCGATATTGTCATGGACCTTGCTCGAGATCAGGATTTTGAGGTAGATGAGGTGGGATTTGACCAGTTTATGGAGGAACAGCGCAAGCGTTCCCGGGCCGCCTTCAAGATCTCGGGTGTAATGGAAACTTCGGAGGCCCTCAAACTACTCACGGCCCAGGGAGTGAGGACCACCTTCACCGGCTATGACAGGACGGAGGATCAGTCGGTCATTCTGGCTTTGCTCACCGAGGAAGGTGCGGTCAACCAGGCCAGCGAAGGCCAGAGGGTTGAAGTGGTTTGTGAGCGAACTCCCTTTTATGGCGAAGCCGGTGGGCAAGTGGGGGATACTGGACGCATCAGTGGCATGGGGTTCACCCTGGAAGTTCTTGATACCCATAGGACACCCGGTGATTTGCTCGTCCATGTTTGTCAAGTCAGGCAGGGCACTGTTAGAGTGGGAGAAGAGGTTACCCTGGCGGTAGACAAGGAAAAACGCAAGGCTACCGAGCGCAACCATACAGCAACCCATATACTCCACTACGTACTGAGGAATATCCTGGGGGACCACGTCAAACAGCAGGGCTCTTACGTAGGGCCGGATTACTTCCGCTTCGATTTTTCCCACGGTGAAGCACTTACCCCCGAACAGATTGTCGCCATCGAGAAGCTGGTCACCGAACGTATTCTCCAGAACGAAGATCTCACCGAACGATTAACCGATATGGATACTGCTGTCACCCAGGGAGCCATGGCCCTTTTCGGTGAAAAGTACGGCGATGAGGTACGCATGGTTTCTATTGGTGATTACTCCAGGGAACTCTGCGGTGGGACCCACAGCCACCACACCGGTGACATCGGTCTTTTCAAAATCCTCAGCGAGAGCTCGGTGGCTGCCGGCATCCGCCGCATCGAAGCTCTTACCGGAACCGGAGCCCTTGAATACATTCAGCAACAAGAAAAAATTTTGAAAGAGACGGCTGCCGTACTCAGAGCAGCACCCCAGGATTTGGCCGTCCGGCTACAAAAGCTGCTGGCTCACCAGAAAGAACTGGAAAAAGAGATAGAGCGGGTCAAAGCCCAAGCCGTGAGCCGACAGTTCGCTCCCACCGGTCAAGACACTCGCGAGATAAACGGTATCAAGGTGCTCTCCCAAAAGGTGAACGCTGACAACCCCAAAGATTTGCGGGTGATTTTGGACAACCTCAGAGATCAGATCAAATCCGGGGTGCTGGTTCTGGGTGCAGAGTCTCCAGATGGGAAAGCCATGCTCATCTGCGGGGTGACCAAAGATCTAACCGACCGCTTCCACGCCGGCGAAATTATTAAGACACTTTCAGCAATGGTGGGCGGCACAGGTGGCGGCAGGCCGGATATGGCTCAAGGTGGGGGTCCCGATTCCAAAGCTCTCCAGGAGGCACTGGAAAGCGTATTTGACAACCTGGCAAACTGAGAAGGAAGCCTCCCGGGTAGAGGACCTACGCCCAAAGGGAGTGCAGAAGACAGAGGATGGATTGAACGGCCGGGGAGGTACTTGAGCCCCCTTAAACCTGGCACTTTATTTTACCTCCCTCATTTGTTCCAATTCAAACCTCAGCCACGCCACCTCCTGGGTTAACCGCTTGTTTCGATCAAAAAGCTGACTGATGGCAAGGGTAAAATGCAACACAATCGCCAGCAAAAAGAGAAAGGCTACCATGAATAGGGTGGTCAGATGGTGAAGTCGCACTATGCGCGAAACGATATTGATAGAATCAGGCCAGATGCCGAAAACGCAAATACTCACAGCGGTCAACAGCCAGATGATCGCATAGTGTTCCTTCAACCTATTCTGCCTAATGAGCTCGATAATAATGCCAACCAGGGCAAAACAGAGGATACCTATGATGACCCGCAAATGTGTGGCGATTTCCATCATTGTCCATTCCTCCTTTTGATCACGGCCACCAAAACGGCCAGAGTTACCTTCATCATGTAGTAAGCGCCAGCTTTGGCTGATATGGAGGACCTACCCTCCTGGCGATAGTTCATTTCCACAGGAACTTCCACGAACCTCATGCCGTTGCGATTCAGGGTAATCAAGGCCTCCACCTCAGGATAGTCGTGGGGATAGGTCTGCGTGAGAAGAACTATCGCCTTGCGGCCGCAAGCCCTGAACCCCGAGGTGGTATCAAACACTTTCCGGCCCACGATCAAGCTGACCAACAGGGAAAAAATCTTTATGCCCATCGCCCGGAAAAACGGTGGTCGATAATTGGTTGACTCGACAAACCGGGAGCCGATGGCCATGTCCACACCATTTTCCAACGCTGCCAGCAAACGAGGAATCTCACTTGCCGGGTGCTGCCCGTCGCCATCTACCTGAACGCAAAAATGGTAGCCTTTTTCCTTGGCAAAAAGAAAGCCGCTTTGTACGGCGCTGCCGATGCCCATGTTGTAAGGCAGGTTGATCACCATGGCCCCGCTTTCTCTTGCCCTCCTTGCTGTCCTGTCGCGGGAACCGTCGTCAACTACCAGAATATCTGCCCGAGGAACGTGCTTATGTATATGCTCGACCACTCTCGCTATAGAGCCTTCTTCATTGTAGGCGGGTATAATAATTAAGGTTTTCTTGGAAGAGTTCTTTTCCATCTGCAACTTATGCCTTACAGCTCCGTGGTCCAGGGCAATTAGGTCTAGCACCTCATTCGGTCTGCTTAAATCAAGCAAGTTGTAGGCCAAATCTCAGAATGCCGACACCTAGCCCCAGGGTGCGAGCGAATCCCCTCATAAAGGTGACACCTGCATAAGGAAGAGCGTCAATCGTGCCTCTACCCAGCCACCAGCTAAGAGGCCAGGAGAGATGGATGCAGGTGTATACCAGCAGAATAATAAACAAGGGCCAGAACAGGCTGGTAATTCCAAGCAGAGTCAGGGCAGCACACCCGGCAATCCCCAGTATCAAGGCGGGCTCTATCCTATCTCGCAATAAAGTATAATCATCCCCACCAACCATATCGGGATGCTCCTTGTAGAGCTTCGCTCTCCAGTACCCGTGGCGATACTGATCTTTTAGGTATCTCCAGAGTTTTTCCGGATGGAAATGTGCCACTTTCGCCTGAGGTCTGAAGGCAATCTGCCAGCCGGCTTTGAGAATCCTGTAGGAAAGATCATTGTCCTCCCCACTGGCACTGCGATAGGCAGAGTCAAATCCCGCGGTAGCTTCCAATACGTATCGCGGGATCCCCACATTATATGAACCAAAAGCCCTGACAGAACCGACCATACGGTCATGGCGCCTCATTATCTCGCAATGTACCCAGCGGGCCAACCACGAGTTGCTGTTGGCAATATCGTAACTTCCAGCTACCGCACCAACCTGAGAATCGGTAAATCCTTCGAGCAAATGTAACACCCAGTCTGCAGAGGGGATACAATCCGCATCAGTGAAACAAATAAACCGCCCCTTGGCAGACTGCCAACCTGCATTGCGAGCAGAGGCCGGTCCTCCATTGTCTTGCCTGATCACCCTGGCACCTGCTGATTCAGCGACCTCTGCGGTGCCATCACTGGAACCGTCATCAACAACGATCACTTCAACCTCGAGGCTCCCTGTTGCCTGGGCGAGACTCTGGGCCACGGCCTGATCAATGGTGCTTTCAGCATTGTATGCTGGTATGACTACGCTGATTTTCATTTTTTGAGATTATGCAAGCGGTGATCTACCAAATATTTTTTTAGACAGTAACACCGGATATAAGAACATATGCAATAAACTCACACACATTGAGATCACAGAGAGCTTGAGTATCATCAAGATACGTTCGTAAGTTGAAATAGTAATAAGTTTGTTTTCTTTGAGCAAAAAGAATCTATTAAATCTAATCGCCAGTACATAGAATAACAGTGATCTTTCATAACATACGATAAAATCATATTTATTCCTGAATACTCTCAATAGCTCGAAAACCGACAAGCTGTATTCCTTGCGCGGTAAATCCAACAAAAGATTGAGTTTCTTTCTAGATAGTATGTCAATCTTGACTTGTGGATGCTTATCTACCCAAGTGATTAGCTTGGAAACATCCTCTAGAAAGAAAGTGCAAAGTATCTTCGAATGGGCAGTCGGGATATGTATTCCATCAGCCCCTAGTACATGTTTGGCGAAATCCCTTTTGCCCATTTTATTATTCAGAAAATCCCGATAAGCCGCAATAATAGTGTTAACTGGAGCCATTTGTTTTGAAACAACAAAATGAACACTCAGGACAAAATATAAGAATAGTCTTCTAAAAAGCACCCAGCCGAATTGAGGAATGGTAAGGTAACATTGTAATACCTGAAGAAAGTTGCGAATGTGATAATAAATTCGAAAGCTATCAAATAACTTATCCCCGGCCCAGATAAAATTATGATATATAACTGCATCAGTGATGACAAAATTCTCAAAATCTTTTGCTTTCGTTCTTAAACTCCATTCAATATCATCGCCAGTTATAAAAAACGAAGGGTTTATGAGGCCTACATGTTTTATCACTTCTCGGGAGGTAAACAAAGAACATGCTGGCACCACATCCACTTTATAGATTTGTTTTTCTGCCTCAGTCTCAAGATGACAATTAAGCACAATATCTGCGCGCCTTATGTCTAGTCTCCCTCCGGCTTCTTGAATAATCTCTTTGTGTTGCAACAGGTTGATTCGAGATCCCAATAAGCCAATATTATTACTCTTTTTAGAAAGATAGAAATTAACTAATTTCGTCAATGCCTCTTTGTCGACTTCTGTGTCGTCGTCCAACAACCAGACATAAGGGTAATCCTTTTCCAGGGCGAATCTTAAACCGGCATTAAATCCACCTGCCCCACCAACATTTTCTGGCAGTCTCTTGTGGATGACCGATTCGAATTGCTTTGTAATTTCTTCTGTATTGTCGGTCGAGGCGTTGTCCACGACCAGAACAGTATAGTTTGGGTAGGAGATTTGCTGGATGGAACTGAGAAGTCTGTGGAGATATTCCTGTTTATTCCAGGTTACGATGATGATGAGAACATGGGGAAGATCACCGGACATAGCAGGTCTTTCACCTAAAGTTATCTACTATTACAGTAGTGCCGTTTTTTCAGGCTGGCCAAGTAACAAGCGATCCACCACCTCCACCCCTTGCATGACTCTGTGGTCCATGTTCCCCACTTCGTATTTCCAGAAGCCAAACCTTCCCCGGG
>JARRNM010000106.1:0-12905 GCA_037384945.1 Deltaproteobacteria bacterium
CTTAGCAATGAGCGGGAAGATTCGTGACAGTCGTATGGATGCAAGCCAAGCGAAGAAGATGGTCTCTCGTGAATCAATCAAAGTAGGAATATGAACTAATTGTAAGGTACACAAGAAGGCGGGTTTTGTAAATGGGAAATGTCAGTATCTCACAGGATAACCGGTTGCTTCAAAATGGAATGAGCAGACTGTGCATTCCATCCCTTGATGCACACTTAGTTGGGTGTAGAGCTGGCACAATATTTTGTGGATTGCCGGGGCGAGAGCCTCGAACGAGGGACATAATGAATTTGCCAAGGTATACAAACTAATGGCAAATGAGAAATGATAAATAGAGAAGGTGAAATATGAAATGACTGACTTGACAAAGGCAGATAGGTATAATAACAACAAGTGCTCGGGTTCAGGATCTAGGCGAGACGGGCGAGACGTGAAGTCGAGCGAGACGAGGGGGCCGCCCTCCGGGCCTTAAGCTCTCAGGGCGGGAGGCGGGGCCTGGATGGTTTACTTTGAATAAAACCGTTTGGCCTGGGAAGGGAAAACATGCTTGATTTCCAAAAAAGTGGTGGGCTGGTACCTGCTATCGTTCAGGACGACGATACGGGAGAGGTGTTGATGCTGGCATATATGAACGAGGAATCCTGGGAGAAAACCCTTGCCAGCGGTAAGGCTCATTACTGGAGCCGCTCCCGCCAGGAGTTGTGGCTCAAAGGGGGAACTTCAGGCCACATTCAAGAGGTTCGTGCCATTTATGTGGATTGCGACCAGGATACAGTATTGCTCAAGGTTCACCAGGTAGGCGGGGCCGCTTGCCACGAGGGGTATGGGAGCTGTTTCTACCGCAAGCTCGAGGATGGCGAGCTGATTACCACTGCAAGCAGGGTATTCGATCCCAAGAAAGTCTACAAATGAGATGTGAGATTTCGGATTTCGGATTGCCGATGTGGGATTTGGCATAGGGCATAAGGTAAGGACTAGAATTCAGAGGTAGGAGGTAGGAGGTCAGAGGGCAGACGATAGAGTACAGACCAGAGAAGTCGGAAGTCAGAGATCAGAGGTCAGAAGTCAGGGAATGCCTATAACGTGTAACTAATAACGGATAACTCTGTATACAGTCTACCGCTCACCGTTTACCCTTTACCGTTTACGACTTCGATGCAGATTGCGGATTGCGGATTTGGGTTTGAGACTGTTATTGTCGATCACACATCCCCCATCTAATGGTTTATAGTCTTTTGGATTTTGACTGCGGCTAAGCCGCGTGAGAAGAGGAGGTAATTTACCCCGTGCCACAGTTAAGATTAGGTGTGCCCAAGGGCAGCCTTCAGGACGCTACTATAAGATTATTTCAAAAATCCGGATGGCGGATTTCTCTAAGCTCTCGCAATTACTTTCCGGAGATCAATGACTCCACAATAAGTTGCTCCATTTGCAGGGCTCAAGAAATGTCACGCTATGTCGAGAGTGGCACCTTCGATGTAGGCCTTACCGGGAAAGACTGGATACTTGAAAACGGTTCTCAGGTGAAAGTGGTGACCGATTTAGTCTATTCCAAGGTAAGTCAGAGACCGACACGATGGGTACTGGCAGTTCCCCTGGAGTCGGAAATCAAAGACCTGGCCGACCTGGAAGGTAAAAAGATCTCCACGGAACTGACGAACTTCACCCGCAATTACTTCAAGGAACATGGTGTCAAGGTTACGGTGGAATTTTCTTGGGGTGCGACAGAGGCCAAGGTTATTGACGGGCTGTGTGACGCTATCGTCGAGGTCACTGAAACCGGGAGTACCATGCGGGCCAATGGCTTGAGAATAGTCCATGAGCTCATGCAGTCCAACACCCAGTTGATTGCCAATTTCGACTCCTGGAAGGACCCATGGAAAAGGGAAAAAATAAAGCAGATTTCCCTTCTTTTGGAAGGGGCGTTGAAAGCTGACAATATGGTTGGTCTGAAGATGAACGTGCCTGAGGACAAGGTGAGGGGGGTGATGGAAATTCTTCCCAGCCTCAATGCCCCTACTGTGTCCCACCTCTACCAGAGTGAATGGTTGGCAATTGAAGTCGTGGTAGACAAGGACCAGGTACGTGACCTCATCCCAGCTCTGTTGAAGCGAGGGGCAGAGGGTATTATCGAGTATCCCTTGCACAAGGTAATTTAGAAGCAGCAGGCAGAGCTTAGAGGTCAGAGATCAGAGGTCAGAGGTCAGGGAGAAAGCTGATTTCTGATCTCCGACTTCTGACCTCTATGATGGACGACTTCAACGACCCGTTGCCTATAACCCATAACCTAATTTTAGACACTTCCTTATGATCACCAAACGCGCCGAAGAAATCAGGCCTTTCATAGTCATGGATGTGCTCGAGCGCGCCCAGGAGCTCGAAAGACAGGGCGAGCAGGTGATCCACTTGGAGGTTGGAGAGCCGGATTTCGATACTCCCTCTTGTATCCGAGAAGCTGGCGAAAGGGCGCTGAGAGAGGGTAAAACTCACTACACCCACAGCCTGGGACTCCTGGAACTACGGGAGGCCATTTGCGATCAGTACAAGAGAAACTATGGAGTGGAGATTTCTCCAGATCAAGTTATTGTTACCTCTGGAACCTCACCAGCCATGTTGCTGATTTTCGGCGCCCTGCTGGAGGCAGGCGATGAGGTAATCATCTCGGACCCGCATTATGCCTGTTATCCCAACTTCATCAGGTTCGTCGAGGGGGTTCCGATCAGGATACCCGTAGCCGAAGAAGACGGTTTCCAATTTCGACCCGAAGAGATTCGCCGGAAAATAACACCTCGCACCAAGGCGATTTTCCTGAACTCACCTGCCAATCCTACCGGAAACCTTCTGTCCCCAGAGCGGATGGCTGAAATTGCCCACCTCGGATCAATGGTTATTTCAGATGAGATATACCACGGTCTGGTCTATGAGGGGGAAGAACATACAATCCTAGAATACACCCGCGAATGTTTCGTCTTGAATGGCTTTTCAAAGCTCTACGCCATGACTGGCTGGCGGTTGGGCTATGTGATTGCTCCTCAGGGTTTCGTTCGAGCGATGCAGAAAATGCAGCAGAATTTTTTCATCTCTGCCAGTGCAATGGCCCAGTGGGCTGGAGTCGAGGCCCTGAGAAGCAAAGAAGCGGCTGCAGAAGTGGCACGCATGGTAAGGACCTACGACGAGCGTCGACGCTTCATGATCCGGCGGCTCAAAGAAATGGGCTTTGGTATTACCGTTGAACCGACCGGGGCATTTTATGTATTGGCCAATGCCAAGGGATTCAGCAGCGACTCCTACCGCTTCGCCTTTGATATTCTACACAACGCCAAGGTGGGCGTTACTCCAGGAGTTGATTTCGGCCCGAACGGGGAAGGCTATATCCGGCTTACCTACGCAAACTCTCTTGAGAACATCGCCGAGGGCATGGACCGGCTGGAGCGTTATCTGGAAACTCACAAAGCGGAAAGCGCCTAGCGCACCGCGAATTGCCTGGTGCCCAATGACTCAAGGCATTTTTAGGCAGGTGAATTCCATAAACTCAAAGGTTCAAATTCCCGCGTCAAAGTTGGATATACTTCCTGCACTTACCTCTGACGCTATGCGCCATGCCCATAGCCCTTTGCGACGATCATGATAATACGTTCAGCAAAGTTTGTCGGTAGTGCGGCGACCCCAGAGCAGTACCCACCTGCGGACCTGCCGGAAGTGGCCTTCGCTGGCCGTTCAAATGTGGGAAAATCTTCACTCATCAATAGGATACTAAACCGCAAGAAACTGGTGCGTACCAGTAAGACACCCGGTCGCACCCAGCTAGTCAATTTTTTCGAGATCAATGAAATTTACCGTTTTGTGGACCTACCGGGATATGGATACGCAAAGGTACCTGCTGAAGTAAAAAAGCGCTGGCGACCCATGGTGGAGACCTATCTGAGCAGCAGGTCCAATCTGAGGGGAATGGTACTGCTCCTGGATATTCGCCGGGAACCTTCCAAAGAAGACTTAAACCTAAGGAACTGGCTCCAAACCAGGTCCATAGAGGTCGTCACTGTAATCACCAAGGTTGACAAGCTTTCCAGAAACAAACGGAATAAACAGCTTGCCGCTATTGCTGGAACTCTCGGAGGGAAAAAAGAGGAGTTGCTCGAATTTTCCGCCATGACCGGAGAAGGACGGGAGAAAATCTGGAAAGAGTTGCTCAGGCTTTTAGAAACAAAACATTAGTCATTTCGCATTTAACATTTCTCATTGGTCCTTAAAGACTTGGGGCTTTGGCGCACATGAAAAACCCAAAGTGTATAGACCACAAATGAGAAACGACAGATGGTAACTTACAAATGACAGGGGGGCGCCATGCTAAAGAAGAGAAAAGATGAGGAGTTGGCGGATCGGTTATTAGCCTTTGCGGTAAAAACTATCAAGACTGTAAGGGATTTACCGCAGGATGCAGTAGGCAAGCATGTTTCCTTTCAGTTGCTCAAAAGTGGCACATCTCCTGGCGCAAATTATGAAGAGGCCAGAGGTGCAGAATCAGCGCGGGATTTCGTGCACAAGCTTCGGATCGCATTAAAAGAGTTGAAGGAATCACGATTCTGGCTCAAGGTGATTAAGGAAGTTCCACTAATGGATAGGGATCGAGTGGACCCACTTCTCAGAGAGTGCGAAGAGTTGATAGCGATTATTGCGAAAAGTGTTAGTACCGCTCGAAAATCAAGATCTAAGTGCAGCTCATAGTAATTGATGGTCCCGATTTTTGCGACGTTAATACTGAGTAATAATAAATGCGAAATGATAAATGACAAATGAGAAATGAAAAATGAGGGCAGTAGTCCAACGAGTAAGAAAGGCCAGGGTGCGGGTTGCAGGCGAAGAAGTGGGAAGCATCAACCAAGGCATCCTGGTTTTGTTGGGAGTAGGTCACAAAGACGGAAGGCAGGATGCCGAGTACCTGGCGGAGAAAGTGGTTCATCTGAGGATATTTGCTGATGAACAGGGCAAAATGAATCGATCTCTCCTTGATGTAGGTGGCGGCCTGTTGGC
Source organism: Deltaproteobacteria bacterium (assembly GCA_037384945.1). Lineage (GTDB taxonomy): Bacteria > Desulfobacterota > Syntrophobacteria > BM002 > BM002 > BM002. The sequence continues at coordinate 5,032 of JARRNM010000106.1, forward strand.
TGTATCCCAGTTTACCCTTTGGGGAGACTGCCGCAAAGGGAGAAGGCCTTCATTTGTGGCAGCGGCTGAGCCTGCCAAGGCCGAAACCTTATATGAAGCTTTTATTGACCATGCCAGGACTCTTGGTGTGACCGTATCCTCTGGAAGATTCCAGGAGATGATGGAGGTGTCCCTGATAAATGAGGGGCCGGTTACGCTGCTACTCGATAGCAAAAAAGAGTTTTAGTTTTACTAGGCACAAAAACATCGATCAGCGAGACGAGCGAGACTGGCGAGACGAGGTTCATTAAATATACTCGACCTCCCGTCTCGCCCGACATCTCGTCTCGCAGTACGGAGCGCTTTGCGCGGCGGAGACAGAATGACCGACGAGCAAGAACCCCAGCTGTCTCTATCCGAAAGGCAACTGTTGCCTTGCGGTATATTCATCGACAAGGAAGGGGACTGGTACTATCGGGGGAGTCCTATGCAGCGCGCTGACATAGTTTCACACCTCTGCCAGCATCTGCGTAGGGAGGAGTCGAGGGGACTATATATAATTCAACTGGGCAAGCAGAGGTGCTATGTGGAAGTGGAGGACACCCCTCTGGTTGTGACCCGCGTTTTGCACCAGAAAGAAAAGGAAAAAGAGGATCAAGGAGAGCTTTTCCTATCCATAAAGCATCTAAGAACAAGGCAAACCCTTGACCCCAAGACCCTCCGGGTGGGCAGAGACAATGTACTTTACTGCAGAGTAATGGAGGGGACAATACCTGCTCGCTTCCTGCGCCCCGCTTACTATCAGCTTGCAGAGTTCATCCGCGAAGACGAAGAGGATCATCGCTTCTACCTTTTACTCAATGGGAAGCGCTACTACGTCCGCTGAAAGTGAATGGTTTCTGGGAGACCTTGGATGAATACCAGGAAAAAGTTGTCAGCAGGGGTGATCCTCTGGTTCTTTGCCTTTTTGCTTCAGCCTAGCGGCTCTGTCTGGGCCCAATCTTTTAGCCGTCTCAAGCTCGATCCTCACCGGGTGCTCTGGAGTGATCTTTCCTTTGGTGCCCAAGGAACTATTGTGGACCTGGCAATTGACATTCGGTTGGCTCCCTTTCCCGCAGCAGAATTCCAAGCAATCTGGCGAACCTACCCCCAGTCCATTCAACTGCCATCCGTGGGCCGAGAAGTCTATAATCTCGAGGTTAGTAGGGTCATAGATTACATCTTCAGTCGCCCGGTAAGACTATGGAATCAAGTTTTGTTTGATCCCAAGCAAGTTAGCTCCCTTTACAGGGTCCGACTACGCCGTGGCAGGGACGATATCGAGAGAGCCTACTGGTTCAGTGAAGAAGGAGTTCATAGGTTGCGGAGAATGCCCAAAACCAAGGGTGAGACCTCACTTGAGCCGGCAAAATGGACAGATGTGAAGACTAGCTTCTATCCATACGCTCCCGCTCGCCGGGAGTGCCCGCAGGTAATTGATCCTATGCTTATGATATATCTTGTTTCTGCCGCTCCGATTGACAAAAGGGGCGAGGTTTTAACGCTGTGCGTCTTTGGCAAGCAACAGTTGCATGAGGTGCGACTGACTTACCAGAGATTGGAGAATCTTGAGGTTGACTACTTCGCGAACAGCGGGGAAGGCAGGGTGCACAAAAAAGGCAAGGTGGATGCACTGAGGGTAACAGTGGAATCGGAACCAATGGTATCAGGCGAGAAAGATGCGGAGAATTTCTCCTTTCTCGGAATGCAGGAGAACATAGCTATCCATATCGATCCCAGGTTGCGCATACCTCTCCAGGTTAGTGGAAAAATCCCTACGGTTGGCTTGGTGACTTTGAAAGTAAGTGAAGTCAAAATGAAAAAGTGGGCGTTAAGCAATCAGCGGATGTCGGACTAGTTCAGGACTCGTGCGGTTTGATGTTGATTAGGCTGATCACCCCAAAGTACACAAAGACCACAAAGTTCTCCTCTCATTGAGCAATCTTCTTTGGGTACATTGAGCCTTTGTGGTTTGGCAGTGCTCCTTGTCCACAGATTTAGGCTTATTTCTGGGGGGAGGGCTTAGGGGCGATCGCGACGACTGAGGATGAGCTCGGCGATCCGCTTAGGGGTCAATTGTCGTAGCGAAGTCACCACCAGATGTGCCGCAGTTAAACTCTCAGGAGGCGCGGTGCCCGCCAAAGCAATTGCGGTCATGCCGGCGGCGAGAGCTGCCGCTATCCCCGCAGGGGCATCCTCGATTACCGCACAACTTGAGGCTTCCACCTCCATCCCTTGGGCTGCCAACCGGAAAACTTGTGGATCCGGTTTGCCGCGGGTTACCTCATCTCCGCTGACAACTGCCTTAAAAACATTTGTCCGGTCCAGACCCCGTAAGGACATTTCAACGTTTGCCGGTGGTGCCGAGGAGCCAATTCCTAGAACAAACCCCTCAGCGACCAGACCGTCGATGAGTTGGATGGCGCCGTCCATCTTGGGAAAATTCCCTTGCAGCTTTTCACGGTACAAGGCTTGTTTTTGCCGGTGAATAGAGACAATCTGTTCAGCGGGGAGCTCCTCACCCCATATCTCACGGACGATTTCATTGCCCCTTCGGCCGAAGAGGGAATCAAAGTCCTTTTCGCTAAGGGCAATTGAGTCTTTCTCAGCCATAGCTCGCCAGCACTCGTAGTGGAGCTTGTAGGAATCTAAGAGTACACCGTCTATGTCGAAAATTACCCCAAGCCGCCCTTGAACACTATACTCCATATTCACTTCACCGTTAGTCCTGGTTTCCCCTCCTTGGCCAATAGGGACGGGAGATTTATCACCAATCTATTATCTCTACTGGAAGATCTCGGCAAAGAAGACCTTCATGTCCGCCCAGGATCTCAAATCCGCCGACTTGCTGTACTTGACGGGATCCATGCCAAATTTGTCCGCTTCAGGATTAGTAAAGCCGTGTCTGGCTCCACCGTAAATTATCATCTCATAGTCTAAACCGGTTTTTTCCATGGCCGTTATATATTGCTCAATCTGTCCTCTTTCTGTAAGTGGATCAGCAGCCCCGTGGCAGATCAATATCTTCGCTTTGACTTTTTGTACCTCACCGTTCGGGGGCAGGACGAGTGAACCATGAAAGCTAACCACCCCCTTAATATCTGCACCGCTATAGGCCAGTTGCTGCACCGTGGACCCCCCGAAGCAATAACCTATTGCGGCAATACGGTTGACGTCGGTTCTGGGATCCTTTTTCAGCACTTCCAGTCCGGCAAGGGCACGCTGTTGCCATTGGTGGACATTGCTCCTTATCTGATTCGCCCATTCTCCAGCCTGGGAGGGATGTTTGGTCACTTTCCCTTCGCCGTACATATCCAAGGCGAAGGCCACATAACCCATACTGGCCAACTGTCTAGCTCGACTGCGAACGTAATCGTTCAATCCCCACCATTCATGGACAACCAGCACTGCGGGTCGCTTTCCTTTTAGGGAGTCGTCGTAGGCCAAAAACCCCTCGAGGTTCACACCTTTGTGCTGGTAAGATATTATCTTGGTGATGACTTCAGCCTGAACAGTTGGGGCTGCCCCAGCCAACATCAAAGCTATCAATATAAATCTTGTATTCATCACTCTCTCCTTTCTGTTCAGCTCAGCCTCCCCCCCACTAGTACGGATCTTTCATAAATTCACCCTCTGGCGTGACTACAAATACGGATATGGCTGTACTTCTCTCAGAGCCGATAAAGTTTTTACTAGTTGCTTCAAGATAAAGCCAAAAGAGGAGGTGTCAATATTAATAACCAAGATCACGGTCACGGCAGGGGATTGGTGAGGGATACGGGTTAGGTGCCATCATGGATTAAATAAGGGTAATGAGCCTGAACCGGAAGGATGAAAAAATAATCAGTACTGGGGGTAATGGATTTTTGATTTCTTTTGCCTTGAGATTTTCCTTGGGTTAGGATAACTTGGTTCGACTTGGTACTACCCGCTCAAGTTCATATTACGCTTCTACTTATCTTGTATTTATTCCAGTTGGACTCAATTGTCGTTCTCCTCCTCGAGTGGTTGCGTCTGTTTTTCACTGGAATTTCCTAGTAAGATGGTGTATATTTGCTCCGTTTATTTACTGGCAAATCCTCTTTTCCCCCGTGTGCGCCTCTATGGTGGATCTAATCGCAAAACCTAATCAATCTGGATTTTGGCTAAACGGTGGGGCCTGCTGAAAGTGCGCAGGCAAACCGGATTGACAAGGATAGGGGAGAACTGTGTTTTTTCATTTCGCCAACGTTTTCATTTTCATCATCCTCGGGCTGGCCATGACCTTTGTGATCATTACACTATCAAAGCTTCTGGCCCCTAGGGTGCAAGACAACCCAGACAAGTTCACCACCTATGAGTGTGGCGAACGTCCCGTGGGTTCGGCCTGGATTCTGTTCAATTTTAGGTTCTATGCGGTAGCGCTAGCCTTTGTAATTTTCGACATTGAATTAGCCTTCGTCTTTCCCTGCGCGGTTATTTTCAAGAAATGGCTGGGCCTGGGCGTAGGCTTCGTGGCCCTGATTGAAGTTGTGGTATTTCTCTTAATTCTTTTCCTGGGCTTGATCTATATGTGGAACCGGGGCGACCTCAAGTGGACCAAAGAGGTGCCAGAAGAATTGGAAGAGGGGGTTATCCTGGAGGAAGAAAAACCCGTAGTCTTCTAAAAGAACTGTCTGCGAGAGGATTATTCCTCAAAATTTAATGGGATCATGACATGGTAAACATTTATCATAAAATGCCTTCCGAAGGATTTTTTGGTGCAGCTTTCACCACGGTGGATAAGGCGTTAAACTGGTTCAGGTTATCTTCGGTCTGGTATCTTCTCTTTGGTCTGGCTTGCTGCGGCATTGAACTGATGCAGACCGGCGGACCGCGGGCTGATATTGACCGCTTAGGTTCCGTGCCTCGTCCCACTCCCCGGCAGTCGGACCTGATGATCGTGGCCGGTACCCTCACCTATAAAATGGCCTCGAGACTGCGCCTCCTCTACGATCAGATGGCGGAACCAAAATATGTTATTGCCATGGGAAGTTGTGCCAATTGCGGCGGTCTCTTTCAGCTTTCCTATTCGGTGGTCAAGGGGGTGGACAAGATCGTGCCGAGGCAGACCATATTAGAAAGAATCAAGAGAATCATTGGCGAGGCTGATCTGCAATGGGTGGACGACCAGCCGGGAGACCCCTATCTGGTCGTATCCAAGGAGAAGCTGCTACGCCTGGCCATCTACCTCAAGGGTGATCCTTATCTCGCCTTCGACACCCTCGCTTGTCTGAGCGGGGTGCACTATATGGAGGACGCAGATGAGATGGAGGTGGTGTACCATCTTTGTTCGTTACGCTACCGCCATCAGCTTATTGTTAAAGTGAGGTTGGATCGCCCCGCATTTTTCCCCCATTTCTATTTGAGAGTAGACTCGGTCTCAGGAATCTGGCCTGCTGCCGGCTGGATGGAACGTGAGGCCTATGACATGTTCGGTATCCACTTTGTCGGGCACCAAGATTTTCGCAGGTTGCTCCTTCCCCCTGACTGGGAAGGTCACCCCCTACAGAAGGACTATACAGAAGCTGCAGCCTACCGAGGCATTGGCACAACCAGGGAAGAAGTTGAGGGGATAGTAGTGGGGTTACAGGAGAAATAAATGCCTCTGACCACTGAAACAATGGTCCTCAACATGGGCCCGCACCATCCCAGTACTCATGGGGTCCTCCGTTTCATCCTCCGCACGGATGGTGAAGTAATCCACAATTGCCGTCCGGATATCGGCTATCTGCATAGGGGGCTAGAGAAGATCGCCGAGAAGGTGCCCTACGCTCATTTCATGCCATACACTGATCGTCTCGATTACCTGGCAGCGATGAACTGCAACCTGGGCTATGCCATTACCATAGAGCGAGCGGCTGCCGTTGAGGTGCCGCCGCGGGCCGAGTACATTCGGGTGCTGGTGGCTGAACTCAACCGCATCATTAGCCACTTGATCTCAGTCGGCACCTTCGCCATGGACATGGGGGCGGTGACTCCCTTCACCCACTCATTGAGGGAGAGGGAGTGGGTTAATGATCTGTTCGAGGAACTCTGTGGTTCACGCCTTACCTACAACTATGTTCGCTTCGGCGGAGTGGCCTTCGATTTGCCCGAAGGGTTCCTCCTTAGACTCAACCGTTTTCTCGACTATTTCGAGCCGCGGCTGGAGCAATACAACCGGTTCATCTCCAAAAACAAGATCTTCAAGGAACGGTTGGCGGGGGTTGCGGTGATCAGCCCCGAGGATGCCATAGACTACAAACTCGTTGGGCCAAATCTGCGGGCTTGCGGCATTGACTGGGACCTCAGGCGGGATGATCCGTATTCAGTGTACGGGGAGCTGGACTTTGACGTTCCTTTTGGCGCTTCTGGAATTGGGGAGCTTGGCGACTGCTACAGCCGTTACTGGATACGTATTTTAGAGATGGAGCAAAGTGTGCGAATTCTCCGCCAATGTACGGAAAAAATGCCTGACGGCCCTTACTGGAATAGAACGAAAAAGAAATTGAAAGTGGAGCCAGGAGAGTTTTACGTGCGCACTGAGGCACCTCGGGGTGAATTGGGTTTTTACCTTATCAGCAAGGGTGGACCTAAGCCTCACCGGTTGAAGATCATGACCGGTTCATTTTCAGCAATGAGCATCGTCGAGAAGGTTGGCTCCGGTTTAATGGTGGCTGACTTGGTGGCTTTAATTGCCAGTTTGGACGTGGTGGCACCTGAGGTCGACCGGTAACCACTAGGCACTATGCACTAGGGACTAAGCACTGCGGGGCGAGACGAGATCAGAGGTTAGATGTAAGAGGACAGACGACAGCAGGTCAAATGGTCGATTTGTCGAATAGTCAAATGGTCATGAATTGATTCAATGACGAATCAACCATTTGATGAATCGACCAATTAACGAATAACGACTTTTACGACTTCTACGGTTTCTACGATTTTAACGATTTCAACGGCTTGAACGATTTCAACGACCCATAACCGATCATCAAACTTTAGGAACTTTAGGCATTTTTGGCATTTGACCCTATGGAAAACCTAGTCAACGACCTTTTCACCAAATTGAGGCTCTTTCAGCAAATAGGTTACACTCCTACTGCTGCATTGATCATGCTCGCCTGCGCCCTGGTGGTACTTAATTTTTTCGGGCTCATGTCGGGGCTTTATACCTTTTTGGAAAGAAAGGTGGCGGGCTGGACCAACTCCCGCAGGGGCCCCAACCGGGTGGGACCGTACGGCCTCATGCAATTTATGGCTGACGGGGTAAAGCTCATCCTCAAAGAGGATATCATCCCCGCCGCTGCCGACCGGAGCATTTTCAAGTTTGCCCCTTACTTGCTCCTCCTCGGCACCGCTCTCTCTTTCGTGGTAATCCCATTTGGGCCGAGATGGATCATCAGCGACCTCAACATCGGGGTGTTATACCTGCTGGCCACTGGCTCTTTTACTGTGGTCGGTCTGATCCTGGCGGGCTGGGCCTCCAACAACAAGTATGCTCTTCTGGGTGGTATGCGCTCAGCCGCCCAGATAGTAAGCTACGAGATTCCCAACGCCCTGGCCATTTTGGTGGTGGTACTGGCCACCGGTAGTATGAGTATTCAGTCCATTATCAGGGCCCAAGCCGGGGGTCTGCAACACTGGTTTCTTTTTAGCAGCCCTTTCAGCTTTTTGGCTTTCTTCATCTATTTTGTCTCGTCTATTGCCGAGATCAACCGGGTACCCTTTGACATTCCCGAAGCAGAGTCAGAGCTTGTGGCCGGCTATAACATAGAATACAGCGCCATGCGCTTCGGCGCTTTTTTTGCGGCTGAGTTCGGCAACATATACGTCATCAGCGCAATGGCGGTGACCTG